>CAZIXM010000004.1:0-114972 GCA_964543345.1 uncultured Muribaculum sp. | reverse complement strand
AGGGGCGTACTGAGACATATACCAACGTGATTCCGCGCTACTTGATGTTCCACGTTCAATATAAATTCAATATATTGCCGAAGAAACGCTAAGGATGTGCCTGTGGTGTCTATCCAAATTTTTTGCATACATGGTTATTTTTTAGGCATCGGATAGTGACAACGTATCTGTTAATTCCTTAACTTTGTCGGACAATTCAAGTATAACTTAAAACCGATAATTATGTTATCACAGAAACTACATGATGCTATTAATGAGCAGATAAATGCTGAATTATGGTCGGCTTACCTGTATCTGTCTATGTCAATGGATTGCGAAGTAAAAGGATATAAGGGTGTTGCCAACTGGTTCTATATCCAGTTCCGCGAAGAGCAGGATCATGCCCGAATCTTTATGAACTATCTAAATTCGCGCGACGCAAGCGTGGTGCTTAAACCTATTGCCGAAGTGCCTGTGACTTGGAACTCCGTTCTCGACATGTTCCGCCAGACTCTCGAGCATGAACGCAAGGTGACTTCACTGATCAATAACCTTGCTTCGATCGCTTCTGCCGATAATGACTTCGCCTCGGTTAACCGTCTGGTATGGTTCATCGACGAACAAGTTGAAGAAGAGGAGAGCGCACGTGAGATGATAGCTTCGGTTGAGGCCGTCGAAGGCAATAAATATGGCATGTATATGCTTGACAAAGAGCTTGCCGCACGAACCTACAGCACAGCATCTCCGCTTTCTGCAGCAGAATGATGCGCAACGCAAAATTAAAATGGATTTTAATCGAAAATAGATATAAAACGTATAGAAAAATATTTTGCCGTTTGACGGAAAATCCATACCTTTGCAGTCGCATTTTAAGCAATACAAAAACCACTTAAATTATTTAACTAAATGGCAACAAAAATCAGATTACAGCGCCGTGGTCATAAAGACTATGCGTTTTATCCAATTGTAATCGCCGATAGCAGGGCACCACGAGATGGTAAATTTATTGAAAGGATAGGTTCTTATAATCCGAACACTAATCCTGCTACAGTAACTTTAAACTTCGAGCGGGCTTTGTATTGGCTTTGTGTAGGTGCTCAACCCACCGACTCAGTGCGTTCGATACTTTCCAATGAAGGTGTGCTCCTTATGAAACACCTTATGGGCGGTGTCAAGAAAGGTGCGTTTACTGAAGAAGAAGCTCAGCGTCGCTTTGAGGCATGGAAGAGCCAGCGTCAGGCAACGGTTGATGCCGCTAAGGCTTCGATGGCTTCAAAGAAGGAGCAGGCTCTTAAGGCTCGTCTCGATGCCGAAGTTGCTGTCAACAAGGCTAAGGCTGAGGCTGTAGCCAAGAAGAAGGCCGAACTTGCGGCTGCCAAGGCAGAAGCCGAGGCCGCAGCTGCAGCTGAACAAGTTGCAGAAGGTGAAGGTGCAGCAGAAGCTCCCGCCGCTGAATAAATCAGATAGGCTATCCGAATTAAGTGCCCTTTGGCCGAAAGGCTGAGGGGCATTTTGTTTTGTTGGGTAATTTAGCTAAATTTGTGGTGAGTTAGACAATTTTCTAATATGTCAAGCAAAAAAATCATAATTGCCGTCGACGGATACTCATCCTCCGGCAAAAGTTCGATGGCACGGGCCTTGGCCTCATCCATCGGCTATCGTTATATAGATTCCGGCGCCATGTACCGGGCTGTCACGTTATGGGCCATGCGCCATGGGCTGATAAACGAAGGTGTTGTCAACGTGGAATCCCTTATCAATGCTTTACCAAGCATTGAAATAGATTTCCGCCCTAATCCCGACGGGACACAATCAACCATGCTTAACGGTGACGATGTCGAAAACGAGATTCGCCGTATGGAGGTGTCAAATAATGTTTCACAGGTAGCGGTGATTCCCGAAGTCCGTCACCGGCTCGTAGCTTTGCAACAGGATTTCGGCAAAAGCAAGGGAATAGTGATGGACGGACGTGATATAGGCACTACGGTATTTCCGGATGCCGAGATGAAAGTGTTTGTCTCCGCTTCACCTCGCACACGTGCCGAACGGCGTTATAAGGAGTTGATTGACAAAGGAGTACAAACGACATTTGAAGAGGTACTTGAGAATGTGGTTACACGTGATCATATAGACGAAACTCGTAAGGAAAGTCCGTTGCGCAAAGCAGAAGATGCCGTCATGCTTGACAATTCCTGCATGACGGTTGATGAGCAAAATCAGTGGCTATTGTCGATGTTTAATAGAATAGCAAATGCGGATTGAAATTGATGAGGCATCGGGATTCTGCAACGGAGTAGTGGCTGCCATACGTATGGCAGAGTCTGAACTTGATGTATCTGGAAGTCTTTACTGTTTAGGCGACATTGTCCATAACAGCGACGAAGTCAATCGCTTGTGTCGACGGGGACTTGTCACCATAACCCATGAAGATTTGGCATCGCTCAAAGATGTTAAAGTGCTTCTTAGGGCGCATGGCGAACCACCGTCTACCTATCGCATAGCACACGAGCGTAATATTGAGATTATTGATGCTACGTGTCCGGTGGTACTTCATTTACAAAAGCGGATAAAGGAGTCGTATGATATGCTCGGCCCCGGAGAGCAGATTGTCATATACGGAAAGATGGGACACGCCGAGGTAAACGGTCTCGTAGGGCAAACCTGCGGGGAAGCTATCGTTGTGGAAGATATTGATGGACTTTCGCAGATTGACTTTGACCGTGACATTACATTGTATTCGCAGACAACGAAGTCAATTGAGGGATTTAAAGACATGATTGCAGAGATTGAAAGGCGCAAAAATCCTTCAGCGAGGTTCCGCTATCACGACACTATTTGCAGGCAGGTGGCCAACCGTGTGCCTCGACTTAAGGCATTTGCCGCGTCTCATCAGGTCGTCTTGTTCGTAAGCGGGAAAAAGAGCAGCAATGGAAAATTCCTTTATACCGAATGCTGCGCCGTTAATCCAAGGACTTACTTAATTAGTAATCCCGAAGAGATTGTCGGCGAATGGCTTGATAATGTTGAGACCCTGGGAATATGTGGTGCCACATCAACACCTCGGTGGTTGATGGAAAAAGTAAAAGAGCATGTACTGTCGTTAACAATTAAATAGATTATGAAATACGTTAAAATCGCAATAATTCCGCTGATGGCCATGATGGCTTGTTCGACTGTGGAGGAGCAGCGCGCGGCCGAAGAATCGTCAAAGCTCGGCGCGGCCGATGCGCGAAAGTTCATAGAAGCGGCTCCTTCAATGACCACGATGCAGCTCGAAGGAGCGCTTGTTGAGATACGGGCTAATGAATATGCTTATCGTGAGTCGGGACACGACGGTGCCGCGGATGCTTACGTTGAGGCGTTTGAATCATATTTGAAAGAGAATGCCGATTCGCTGGCTGACATAATTTTCAAATAAAATGTTGACTTTTAGGCGTTAAAATCACTAATTCGGATGCGGTATGAGAACTCAAAAAGATTATTTGGAGCTGATTAACAAAGCTGTGTCTAATTTGGAATATCCGTCACAACCTGTGGGCCTGTACGAGCCAATTGCCTATACTCTTGACTGTGGCGGTAAGCGTATGCGCCCTATGTTGCTTCTGGCGGCGTGTGAGGCTTGTGGCGGAGATGCACGTAGTGCTATGTCGCAGGCTTTGGGAATTGAGATGTTTCATAATTTCACGCTTTTGCATGACGATATAATGGATCGTGCTGATGTCAGGAGGGGGAAGCCGACGGTTCATTGTAAATGGAATGATTCTACCGCAATTTTGTCGGGCGATGCAATGTTGACAATGGCAACTATTCTGACGGCAGATTGTCCGGCTAATAAGTTGCCACATTTGTTGGGTCTCTTTAACCGCACTGCAATGGAAATATACGAAGGTCAACAATATGACATGAATTTTGAGACTCGTAATGATGTGGCCGTAGAGGAATATCTCGAGATGATTCGACTTAAAACGTCTGTTTTGCTGGGATATGCCTGTAGTGCCGGAGCCTTTATTGCCGGAGCATCCAATCAAATATGTGATTCATTTTACAGATTTGCTGTGGCATTGGGCATGGCTTTCCAACTTCAGGACGATTGGCTAGACACATACGGCGATTCCGCCGTGTTTGGGAAGAACATCGGTGGAGACATCCGGAATGACAAAAAGACATACTTGTTAATAACCGCCATGGATAGTGCCGATGAATCTCAACGACAGATTATAAGGTCATACGTTGGTGTGCGCTCAGATGAAAAAGTAGGTGCGATAAAGAAGATTTATGAAAAGCTCGGTGTAGCGGAAAAGTGCCGTGCGAAAATAAAATATTATCTTGAAATATCTCTTAATGAATTGGAGGTAATAGACATTTCTGCCGATGCAAAAAACTTCTTTAGAACTTATGCCGAGAATTCTATTCTACGGAAGTCATGATAATAGACACCCATACTCATTTATATTTGCCGGAATTTCAAGATCCAGAGCAGGCGGTCAAAAGAGCACTTGATGCCGGGGTAGGGCATTTGGTCCTTCCTAATGTGGATTTGACTACATTAGATGCCATGTTTGACCTGCATAAATTGTTCCCGGATAGAACTTCTGTCGCCGTAGGGTTGCATCCTACTGAGATAACCGACAATTATCTTGCTGATTTAGCACTTATTAACGATGCTTTTGATCAATTTCCGGATGCTGTTGCCGTAGGTGAAATAGGAATGGACTTATATTGGGACAAGACTTGGCGCGAAGAGCAGATGGACGCTTTTCGCATTCAATGTCTTTGGGCGTTGGAACGAAAATTACCGATAATAATACACTGTCGTGACGGGCTTGACGAAGTGCTTGAAGTATTGTCCGCTTTGCCAAAAGTCCCGGCTGGGGTTTTTCACAGTTTCGGAGGGTCTGTTGAAGATGTTGACAGAATTCGTAAAGTCGGTGACTTTTATTTTGGAATAAATGGCATAGTGACGTTTAAAAATTCCCGGCTAAGGGATACGCTTCCTCATATCGGTCTGGAGCGGATTTTATTAGAAACAGACTCACCATATCTTGCCCCGGTACCTCACCGTGGTAAACGTAATGAGTCAGCATTTATAGTCCACACTGCTGCATACATAGCGTCGATTATGGGAGTTGGGATTGAAGATTTAGAGAGAGTTACGACTGAAAATGCTATAAATCTGTTCGGGCTTAATATTGGTTCTTAAGACTGTTTACACGGATATATTCAAGCGTTTCGCGGTTGAATTTCCGGCGCTCACGATCAAACAGCCATCCCCATTTGTTAAAATACCTAATTATATTTATAATGTGAATTTTCAGCATTTTCCGGCTGTGGTAGCTGTCGGCATGATGGTTGTGTACGACTGTTACTCTCGGCCAGAACATCGTGCGATACTTCCTGTGCATCCGACGAGTGATGTCAATGTCTTCCGGATACATGAAAAATTGCTCGTCAAATAGTCCAATTTCCTTTAAGGCAGAAAGTCGGAAAAACATAAAACTGCCTTGATGATAGGGTACGTCGAGAGGCGTGTCATGTCGCCAATGTTTCAAAAGGTAGCGATCGTCAAGCCGGTTGCATATTTTCCCTGGAATAAATCTTCGGAATATAAGATTTATTGGAGTGGGCAGCAGTCTGACTGAATATTGGAGCTTTCCGTCGGGGTAAATCATGTTCGGAATCAATTGACCCACATCTTGATTTAAGTCCATGTAATCTTTTATCGGGCCAATTGTCCCGGGATCAAATTTTACGTCCGGATTAATTACGAGATGGTATGTCGCATTTTCTTCCATTGCCTTACGTATGGCTATATTATGAGCCTTTCCGTAGCCTAAGTTTCCCCCCGGATGAATATATTTTATGCGTTCATATCCGTCGACAAATTCCCGTAGTTTGCTGTCGGAAGAGTTGTCGACAATATATATCATATCAACGGAGTCACGCATCAAAGAACCGATACATGACGACAGTTCTTGATAATCAGTGTTATATGTCACTATTGAAGCCGTCGTTTTCATTGGGCTGGCGCTTTGTCATCAAAATTAGTTATTTTTATTTATTTACGGATGCTATTGATAACTTTTTATAACTTGTATTGGTGCAGTGTTGGTGGTGTTGACGAGTTATGTTAACTTTGTCGTATAAAATTTATTATGCTATGAACGATGTGGTCAGACTTCTGCCGGATTCAGTGGCAAATCAGATTGCGGCAGGGGAGGTTATCCAACGTCCTGCTTCAGTAATAAAAGAGCTTGTCGAGAATGCAGTTGACGCAGGAGCTTCCAATATAAAGATATATGTAAAAGATGCCGGGCGAACAATGATTCAGGTTGTCGACAACGGATGCGGAATGTCGCCGACAGACGCACGTTTGGCCTTTGAACGACATTCAACTTCCAAGATTCAGGAAGCAGGCGATCTATTTTCGCTACATACAATGGGCTTTCGTGGCGAAGCATTGGCATCTATATGCGCGGTGTCGGAGGTTGAACTTAGGACTATGCGTAAGTCTGACGACATAGGCACACGAATAGTTATTTCCGGTTCAAAAGTTGAGGTGCAGGAGCCTGTGGCATGTTCGGCAGGAAGCACTATGACCGTTAAAAAGTTGTTCTATAATGTCCCAGCCCGTCGAAAGTTTCTTAAAAGCGACAATGTGGAGATGAGCCACATAATCCATGAGTTTGAGCGATTGGCACTTGTTAACCCGCATATCGAATTTGAATTGCATCATAATGATAGCGTTGTGCATCAGTTATTAAAGGGGTCGTTTAAGCAAAGAATCGTGGAATTGTTTGGAAAGGCTCTTGACAAACAATTGGTCCCTATAGAGTCGGCAACTTCTCTGGTAAAAATAAGTGGTTTTGTGAGCCGGCCGGAAAACGCACGTAAAAGGGGCGCTTTGCAATATCTGATGGTCAATGGGCGTAACATGCGTCATCCGTATTTCCACAAGGCCATAATGATGTGTTATGATCAGTTAATTCCTTCTGACCATCAGCCTAACTACTTTATAAACTTTGAGGTTAGTCCTGAGTCAATCGATGTAAACATTCATCCGACAAAAAATGAGATAAAGTTTGAAAATGAACAGCCAATATGGCAAATACTTTCAGCAACTGTTAAGGAAGGATTGGGTAAATTCAATGCCGTACCATCGATAGACTTCGACATGTCGAATGCTCCGGACATACCGGTATTTAATCCAAATGCCGGAGGCAGACACGGGCTTGATCTCGACCCTACATATAATCCTTTTAAAAGTGCCGCCGGTAAGGGTGGCGGATATGCTCCTGTCGATGCCGGATTAAAGTCGATGCGTAATAATATTCAGGATTGGGAGAAATTATACGAAGGATTCACGGGCGATGCCGAATCTCCAATGGAACGCGCTTCTGCGTTAAATGATTTTGATATGCCCTCTGAAACGTCGTCAGGACTTGTAGAATCGTCGATTAATCAACTTGTCGACGAAAATACCGGAGAGATATTGATGCAGTCAGATCTGTCTGCATCGACTATGCAGTTGAAGGATCGATATATATTAACGCCATCGGCTTCAGGCATAATGGTCATTGACCAACATAGGGCACACGTTAGGATTCTTTTTGACCGTTATCTTGACCTTGCAGGGCTTGATGCTCTTAGTATGCAACGTTCGATGTTTCCTGAAATAATACAACTGTCAGCTTCCGAAAATGTAATTATGGAGCAGTTGTCATCTGAACTTTCCACCCTCGGTTTTGACATATCATATCTTGGCGACCGCTCCTGGAGCGTCAACGGTATGCCTTCGGTCGTGCAGGAGGTTAATCCTACGGAATTGATTCTATCGATGATAGAGACCGCTACTGCTACGGGTGCTGAGCTGGGTGACAGTCTCCGCGCTCGAATAGCCTTGTCGATGGCGAATGCCGCGGCTGTGAAACAGGGACAATCTTTAACTGTGTCTGAGATGGAGCATATAGTCAGCGACTTATTTAAGCTTTCTTCGCCTAACTATACCCCCGACGGACACAAGGTGCTGGCAATAATTCCGGTGGAAGATGTCATAAGACTGTTTAATTAACGTAAATTAATGTGTCTCTTGTGCCATTTGTCTAATTTATGCATTTTTTTTACTTTACTTACGTGGATTTTCACGCACTATCATTAACTTTGTGCTAAATTAGACAACGAAAAGAATTTGTTATGAAAAAATATATTCTCGCATTGGTTATCCTGTTGGGTATTGCAGGTTCATATAGTAATGCTTCAGCACAATTTCGCTATGGCCCCATGCTTGGAATGACTTTCAGTAATTTGAAGTTCAAGCAGGATTTAATAACGGTTGATAAAACCACCGGCTTTTCGACCGGTCTCGTGACTGAAATAATGTTTCCCGGGATTGGTTTCGGAATGAATTCCGGCATATATTATGAAATGCGCGGAGCTACACTTCATCTTGGAGAGAAGAAAATTTGGGCTTCTGAAGGATACGGTACGGAACGTTCTTATCTCCATTATATAGAGATACCAATGCACTTACGGTTTAAATGGACTCGTATGGAAGGCATTGAGGACTATTGGGCACCGTTCGTTTATGGTGGTCCGACATTCTCAATTTTGGCAGGACACAGCAACGTTAAGGCGTTGAAATATGCATACGGAGAAATTGGCCTGACCGTGGGCGGCGGCTTTGAGATTATGAAAAGGTGGCAGATTCAATGTAGCTATACCTGGGGAATCACATACGCCGAGAAGACTAAGCTTCTTGATGACTTTAGCGCAAAGAATCGCACGCTCGACATTAGAGTAGCATACTTCTTCTAATTACTTTGTCCGCTACGCAAGTCGGCTTGCCGTTGCTTACAAGTTTACAAGACACTAACATAGATTTAGACAGGAAGCTGCGTCTTTAGGTCCAGCTTCCTGTCTGTTACACATTATTGAAACAGACGAGCTATATTAAAAATTATGAAAATATGGATTATAGCTTGTGAGTTATGGCGGGAATTTGGTAACTTAGCGTGTTAATAACAATAAATGTAATTGGTTATGGCCGAAAATAATTTTAAGGAATTTGACGAGAATGAAGCCGTCAAGTTTATACGTAACTATATGCCCGCCGAAATACGTGACATGTATGACGACGACGAGATATTGAATGTCATTGACATGATATGGGACTTTTATGAATCAGAAGGGTTGCTCCAAATCCCGTCGCAGAATGACTCTGACGACAATTTACCTCCTGACTATGAGGCAATCCTTGCATACGTAAAGAAGATGCTTGCGAAAGACAAACTCGCAGTAGTTGACGCTGACGATGTCCACTTTATTGTCGAAGGTGAACTTGAATATGAAAAATCCATAGGACTTGAGGATGATTATTAAGATCAACAAGAAGCGGTTTGGCTCGATTTTAACTGCATCGATATTGCTGATGTCGTTGAATCTACCGTCAACCTTAAACGGTCAAAATGTATTTCAAAAGTTGACCGGCAAGGAAACGGTGGAAAGTAACCGGCAGGCGACTGATGCGAAAAAGCAGAAAAAGCAAAAAGGTAGCAAAAAGGTGCAGCAGCAACTACCGGATGCAACAGAACTGTCGCTTGATGAAAATGTAGCATCTCCTGAAGTGCCGGTAAAACAGAAGGAGCTTGTTAAGAGTCATATAACTGCTTTGGCAAAAAAATTAGCCAAGAGAAAAACTGAAAAGATTGAGACCATGCGTGACGGCGAAGTAATTGTCGCCACTATTGCCACGGATTTGCTTTTCGCTCCTAATGACACGGTTTTGATGCCTCGTGCCAAGGAACTCTTACGTCAATACGCCAATCTGACGCAAAAAGGATTATATAAGATATTGCTTGTAGTTCATACTGATGATACCGGCTCGGACGAATATACCGATTGGCTCAGTGAAATGCGAGTTGAGGCTGTTTATCAGGAAATGACTGCGAATAAACCTCAAGAGAGCATAGTGCTACCTTACGCGTTGGGCTCTTCAGAACCGCTCGTGCCGAATAATTCACGAGCTAATCGCGCCTTAAACCGCAGGCTGGAGATATTTATTGTTCCTGACCAAAAGATGATTAATCTGGCAAAGTCAAATAAATTGACAGTAGAATAATCCTGTTTCTAAGATATATTTAATATAACCAAAACTCAATAGTCACATTAAATGGAAACATTATTTTGTTCCATCGTTGGAATCGGTCTTTTGGCAGTATCTTGCGGCCATCAATCTTCAGGGGAGCCATATTCCGTGAAATCCTCGGTAAATAAAGAAGATTACGGGAAAATGGCATATATCATAGACTATGATAACGGCCAGAAACTTGACAGTGCCGTTATCACCGGAGATATAGTAGAGTTCAATGGTAACATATCGGCCCCTACTATGGTTCGTCTGCTGATCGGAGACAGTCGTGCGGGTGTGTTCATTCTCGAGGAGGGTCTGATAACTGTTGATTCTCTTGGAACCGGAAATGGCACTCCATTGAATGAGCAACTGATAAAGCTCAGCGAAAGAGAAGACTCATTATCGAGTGTTTATCTAAACCTCACGGACGACTCTCTGCGGAATATAGTAGAAAAAGAGCTTGTGAATTTATATGACTCCACAATTGCCGCCTGCAAGGGCAACCCGATTGGCTACATTGCATTTTTAAATCGGGCTTACAGCCTTAATCTGCAACAAATGGACAGCATAGTAGCCTTATATCCGGAATATGGGGAGTATGCTCGTGTTAAACGCCTAATGGAGAGTAAGAAGGCAGAAGCCCGTACTGCCCCGGGCAAAATGTTTGCCGATTTCACCATAACCAATGACAGTACTGAGCAAAAACTCAGTGACTTTGTAGGAAAAGGTCGATATGTTCTCGTCGATTTTTGGGCAAGCTGGTGTGGCCCATGTCGTCGTGAGATGAAGAACATCAAGGAACTGTATGATAAATATCATTCTGCCGGCCTTGACGTGCTTGGTGTCGCCGTATGGGACGAACCTGAGAATTCAAAAACTGCGATAGAGCAGCTCGGTCTTCCTTGGCCACAAATTTTAAATGCGCAGACGATTCCCACCGACTTATATGGAATTTCCGGAATTCCTCATTTGATTTTATTTGCTCCTGACGGAACTATTGAAGCCCGTGGTATGCAAGGTGAAGAGCTGAAGTCGACAGTTGCACAGGCAATGTATGAATTTACTCATCCTGCAACCATCGAACAAGTTTCTCCCATCCGATAAGAGCTGTAATTAATCCGATAAAGGCACCTATGGCGTCGGCGAGGAAATCATATATATCCTCGCCGCGCCCTAAGCCCATACATCCCTGTAACAGTTCGATAACTCCTCCGAATATGACAGTAGCCACGAATGCGATAGCGAGTTTTTTCGTAGGCCTAATTTGTGCCGCAATATGGCTTCTGGCAAGATCCAGACATATACACCACATCATGCCCATCATCATTATGGCATGAACTATCTTGTCTATACCCGGAAATAGCGGAATGTCCATGTCCGGAAGCGGACGTGGCACCAAAGTGAGATACAGAATGGCGATTACAACAATAACGGTGAACATCCATGACGGAGACCGATATATCAGCCCTTTAATTTCTTTCAGTCGCATAAATTTAAGTAAAATTCACTGCAAATATAATAATTATTCAATACTTTGTGATTAAATGTCGTATTTTTATTAATTTTGCATTGAAATAATGATTTATTATGAGCACTAAAGCGCAATTTGGCAGTAAGATTGGCCTTGTAATAGCTACCGTTGGTTCTGCTGTCGGACTTGGAAATGTATGGAGGTTTCCCGCAGAAGCCCAAACTAACGGAGGAGCCGCTTTTCTCCTTTTATACATCGGATGTGTTTTTTTGTTAGGCATTCCGGTGATGCTTGCAGAATTTTCGTTGGGACGTGGCCAGCACACTGATTCGGTCGGTGTTTTTAAAAAATTGGCTCCAAAGCGTCCTTGGTGGCTTGTGGGAGCTATGGCAGTCTTGGCATCATATTTAATATTATCTTTTTACATGGTTGTTGCCGGATGGACTTTTGAATATATGTGGCAGTCCATCACTGGCAGCCTGTATACTCCGGTTTCCGGCTTGGACTCTGTAGCAGGAATAGATGCCCTCGACTACCAGTTCAAGTCAAGAATGCAGGAGTACATTATGCAAGACTGGAAGCCATTGATTCCAACATACGTTATGCTTGCCATAAATCTGGGTATTCTTTTGATGGGAGTACAAAAGGGCATTGAGAAGATGTCCAATATCTTGATGCCGATGCTTTTCTTTTTGCTATTGGTGTTCTGTGGAGTTTCGTTGACCTTTCCGAAAGCCGCCGAAGGCATTGAATTCTTTTTTCGTCCAGATTTCTCAAAGATAACCCCGGGGGTAGTTGTCAATGCATTAGGTCAGGCTTTCTTTTCGCTGTCGCTTGGCATGGGAATTTTGATAACCTATTCAAGTTATTTCCCTAAAAGCACTAAATTGGGCAAGACAGCGGTCACTGTATCAATGCTTGATTTGCTGGTGGCGGTTATGATGGGAATTATAATTTTCCCTGCTGTAAAGACATTCGGACTCGATGAGAACGGGCTTGAGGGGGTGACTTTGGTGTTTGTAACACTGCCGGAAGTATTTGCGCAGATGCCTGGAACGCAAATCTGGTCGTCGCTATTCTTCCTGTTATTGATGGTAGCGGCTCTGACTTCTACCATTTCGTTGGCGGAAGTGTCGATAGCATTTATGGTAGACCGTTTCAGAATGAAACGCGTTACGGCATGTCTTGTCGTGATTTTGCCGCTGTTTCTGCTCAGTACCCTGTGCTCTTTGTCGCAAGGTTCTTTGTCATGGTTTAAAATAATGGGGATGAACATATTTGACTTCCTTGATACGATGGCTACAAATGTGATGTTACCTTTAGGCGCGATATTTACCTGCTTGTTCGTAGGATGGTTCATTCCAAGCGATTACTTTAAGAATGAACTTACAAACTATGGGTCTATAAAGTCGCGGATTTATGCGCCTTCACTATTTATTGTCAAGTATGTGGCACCGATACTCATTGCAGTGGTCCTTATAAGTTCGTTTTTATAGAAACGCATAATTTTTACAGACATGTCAGACAATCGTGCACAGTTTGGGACAAAACTCGGAGTTATAGCGACAACCGTGGGTTCTGCCGTCGGGTTAGGGAACATTTGGCGCTTTCCATACGAAACCGGCACACATGGAGGTGGTGCATTCCTGCTTATATACATATTCTTTATATTTATTATCGGCGTGCCCGTGATTTGTGCCGAGTTCATAATGGGACGAGGAACCCGACGAAACATTTTTGGCGCTTTCCGTATGTTGCATTCTCGCCGTCAATGGTCCTGGGTTGGCTATATGGGAGTTTTTGCATCGATTTTGATTTTATCGTTCTATAGTGTAGTTGCCGGATGGACTTTGGAATATTTCACACAGTCCGCGACAGGCAGTCTCGCAGCTGTCGATGTCAATACACGTCACAGCATGTTTGACGACTTTTCGTCAGGATGGCGTTCCGTGATGTGGACTTTGATTTTTCTTGCATTCAACGCGGTCATTGTTCTACGTGGAGTACGAAAAGGTATAGAGAAAGCTTCCAATATACTAATGCCCGTGCTTTTCGTATTGCTGTTGGTGTTTTGTGTAAACTCGCTGTTCCTGTCGGGTGCAAAGGAAGGCTTGGAGTTTCTCTTTAAACCGGACTTCTCTAAGGTAGATTCGTCTGTTCTTATTGGAGCAATGGGTCAGGCATTTTTCTCATTGTCAATCGGACTTGGCACTATGATGATTTACGCAAGCTACTTCTCTGAAGAGACACCGCTTGTCAAGAGCGCGACAATGACAGCCTCGCTTGACACTTTAGTCGCTATACTTGCCGGAGTGATAATCTTCCCGGCTGTGTTTACGTTTAATTCCGAGCCGGCTGCCGGACCTAAGCTTGTGTTTGAAGTGCTCCCTGATATATTCCATCAACTTCCGGGAGGAGCCTTATGGTCGACAATGTTCTTTTTCCTGCTGTTTTTGGCATCATTGACTTCGACCATATCTATGAGCGAGATATGCGTCGCTTTCTTTTGCGAACAGCTTGGGCTAAGTCGTAAAAAAGCTGTTGCCCTAAACACTGGATTGGCGATGGTTTTAGGTTCGCTGTGTGCTTTGTCATTCGGAGCTCTAAGCGGATTCAAAATTTTCGGATTGACCGTTTTCAACCTGTTTGATTATGTGGCAAGCAATATCTTGTTGCCTTTAGGCGGAATGCTAATATCTATTTTTGTGGGTTGGTTTATTGACAGAAATGTAGTTGCCGCACAATTAAAAGGCACAGGAACTTTGCCTTACTGGTCCCTGCGCCTTATAATTTTCTCACTTAAATATATTGCTCCGGTCGGAATCGGATTGGTTTTCCTGGCAGGACTTGGAGTCATTTAGATCCTGTCAACATGAAATGCGTTAAAGCTTGATGGCATTAGCCAAGTCTGCTGTATTTACCGATGTCTGTTCTCCTGTAGACATGTTTTTTAGCGTTACTTTGCCTTGGGCCATTTCTGATTCACCGATAATGGCCACGTAAGGTATGGCTAAAGCGTTTGCGTAAGCCATCTGCTTTTTCATCTTTGCCACATCCGGATAAAGTTCGGCCGATATATTTTCGTTCCGAAGTTCCTTAATGGTTTTAAGAGCTGTAACTGCTTCTGAATCTCCCATATTTAGGAACAAAACGGTTGTAGTATCGGAAGCCTCTGAGGGATATAGGTCAAGAGCATTAAGAACATCGTATATACGGTCGGCTCCAAAAGATATACCTACGCCAGACACACCAGGCATTCCAAATACGCCCGTAAGATTGTCATATCGACCTCCTCCCGTAATAGATCCTATTTGAACGTCAAGTGCTTTAACTTCGATGATGGTTCCGGTATAATAGTTCAATCCGCGGGCAAGCGAAACGTCAAGGTCAAGCACGACATTTGCTTCGTTTTCACCTTCCTCGTTAAGCCCTAACTTTTGCGTGGCTTCTACCACGAAACGTAGTTCTTCTACGCCTTTCTTGCCTATTTCTGACGATTCAAGAATTTTTTCCAGCTGATCTAACCGGCTCTCTACAGATCCGTCTATCGACAGAATAGGGCGCAAAGCCTCTACTGCATTTTCCGACAAACCTCTTTCTATAAGTTCGGCATTTACGGCATCGATACCTATTTTGTCAATCTTGTCGATTGCAACGGTTATGTCGATGATTTTGTCCGGTGCGCCAATCAGTTCAGCTATTCCGGCAAGCACTTTTCGGTTGTTTAGTTTTATAGCTATACGAATGCCGAGTCGGCGGAACACTTCGGCTATCATTTGGAGCAGGTCAACCTCATTGAACAAGGAATCCGAGCCCACGATATCCGCATCACATTGATAAAATTCGCGGTAACGGCCCTTCTGTGGTCTATCGGCTCGCCAAACGGGCTGAATTTGGAATCGCTTGAACGGAAATTGCAATTCACCTCGGTGCATCACCACGTAACGAGCAAAAGGAACAGTGAGATCATATCGTAATCCCTTTTCGCAAAGCTCTGAAGTGAGCCGTCCCGACGGCTCTTCTTCGTTTAGCAAATTCTTGTCGGTACCTTTCAGATAGTTGCCCGAATTCAATATTTTAAATAAAAGCTTATCGCCTTCTTCACCATATTTACCCATCAAAGTCGATAGGTTTTCCATCGCAGGAGTCTCTATTTGCTTGAATCCAAAGTTGTGGAACACTTTTCTTATTGTGTCGAAAATATAGTTGCGGCGAGCCATTTCGGCTGGAGAGAAGTCGCGCGTACCTTTGGGAATTGAGGGCTTTTGTGCCATTTCGCAATAATTGGTTTAGTTATAAATAAATTTCCGACTGCAAAGGTACGGATTTTCCATGTAACTATTACAACATAATTTAATCTACATTGGCTCCTGACACAAAATATCCACACAAAAGTATCCATTAAATTTTGAAAAGTAGATTTTAACTTAACATACCGTTTATTCCAAATTTATTGCCTAATTTTGCATCTGAAAGCCGATATGCGCTACGTCGCTTAAATCGCTATAGGCTCTAAATGATAGGCAGTATTTCCAAGGGACAAGTATATATGGACGAAATTAAAAAGGTCTATGGACTATTCAATGACAGCTTTCCTCCTGTGCTCGACGGTGTGACTCTCACTGTTGAGAATTATGTCCATTGGCTGACTTCCATGGGGTTAAAGACGTGCGTTGTCACTCCGTGGAATCCTATTGCCCCTGAACGCGGAAATTTTGAGCTTTATCGTTATTTCTCTCTTCCGATAGCATCCAGAAAACCGTATCGCTATGGTTATCCTAAACTTGATCCATTTATTTGGCATAAGATTAATCGGGTTCCGTTTGCTTTGATACATTCCCATAGCCCTTTTTCTTCAGGAAGGTTAGCGATATATGCCGCTAAAAAGCATGACGTTCCGTTGATAGCGACGTTTCATTCCAAATACCGCACTGACTTGGAGCATTCATTGCCATCTTGGATGGTGCGTAAAATCATGAAAAAAGTGATGGCTTTTTTCGATGCTGCCGATGAGGTTTGGATACCGCAGGCGCGAGTTGAGGAAACTGTCAGGGAATACGGCTACAAGGGGAAGCTTACCGTTGTAGACAATGGCATCGACCTTGAAATGGAGACTTTTGAAGAAATTTTACGATACAAGGTAGAAGCCCGTGAAAAGTTTGGCTTAAAAAAAGGTGAGATGCTGTTGCTTTTCGTCGGTCAACATATACGCGAAAAAGGTGTGATAACTATAATTCGTTGTATCGATTTGCTACGTGACCTGCCTATAAAAATGGCATTTGTGGGTACCGGCTATGCCGTTGACGAAATGAAAGCTTTAATAAAGCAACTCGGCCTTGAAGACAGAATCACACTCTACGGTATTATTCAGTCGCGAGATACGCTTAAAGAATTTTATGCCGCGGCGAGCCTGTTCTTATTTCCGTCATTTTATGATAATGCACCTCTAGTCATACGCGAGTCTGCTATGATGGGGACTCCGGCTGTATTATTGCGGGGAGCAACGGCTTCAGAAGTCATCAGTGACGGGATTAACGGATTTCTTGCCGATGACACACCTGAAAGCTATGCTACTTTGGTGAGGTCATTGTATCACGATTCAGAAAAGTTAGAAAATGTGGCGCGAGCCGCGTCACGCACTTTAACGCGGTCGTGGAAAGACGTAATGGAAGAGGTCTATGAACGATATAAGATAATTATAGAACGCCATGGCAGAAGATAAAGTGAACGGCATTAAATCTCCTACGGCAAAGTCTATAATATGGAAGGTCGCAATACCTATTATAATAGGCTTGTGTGTTGTCGGATGGTTGTTTCACCGAGAGTTTAGCGTTGAACTTTGGAGGTCGATACATTTCGACAGCAGAGTGGTGCTTTGCATAATATTGGCGTGGATGTTTATGTGCGGACGCGATTTTGGATTGACTTGGCGATTCAGAACTCTTACTGACAAGCAATTGACGTGGTGGCAAGCCTTAAAGGTCAACTTTATGTGCGAGTTTACCTCTTGCGTGACCCCTTCCGCAGTCGGTGGATCGTCGCTCGGAATGATATTCCTGCATCATGAAGGAATTAATTTAGGCCGTGCGACTACCCTAATGTTTACGACTTTATTGCTTGATGAGTTGTTTTTTGTGGTTGCTTGTCCCATTGTGATGGCTGTCATACCATACGCTGAATTGTTCGGATTCAAAGACACTCATTTTGAAATAGGTCTTCGCTGGGTATTTTGGCTGGTTTATGCTGCCATATTTATTTGGACTTCAATTCTGTTTCTTGGCATTATAGTTAAGCCAAACGGCATACGAAATGCTCTGATTTTCATATTTAAGTTTCCATTAATACGTCGTTGGCAACCTGCTGTCATTGCGCTTGGCGATAATATGGTGGCTGCTTCTGAAGATTTGCGGACACGATCCATCAAATGGTGGGCAGAGACTTTTATTGCCACGGCTTTGACATGGTCATCGCGTTTTCTCGTCGTAAATGCTCTTTTTCTCGGTTTCGTGCCCTCAGCTGACCAGCTTATTGTGTTTGGGCGACAATTTGTGGTATGGGTAGTACTGATGGTAAGTCCTACTCCTGGAGGAAGCGGGGTAAGCGAATGGCTTTTTACTGAATATTATGGCGATATGCTTCACAATGCAGGCATGGCCTTAATTATAGCATTATTTTGGCGAATCATTACATATTATGTATATTTGATCGTTGGAATCTTCTTGGCACCCTCGATGTTGACGCCAAGGAAGATTGTTGATGATACCGAATAATTATCGTAAACAGAATAAATTATGACATTTATAGGAATTATACCCGCACGATATGCATCGTCACGCTTTCCCGGCAAACCTCTTGCAGATATATGCGGGAAAAGCATGATTGAGCGTGTATATCGTCAAGCGTCAAAAGAACTTGATGATGTTTATGTCGCCACAGATGATGAACGCATAGCTGATGCTGTGCGTAATTTCGGAGGTAGGGTAGTTATGACATCTTCTGAACATAGAAGCGGGACCGACAGATGTTTTGAGGCATACCGAAATATAGGAAGCAAAGCGGATGTAGTTATAAATATACAGGGCGACGAGCCTTTCATTGATCCGACTCAGATTGCTGAGTTGAAACGTTGTTTCAAAGATTCGTCCACAAAGATTGCAACGTTGGTCAGAGAGTTTGACCCTTCGCTTGGCTGGGACGCGCTTTTTGATCCTAACCGTCCAAAGGTGACATTTGATAAAAATATGAACGCATTGTATTTTAGCAGGTCAATAATTCCGTATGTGCGCAATCATCCATGGGAGGAATGGATTTATTCTTCAAAATTTTACATGCATGTGGGAATGTATGCATACCGCGCTGATGTACTTTCGCAGATTACGAAGTTGCCTCAAAGTTCTCTTGAGTTGGCGGAGTCGCTTGAACAGTTACGCTGGCTGCAAAATGGATATACTATTAAAGTCGGCATAACTGATTCACCAACAATAGGAATAGACACTCCGGAAGATTTGGCGAGGGCAATCGAATTTTGTAAAACAATAGAAGGGTGACTGCCATGACTGGACCTAACCGAAAAGTGGCTCCTAAAGTAAGTGATTTTGGACGTTTGACTATTCCGGAAACGCGAATACTCAAGCTGGACAACGGCATAACCGCCTATGTGATAGATCAATCTGATTCACTTGATGTGTGTCGGTTGACGTGCATTTTCAATGGTGGACTTGCCGAATGCAAGTCACAGACGATTGCCAAATTATTGCCAAATCTGATGCTTGAAGGCACGAAGCAATATCCCGACGGCAAAATGGCGGAATTAATCGAATTTAACGGGGCGCGACAGGCCTATTCGGTTGAACCGCACTTCACCTCTATGATGCTATACACGCTGAATTCCAAGCTGAAGGAAGTATTTCCGTTATTTCCCCAGACTTTGTTTGAACCACAGATGGCTGAACGTGCCTACGATGTTGTGCTGAATCGACATGCCCAAAATGTTGACCTTATGCTCAAGAAAGTGGAATATAATGCAACATTGCAGTTCAACAAATTGGCAATGGGTCCGAACAACCCGCTTTCAAAGATGGAAACTCCGGAAGAAATACGGCGACTTCAACTATCTGATTTGACTGATTGGCAAAGTAACCTGTTCATTCCTTCTGTTGATGGCATGTCAATATACATTGCCGGAAGAATTTCTCCGGCGGTAGAAGATGCTTTAAATGACTCATTTGGCCAAATTAAGGTCGATAGGAACTGTGTGATTAAAAGTAATATTGTACCTTTTAATGCGCAAACCGGACAATCTATAAGAACGCATGTTGACGGTGCGGTTCAGAGTGCAGTTAGAATCGGTATGCCGACTATCGGAAGAAATCATCCCGATTATATAACACTCAGATATCTCGTGATGGCTTTAGGAGGTTATTTCGGTAGCCGTTTGATGGCAAATATTAGAGAAGATAAGGGCTATACCTATGGCATCAATTCTTTCTTACTCGGACAGCCTGAAGGCGGCACAATGGAAATTGTAGCGTCAACAGATCCTTCTTACGAAGAGCCACTGATTAAAGAGGTCGTAGCCGAAATTGCACGTCTATATACCGGTGACTTTACTGACGAAGAAATTGGCCGACTGAAAAAACATGCCATGTCAGGACTTGCATCGACATTAGACAATGCGTTTGAAATCATGGATTATTATCAGACATTAAAGACTGCATTCATTCCCGACGGATATTTCTATAAGCAAATAGAGACATTACAGAATCTGCGGGCCGAAGAGTTTGCGAGAGTGGCCAGAGAGCATTTGCCGTTGGAAAAACTTATAATATCGGTTGCGGGTATTTAATATGTTATTAAGTCACTTTTTTGATACGAAGTTACGATATGCTTTCGCCAAACGTTTATGGTAGCCATGTCTGGCATACGATTTACCGTTGTAGCGAAGTGCAAATCCGGACCAATTCTTTGCTTGCAGATACCGTTCAAGTTTTCTGGAGAGTATATATTTAACGAAAAGTTCAAGTTGGTCATGCTCTGAAGTAGACATCAACTCCACATATTCGTCGACAGAAGAGCATCCGCACCTATCCCAGTTAAATCCGCCGATTTGAAACATACCCCAGAATGTGGCTTCTTTGGCCGTCGTAGAGTCTATGTCCATGGCAGAATAAAGGCGCGCAAGCTGAGCTTTTTGGGTTGTACCGTACTTCTGCTTATTAAGTGGTGCGAAAACTTCCGGATTACTTTTTTTGAATTTAGTTAAAACGATACCTCTTCTTCTGGCGAGGCTATTAAACAAGTTTAAGTCGAAATTCACAATGGGAATTCCCTCAGATGAAAATCCACGTCGGGAAGGTCCGGCTTCAATAAATACCACCGCTTTAATCGTCGCAACTTCAACTCCAAGTTCGCGTGCCGCCTGCTTATAGTCGGTTTCTGTAAGTCTGGCTAATGAGGGATGTGGCTTTGGTATGAGCTGAGGAGTCCACGGATAGAAAGATATTAAGGGCGAAAGGCTGTCGGCAATTTCAATCGCATAGTCGTTGTCGTCAGTAGAATTAGTCGGTATGACCGTTTCTCCCGTGGCGTTAAGCGACAGAATTAAAGTAAATATAAATATATGTGCGATTAGATTCCTACTATGCATTTCAGGTATATTTATAAATCAAAAGGTATTGCGCGAAATATGTTTGTCGCGCAACACCTTTTGATACTGCGGCCGACGTGCAGACAACACGCTTAAGCCTTTAATTCGCCTACTTTCTTTAGAATGAGGGTAAGTTGATTCCAGAAACGTTCGACTGCCGGTATGTGCATCTTTTCAGACGGAGAGTGTACACCTCTAAGGGTCGGGCCGAACGAAACCATATCAAGGTGAGGATACTTTGTTAAGAACAGTCCGCATTCAAGACCGGCATGGATAGCTTTTATTGCCGGGTTTACGCCGTATAGTTCTTCGTAGGCATCGCTGGCAATTTTCATTATAGTCGAATCCATATTGGGTGCCCAGCCGGGGTATCCGTCGCCATGAGTTACTTTTGCGCCGGCAAGCAAGAAGAGTGCCTCGATCTGATATGCTATATCGTATTTACGGCTCTCAACAGAACTTCTTTGGCTGGTAGTTACCAAAATGGTTGAGTCGGGGAGCATCTTAACCGACGCAAGGTTAGTCGATGTCTCAACAAGACCTTCGAGATCATGGCTCATGGAGATGACTCCATGCGGACATGCATAAAGCGAACGGATTAAGCGGGTCGCGGTGTCGCTGTCAATTGCATATTCCGGCTTATCGGCAGAAGAAATAACCAACTCCATCTTGGGGTCAGTGGCCTTATATTCGTTCTTTACAGTAGCGACATATTCGTTGAAGGCTACCATTACTGTTTCTTTCTTAGAGGTGTGTACTCCTACTACGGCATGTGCCGCGCGTGGTATTGCATTCCTTAAGTTTCCGCCTGAAATTTCGCTCAAGGAAATAGGGTATTTCTGAGATAACTCAAATAAGAATCTCGCGAGCAGTTTATTTGAGTTGGCCCTTCCTTCATGTATGTCACCTCCTGAATGTCCTCCGCTGAGATTTGACAGTTCTATGTCGAACCAATAATAGTCAACGGGAGCCATTTCACGTTTATATTCAAATGAGATAGTCGTATCAATACCTCCGGCACATCCTATGAAAATCTCACCGTCGTCCTCAGAGTCGAGATTAAGCAGGATGGTTCCGTTCATCATATCTGCACCGAGATTATTTGCTCCTGTCATTCCGGTCTCTTCATCTACAGTGAATAGAGCTTCAATTGGCCCATGCTCGAGAGTGTCATCAATCATCACAGCAAGTGAAGCGGCAACACCAATGCCGTTGTCCGCGCCGAGGGTAGTTCCGTCGGCATGTACCCATTCTCCGTCGATGATAGTGGTGATGGGCGAATTTTCAAAGTCAAAATCTTTCTTATTTGATTCGCACACCATGTCCATGTGTCCCTGAAGAATTACGGTAGGTGCATTCTCATGGCCGGGCGTAGCCGGTTTGCTCATAACAACGTTTCCTACTTCATCCGTCTTTACGGCGATGTTATGTTTGGCCGCAAAGTCCAGAAGAAACTGACGAATTTTCTCCTCCTTCTTTGAAGGTCTTGGCACCTTAGTGATTTCATCGAAAATCCCCCAAATTAGAGAGGGCTTAAGATCCTTGATAGTCATTGTTGGATAAATTTATATTAGTGTATATTGGGTTCAAGACTGGCGAGAACTGTATAAATTTGTTAAATTCTCTGCTTTTCCGCAGTCTAAGTTACAAAATAAATTTCAGATATTACCAAAATTGGAATTGCTTTCTTATATTTGCAGTGCAAAATCGTGATGACACAGTGAAAATATTGATTCTATCTGTGATATTAATCGCTTTGGCGGTGCTTTTACTTGGCGTGAAAGTGCTGTTTATTAAAGGCGGGAAATTCCCTTCCGGGCATGTCCATGACATTCCTGAGCTAAGGCAACGAAACATATCCTGTGCCGTTCACGATAAAAGCCATAATAGTAAAACATAATTATAACATATCTTACATTATTAAATTTACAATGAAGAAAATTGCACTTTGTGCCAAGTCACTTATGCTTTCTTTAGCGCTGTTGGCCGTGTCTTGTACCAATTCTAACGAATCTGCTACGACAAGTGTACCCGTAGCTTCGGCTGACCAGCCTGTTGCAATGCTCAACATCCGTTACATTGATGCGGATTCAATAGCAGCCCACTATAATCTCGCTAAGGATTTTAAAGAGGCTCAGATGCGTCAAGTAAGCAAAATTGACAACGCTCAGCGTTCTCGTGGGGCTGAAATTCAGAAGCTCGCTAACCAGATTCAGCAGAAAATAAACTCAAACGGTTATCTTTCGCAGGAAAGCTTTAATGCCGATCAGGAACTTTTGAATAAGAAGAACACTGAAGCGCAGAACTATCTCGCATCATTACAGCGCGAGGCAGAGCAGGAGATGATTCAGCAACAGATGCAGCTTAGCGATTCGATCGAGGCTTTTATTAAGGAGTATAACAAGACTCGCGGTTATGACGCTATTCTTTACAAAGCAGTTGGGGTCTACTTTAATCCGGCTCTTGATATTACTGACGAAGTCATAAAAGGACTTAATGCCCGATATAATAAAGTATCGGAGTAACTTACGAGGAATTATAACCCAAAGAAATGGGCTGTATCAAAATGGAACTTTGCATCTGAAAGATGCATAAAATGAATAGCCGGAGATTGGCGCAACGTGCCTATCTCCGGTTCTTGTTTTGGGCTTATTTCAGAAGCTTTTGTATTTAGACCCCTTTCTTATTTGCTATATTATAAAATAATGTGAATCGGGATGTGCTATCATGAGCCCTGTAGTCGTGGCTGAAGGGTCTAATGCTCCGTTTTCGGTTAAATGTATGCCGAGTGATGAATAGTCCAATACTTTATCGAGCGTAAACACGAGTTTTTGGTCCGGCAATGACGGGTAGCCTACGGCCGGACGTATACCTTCATATTTTAAATCGCTCAGATTGATTATATCTTCTACAGGCTCTTTGCTGTATCCCCATATTTCAGTCCTTACCTTGAAATGAAGATATTCTGTAGCCGCCTCAGCCAGACGGTGCGCTACTGTTTGATACAGCAACGACATATATTCATCGCCATTTTTATGCAATGATTGTATTTTACGTTCTAATTCGTTGCCAACCGACACCGTGAAAATGCCTATCCAATCTATCGGATTGCCGTCAGCATCGGCGGGAGATATGAAGTCCGATAGGGCATACCTTACTTCTGAACCCTCTTTACGCACTGATTTTTGTCGAGGTGTTGGAATCTCGGTATTACGGTTATCTCTTGTGACAACTATGGAGTCTGCCGATGTGCTATAGGCAGGCAATATGGCTACTCTCGCCCTAATTCCCTTTGACAAAATGCCTGAGGCAAGTGAATCGATTAATCGGTTTGCCTCTTTATATAGTTGCATTGCTTGAGAAGCTTTCTGTACTTCGGCATTTTTGAATGACGCAAGCCACTGTGCTTTACAGTGGTCGCATCCGTCAATCCCACTTATTGAAGCAAGTGACGCATCAAGTTTCCATGCCGACATAAACGCGCGCCAGTTAATAAAGTCCCTTACTTTGCCAATGGGGAGCATGAGATCGATGATTCCTGAGTTATTTGGTTTCCGAATAAGATAGGCGAGTTTGGGGCGTAAATTGTAAGCCTCTTTTTCAGATAATTGGCGTGGTGAAGCAGCATACTTTTGCCGAAGCAGTTCTTGGTTGTCGAAATTATCTCTAACGGAATCTTCCCGTGTTGACGGGTTCATGTATTGCTGTATGATGGGCGGAAGAGAGGCCGCATCGTGGGTGTGAAATACCGGGCCACTGTAGCAAGGCGCTATTTTTACAGCGGTATGTAGCGCAGAAGTAGTAGCTCCGCCAACAAGCAACGGAATCGTTAACCCTCGGCGTTCCATAATCCTTGCCACTTCACACATCTCTTCAAGTGACGGAGTAATAAGCCCGCTTAGTCCTATAAAGTCAGCTCCAACCTCAATCGCTTTATCGACAATGTCTTCGCCAGGAACCATAACTCCCATGTCGTAGACTTTAATGCCGTTGCACTTTAATATCACACCAACTATGTTCTTACCGATGTCGTGGACATCCCCTTTGACTGTGGCAAGGACTATCTTGCAAGAAGACGAAACCTCGGTATTGTTACCTTCCATGTAAGGAGTAAGCCAGTCTACGGCCGTCTTCATGGCACCGGCACTCTTAACTATCTGAGGAAGAAACATCTTGCCCTCACCGAAAAGTTTACCAACAAGATTCATGCCGTTCATCAGGGGGCCGTTGATAATTCCGATGGCATCTATTCCGGATTCGAGCGCTTTTTGTAAAGCTTGTTCAAGTCCGTCAGTTGAACCACGTACAAGTAATTGTTCTATTGTTTCCACTGATGACACTGACTTAACATCTTCAGAGTGATTAGTTGATGTCTTTATTTCTGAATGTGACGCGTTAATTTGAGACGCCATAGATAGCAGGCGTTCCGTCGCATTACTTTTTCGGCATAAAATCACATCTTCAATGACTTCTCTCAATTCCGATTCGATATCATCAATGTTAACCAAGTTATTTGCATTTACTATTGCCATGTCCATGCCGGCCTTGATTGCATGATATAAAAACACGGCATGCATGGCTTCTCTGATATAGTTGTTGCCACGGAAAGCGAACGATAGATTGCTTACTCCGCCGCTTACTTTGGCACCTGGAAGATTGTTTTTAATCCATCTTACAGAATCGATAAAGTCGAGGGCATAACGTTCATGTGCTTCGATACCGGTGGCGATAGTTAATATATTTGGATCAAAAACGATGTCATAACCGTTAAAGCCTACAATTTCGGTAAGAATGCGGTATGCCCTTCGGCACACTTCTATCTTACGGTCAAATGTCTCAGCCTGGCCGTTTTCATCAAATGCCATAACTATAAGCGATGCTCCATATTCCTTTACGAGCATTGCCTTTTTGATGAATTCATCTTCTCCCTCTTTCAGACTGAGTGAATTCACAATCGAGTGTCCCTGAAGGCATTTTAGTGCAGCCTCGATGGCATCCCATCTCGATGAATCAATCATGATCGGGACCTTAGCTATCTCTGGCTCAGTTGCAATCCGGCAGATGAATCTCGGCAGTTCTACCGATGCATCAAGCATTGCATCGTCCATATTTATGTCGATGACCTGCGCTCCGGCTTCAACCTGTGATTTTGCCACTTGAAGAGCCTCATGAAAATTTCCTTCTTTTATCAGTCTGAGGAATTTTCTGCTCCCGGCAACATTGCATCGTTCTCCAATATTCAGAAAATTTCGATCAGGAGAAACTGTTAAAGGTTCAAGTCCCGACAATTCCATATTATTAGGGCTGTTCGGAACAACGCGTGGGCTAAACTTCGTTGCGGCTTGTGCTATTTCATAAATATGCTCCGGTGTCGATCCGCAACATCCCCCGACGATGTTTACTAATCCCGACGACAGCATCTCTTCAATCTTCTTCGACATCGTGACGGGTGTCTCGTCATATTCGCCCATAGCATTTGGTAGCCCGGCATTAGGATATGCAATTATCGGATAAGGTATATGTTTTATGGTGGCTAAATGTCTGGTCATTCCCGATGCACCGAATCCGCAGTTTAAGCCTACGGCAAGAGGTTCGGCATGGGAAATTGAAGAAATAAATGCCTCGAGCGTCTGTCCGGATAATGTCCTGCCTGATTCAGTAAGTGTAGCTGAGATTATAATAGGTATTCTGACATTTAGGTCAGACATGGCCCTATGCGAGGCAAAAATCGCAGCCTTTGCATTAAGCGTGTCGAATACGGTTTCTATTAATAAAAGGTCGACTCCGCCCTTGATCAGCGAATAGGACTGCTCATAATATGTGTCAGTAAGCACATTCCAGTTGAACGAGTCAACTCCGGGATTGTCAATTTCGTCAGACATTGACAAAGATTTTCCGGTAGGACCGATGCTCCCGGCCACCCAACAATATTTGTCGGGAAACTCTGCCATCCAAAGATCTGCCTCTTGTCGGGCTAAATTGGCGGCCTCAAAGTTAAGTCTGCCTACATAATCACTAAGTCCGTAGTCAGACATGGATATAGAATTGGAATTAAATGAATTAGTTTCTATTATGTCGGCTCCCGAACTTAAATATTGCCGATGAATGCGTCGAACGGCATCCGGTTTTGTCAATGACAAGATATCATTACAGCCTTTTAATGAGACTTTCCAATCAGAAAATTCCGTACCACGGAAATCATGTTCGCTAAGATTCAGATTTTGAATCATAGTGCCCATCGCGCCGTCAAGCACCAGTATCCTACTTCTTAACGCTTGGATAAGTGCCGTCCCTGATTCTTTATATTTTAGATTGTTGATATTATTCATGTTACAGTAACTTTCCAAAACGCAAATTTAAGAAAAAGTAGGCGTAATCTGTTTTATTTTATCGCTTTCGTGAAAAAAAATCTCGCATCAGCATAGCGCATTCTTCCCCGAGAATACCGGCAGTAACCGTCGAACGTGGATGAAATGGCATCTTTTTAGTAATCACAGAGTATCCTCGCTTTTGGTCGAATGCGCCAAAGACGATGCGCTTAATCTGACTCCAACTGATTGCTCCCGCGCACATTAAACAAGGTTCGACGGTAACGTATAAAGTACATTCCTGAAGGTATTTCCCTCCGAGAGTATTGACGGCTGCCGTTATTGCCTGCATTTCTGCGTGAGCAGTGACATCATTTAAAGTTTCGGTTAAATTATGTCCCCTTCCGACGACCCTGTTCCCACAGGTAACCACGGCGCCGATCGGCACTTCGTCATTGTCAAAGGCTTCTTGGGCTTCACTTAAAGCCATCTTCATAAAATATTTGTCTAATTCTTCTTGCGTCATCGTACAAATACATATAATGATTATGTAGAGCGAACCTACATTCGGTTTCTATAACGGCAGTACCAGTCCCTCGTGAGCTATTACGGTGTTTTGAAAAATAGCCTTTGCTTCAGCAAGATGCCGTTGCTCGTCGTGGTAACTTTTTGAAAAATGGCCTAAAACCAACTGTTGTGCGCCGGCCATTTCTGCAATTCGTGCCGCCTGTGACGCTGTCGAGTGAAAGCGTTCGCGCGCTTTAACTATTTGGTCGTCGCAATATGTAGCTTCGTGATATATGGTATGCACGCCCTCTACGGCTTGCGCAACTTTAGGGTTAAAAAGTGTGTCCGAACAATAAGCGTAGCTTGCCGGTTTGTCAGCGGCAGTCGTAAGTCGCTCATTAGGAATTACGACTCCATCTTCCGTGACATAATCGGCACCCATTTTAATGGCAGAATATTGCGAAATTGGTATCTTGTAAAATCTCGCAAGTTCTCCGTTTAAGTGGCGAAGTTTTGGTTTCTCTTCAAAGACGAATCCCACACACGGCACTCGATGGTACAGTGGAAAGCTCTTAACTGAAAATGCGTCGCTGTCATAAATGGTATCCTCCGATTGTGGATTAATAATGTTGAATACAATGTCGAATGGAGCTTTGTGGCAAAAGAAGTCAAACATACGTTTAAACATTTCAGCTCCTTCCCTAAATGTATGTATTGTCAGCTGTCCGCCATCGCGTCCTCCGGTTAGAGCAAGAGTTGACACGAGTCCGGGAAGTCCCAGACAGTGATCGCCATGCAGGTGAGATATGAATATATGGCCGAGTCTGGAATATTTAAGCTTTTGCCTGCGCATGGACAATTGGGCACACTCTCCGCAGTCTACCATAAAAAGATTGCCTCTTATGTCAAGCACTTGGCAACTCGGCAGGTGTCGCAGGGTGGGAGAGGCCGATCCGCACCCGAGATAATTTATTTCAAATTGTGACATGCCACAAAGATACGTATTATGACTCGATTTGTCGGTCTTTTGATGTGTTATTAATAATAAAAATGTATCTTTGCATGAGATTTTTAGCAATCCACTGATAACGATATGAAATCTAAGCACCGACTATTATTAGTTATTAACCCAATATCAGGAGTAGGGAGCAAAGAGACTTTAGACTCTCTCGTTCGGACACATCTTGAACCCATCGGTTTTGAGGTATCCACTGCTTATACTTGCGCTAAAGGCGATGCCACAAGATTGGCCAAATTGGCAGTGGAACACGGTTGTTACGGTGTAATTGCTGCCGGTGGCGATGGTACAGTCAACGAGACGGCGAGAGCTTTGTGTGATACGAAGGTGGCTCTTGGAATTATTCCGTGTGGCTCCGGAAACGGACTCGCCCGCCATCTTGGAATCCCGATAGATCCTGTAGCGGCTGTGAAGATTATTGCGGAAAATCATATCGTGGACAGCGACTACGGCTCAGTAAACGGTAATCCGTTTTTTTGCACTTTTGGAGTAGGATTCGACGCTGCCGTAAGCGGCAATTTCGCTCGACAGCATCGCCGTGGTAAGTTGATGTATTTAAAGAGTGCCATATCGGAATATGTTAAGTATCACCCGCAAGTATACACGGTCAGTGCCAACGGGCAGGTCTTGACCGAGAAGGCGTTTCTGATAGCCTGTTGCAATGCCTCGCAGTATGGCAATAATGCTTACATCGCCCCTACGGCAAGCATAACAGACGGACTGCTTGACATAACGATAATACATGCCGGAAATCCGTTGAATACAGCCAAAGTCGGAGTAGACTTGTTTACCGGCTATATTAATTCAAATACACTTATTCATTCATTTAGGGCACCGGCCGCCGTCATATATCGTCAAAGCGAGGGGCCTGCACATCTCGATGGAGAACCGATTAACATACCCGACACGATGAATATAAAGTGTCACGCTAATTCGTTGAAGATATTTACTCCTACGAAAGAGGTGAAATTCCGTCCAATAATCACGCCGATAGAAAATGCGGCAAGAGATGTAGTATGTTCTATAACACGGTTTTTCAACATTAAAAATTGAAAATTACTCCCATACTTGACCGAAAATTGGATAAAAAAATGAAAAATAACATGCATTCAGAAATTTTATCCGTAAAATTTTGTTTGTTCAAAGGAAAATAACTAAACTTGTAGAACGATACCCAAACGATAAACTTAACTAAAATTCTAATATATTTTAACCAACAATGAGTTATCTTAAATTTGATAAAAACCTCATGATTAACTTGGAGCAGTCCTTATTTAAGGAAATGCTTCGAACTAATCAGGCCGGCGCATATCATTGCTCGTCAATCGTAGGGTGTAACACCCGTAAGCAGCATGGCTTGCTGGTCATTCCAATTCCGGAAATGAACAACAAGAACTATGTAATGCTTTCTTCGCTTGATGAGACAGTAATTCAGCACGGCGCTCCGTTTAATCTCGGGCTACACCGCTATTCCGGAGGTGTTTACAGTCCAAATGGACATAAGTACATTCGCGAATTTGATTGCGAAAGTGTGCCTCGTACTACTTATAGAGTGGGAGGAGTTATCTTGACAAAAGAAATGATATTCATTTCGCAAGAAAACCGTATTCTGATTAGATACACACTCGTAGATGCACATTCAGCCACTACTTTGCAGTTCCGCCCATTCCTCGCTTTCCGAGAAGCAAACGAACTTGTAGTCCAGAACAATCATCTGAACCAGGACTTTGTCGAAGTAAACAATGGCGTAGGTTTCTGTCTGTATCCGGGATTCCCGACATTATACATGCAGTTTAACCATAAGCCTAAGTGGGTTCAGAATCCTAATTGGTATAATGGCATTGAGTATATAAAAGACCTCCATCGCGGAATTCCTTATACTGAGGATTTATGGGTGCCCGGTTACTTTGAATTGCCCATTAAGAAAGGAGAGTCTATTATTTTCTCTGCCGGCATTAGCGAGGCCTCTCCGCGTTCGTTCAGTAAAATGTATGAAGTTGAGCTCGCGAGCCGCACGCGCCGTACAAGTTTCTTCAACTGTCTAAAAAATTCGGCAAAGCAATTCTATATTAAAGATAAGGAGAAAGAATATATTATCTCAGGTTATCCTTGGGGACAAATCCGTGCCCGTGATACTTTCATCGCACTTCCCGGAACCACTTTGGCAATAAACCATACCGATGATTTCCCTGATATTATGTCAACGGCTCTAAAAGCTCTTGACAACTATATGGATAATGAAATTATGGATGACCATATCCATGCCATCGATCAACCGGATGTGCCTCTTTGGGCCATTTGGGCTATGCAACAGTATGGGCGTAATCTCGGATTTGACAAAGCCCGCGATAAATATTTGCCTGAAATTGCCAAAATTCTCGATTGGATAATTGCCGGCGGCCATCCCAATCTGCAAGTAGAGACAAGCGGCTTGGTAGGAACCAGCGGCACAAACTCACCGGTATCATGGATGAATGCCACATCAAACGGCTGGCCTTTAATACCTCGAACCGGTCTGCTTGTTGAGTTTAACGGCTTATGGTATAACGCACTTATGTTTGCCTATAACTTAAGTGATGGAGTGGAAGAATATGCAAAGCAACGCGAAGTTTGGCATACCATTGCCGAACAGGCAAAAACTTCGTTTGTTGACACATTCTTAAATGATCACGGCTATCTTTACGACTATGTTAACGGCACTTACGCCGACCTCCAAGTGCGACCGAATATGGCAATCGCTATTGGCATGGATTATTCTCCGCTTGACAGGCGTCAACGCAAAGGCGTACTTGATGTCGTTACGCGAGAACTCCTTACACCGAAAGGCTTACGAACCCTTTCTCCTAAAAGCTATGGCTACCGTCCGTTCTACCAAGGCTCACCAGAGGAGCGCGATCAGGCATATCATAACGGCCCTGCACGTCCATGGCTGATAGGAATGTATGCCGACGCGTATATCAAAGTGTTCGGATTAAGCGGAGTCAGCTACATTGACCGTATGCTTATTGGATTTGAAGACGAAATGAGCCAAAACTGCATAGGTACCGTATCACAGATGTATGACGGGAATCCACCCTACAGCGGACATGGAGCCATTTCTCAGGCGACGAATGTAGCAGAAGTGCTTCGCACATTACGTAATCTTAAAAAATTAACAATGTAATTATATTGCCATGAAAGCTTTAATGTTTGGATGGGAATTTCCCCCTCATATCCTGGGCGGTCTTGGTACTGCCAGCTACGGTCTTACTAAAGGGATGTGGGAGTGTGGCGATATGGATATTACTTTCGTAATCCCTAAACCTTACGGCGACGAAGATAAGACGTTTGCTAAAATAATTGGTGCTTCGCAAGTGCCGGTGGCATGGCGTGATGTCAGCAGAGAATATGTTGAAAGCCGTATCGGCAATGTTATGGATCCCGACGAATATTTCCGTCTGCGTGACCATATTTATGCCGACTTTAACTATATGCGTCTGAATGATCTCGGTTGTATCGAGTTCTCAGGACGCTACCCTGACAATCTGCTCGAGGAGATCAACAATTACTCTATTTGCGCCGGAGTGATTGCCAGAACGGAAGAGTTTGATGTGATACATTCGCATGATTGGCTTACATATCCCGCTGGCATACATGCAAAACAAGTGACTGGTAAGCCTCTTGTTATACATGTGCACGCTACAGACTTTGACCGTTCACGAGGCAACGTGAATCCAACCGTGTTTAATATCGAACGCGACGGAATGTTGCATGCCGACCATATAATTACGGTAAGTAACCTGACGCGTAACACCGTGATTGACAAGTATGGCATTGATCCGGCAAAAGTAACAACGGTCCACAATGCAGTAACGCCATTAAGTGAAGAATATCTTAACGTGAATCCTCCCCGCGCAAAAGAGAAAGTAGTTACTTTCCTGGGACGTATCACGATGCAGAAAGGTCCTGAATATTTCGTGGAAGCCGCGGCACGAGTGCTGAAGCTCAATCACAATGTACGCTTTGTGATGGCTGGTAGCGGTGACATGATGGAAAAGATGATTACTTTAGCGGCAGAACGCGGTATCGCGGACCGATTCCACTTCCCCGGATTCCAAAAAGGGAAGCAAGTTTACGAAATGCTAAAGGCGAGCGACGTCTACGTCATGCCTTCAGTCTCCGAGCCGTTTGGCATCTCTCCTTTGGAGGCAATGCAGATGGGCGTTCCCTCGATTATATCAAAGCAATCGGGGTGTGCCGAAATCCTAACAAATGTGATTAAGACTGATTATTGGGATATTGATGCGATGGCCGATGCCATTTATTCGATAGTGACTTATCCTGCCATGCATAAGCAGCTTCAGGAAGATGGATTGGCCGAGGTTAACCAAATTACATGGGATAAGGCAGGCCGAAAGGTTATCGATATCTACAACCAGGTTCTTCACCGTAATTAATAACCGATTCAAGAATTAATTAAAACAACAAACCATAAAAAACGTAATCAAGCTCATGAAAGCTATTTGTTTTTATTTCCAGATTCATCAGCCGTTCAGGCTCAAAAGATACCGTTTCTTCGATATTGGCAATGATCACTATTATTACGATGACTTTGCTAATGAAGATATAATGACCAGAGTGGCACATCGAAGCTATATCCCTGCTGCCGAGTCTTTGCTCAAAATGATTGAAGGGTCAAATGGAAAGTTCCGTTGCGCACTCTCTATTTCCGGAGATGCCTTGGAACAATGCGAACAGTATGTGCCCGAACTGATTGACATTTTGAAAAAGTTGGCCGATACAGGTAAAGTCGAATTCTTAGCAGAGACATACGCTCATTCGCTCGCGTCGCTGATCGACCCCGAAGAGTTTCAGACTCAGGTACGCGTACATGATGAAAAGATATATGAGTTGTTTGGACAGCATCCGAAAGTTCTTCGCAATACCGAGTTAATCTATTGCGACGAAATGGCGCCCATGATTTACGAAATGGGTTATAAAGGCGTCATCACTGAAGGAGCAAAGCATATTCTGGGATGGAAGTCGCCCAACTATGTCTATTCAGCCGCTTCATGCCCAAAATTGAAACTCTTGTTAAAGAATGACAAGCTGTCCGACGATATTTCATTCCGTTTCAATAACCACGATTGGGATGCATATCCTTTGACTGCCGATAAGTATATGGATTGGATTGCATCGACTCCTGCCGAAGAGCAAGTCATAAATTTATTTATGGATTTAGCTACGTTCGGAGAACTGCAACCTCGTGAAAGTGGTATATTCCAGTTCCTCGAAGCACTTCCTCGCTTTGCGGCTGAAAGAGGCATCGAATTCTGGACTCCCTCAGAGGTCGTTTCAAAGTGCAAGGCAGTTGACTCGTTGAGCATCCTGCATCCGATTTCTTGGGCCGACGAAGCTCGTGACACATCGGCTTGGCTCGGAAACACTCTTCAGAACGAGGCTTTCAACAAGCTATATTCAGTAGCTGAACGTGTTCGCCTTTGCTCTGACCGACGTCTGAAACAAGATTGGTGGTATCTGCAGGGTAGCGACCACTTCTACTACATGTCGACTAAGCACATGAATGATGGTGCCGTTCATGCCATGTTCAGCCCTTATGAAACTCCGTTCGACGCATTCACAAACTATATGAATGTGCTTGCTGACTTCATTGTGCGCGTAGAAGAGCAGTATCCTCTTTCGATAGAAAATGAGGAACTTAACCTTCTGTTGACCACTATTAGAAATCAGGCTACAGAGATAGAAGCTCTACAGAAAGAAGCGTCATCTCTTCGCACAGACCTTGCACACTTGAATGAGGAACATGCGACAAGAGACGCCCTCGCCGCCGGAGATGCTACCGCCGAAGCAGAACCAAAGAAGGAGACAAAGAAAGAGGCTAAACCCAAAAAGTCTGTAAAGAAATCAGAGTCTGCTCCTAAAGAGAAAAAGACAAAGAAAACAAAAGCTGAATAACAAAACAGACACTATAGTCTTTCTTAAATAAAATAATGGCCGAGAAAATTTTCCCGGCCATTTTTATACTATTTTATGCAATTTACATAGTTCTATTTTCGTGCCTTAACCTTTTCAAGCTGACGTTCAAGTGCTTCTATCGACAGGTCGATAGCTTCCTCGAATGTGTCAGCGACTTTTGATGCGAAAATATCATCTTGTTGCGGTATGCTGAGTTTAATTCCGGCTTCTTTATTCATGGCAGTCTCCGGTTTCACCACTTTTAGAGTAACTTCGGCTACAGCAATGTCCTCGTTATGTCGTGCCAGTCGGTTCAACTTTTTTGTGATAAAATCCTGCAGGCGTTCTGTTGCGTCGAAGTGGATTGATTTGATGTTAATGTCCATAATTTCCTCCTTTGCTTTTTGCGGCACGAGGATGTGCCAGTTGATAATTTTGTTTTAACTCTCGATACGTAATATGCGTATATACTTGCGTAGTCGCAAGCGACTGATGTCCTAATAATTGTTGAACCGAATGCAAGTCGGCTCCGTTGTTCAGCATGTCTGTGGCAAATGAATGGCGCAATACATGCGGACTTTTTCGCTGGCATGTAGCCCGCGAAGAAAGTTCGGAATGAACCACATTATAGATGAGTTTACGATAGAGAGGCTCTCCGCTTAAACGCAGCAGGAGTTCCTTAGCCGATACCGTCGGCATGAGATTTGCTCTAAGATGTCGATATGCCTCTATCATTTCTGACAATTCTCTTCCAAAAGGAATTATTCTTTCTTTATTACGCTTCCCGAGCACTTTTAGTTCACCCTTATTTGTGTCTACGTCGGCATCAATAAGCTGCATTACTTCTGAACATCTCAACCCGGTCTCATATATGAGCATTATGATCAATCGGTCGCGGACTTGAATGAAGTCATTGAGGTCAAGGTTGTCGTCGAGTATAGTTTCTGTTTCCGATTGACGGACGTAGACGGGTAGGGGGCGGTCGGTCTTAGCCAAAGTAATCTCCATTGCAGGATTCTCCTGCAATCCTTTTCTTTTCATCATATATTTGAAGAAAGCGCGCAATGCTTGCACTTTCCTTCTGATGGTTCTTGCCGAATCGCCTTGTCGCGAGCGCGAAGCAATCCAAATACGCAAATCATTTGTGGTAACGCTCTCGGGGTGCAGAATTTCAGGCCGAGACTGCGTGGCGAAGTCTGCCCATTGATAAAGGTCTCGCTTATAAGCATCAACGGTGTGAGCCGAAAGATTCAGCTCACACCGTATATATGTTAAGAAAGAGTCTATCATAGTCTAAATTCTGCTAAAGTTCAGACATAATGTCATCTACTTTACGAATATAGCTCTTTCTTTTGGTTTTACCAAATATTTATGTCGAAAAATGAAAATTTATTCTTCTACAGTACGAAGTTTCTGCACGTATACGGCCTTCATCATCTTCTTGCGGTTAGTGATGCTGGGCTTCTCAAATGCCTGACGGCTACGGAGTTCTTTTACGATGCCGGTTTTTTCAAATTTGCGCTTGAACTTCTTTAAAGCTTTTTCGATGTTCTCGCCTTCTTTAACTTGTACGATAATCATTTTTTGTTTGTTTATTTTAATAATTTTTGAATTTGCTTTTTTGCGCGACAAAATTACGCATTGTTTTCCATTTGGCAAAATTTTGTTGCGACAAAAACAGCCGTTTAACATGCCATAATTAAGATTTTTTGTGTCACATATACATAATCACCTTCTTCGGAGTTATTCGTATGGTTCTGGAACTCCAATCGGTATATGCATTATATAAGTTGACTAATTGGCTCCATTTGTCGGTGGAAGCCATCTTATTGTCGTAGAACTCTATTAGCTTCTCTATTTTCAGCCCATCTTCGCATAGCTCAGCGACAACGGAGAACTCTCCTATCTCATTTTTAACCCGACAGTTCAGCCCGTCAATCTCTTCTACTGCAAATACATGATCATCAGGTGCTTTTATTATCAAATGGTCAATGTATTTCTTAGAAAATGTGGTGAATGGTGTGCTTCGTTTGCTTTTGACCAAGTCAGTATTTAAGGGCATGGAGGTCAATTGGCCTATGTTCAGCGTCAATGTGTCATTATCAATGCTCACGAGCCCGTCTAAAACATATTCAGTGCTGATTTTTATGGCCGGATCTTCAGGCTTGAATCCGTAATTGTCAACATTGAAGCTATACAATTCTTGCGGGTTGTCAAGATTGTGGAACAAAGAGGCGTCGGCAGACCTGTTAAGCATCGTGTTAAGCCGGTACCGTTCCAACATATCCTGATTTTCACCGTTTTTAGTGGATTTTTCCGACAAAGGCTTAGCGTCTTTATTTAAATAGGAGAACAACGAGTCTTTGAATCCCTCTAAATCAAGCAATCCCGACGCTAATGCCTTCATGCCGCTATGATAATCTGTATGGCGCATAACATGTACAAAATTGCCTTGCGGACTGGCTTCAATGCTATTTTCCACTAACGCTTCGCCTATTATGCTGTCGGGCACTGCAAAACTCTTTTTTGCCTTTTCTCTGTGGGTTGAGAATATAGCAGGGAAAGCCTCTATCTCTCCGATGGAATTAACAAATTCATCGGTTATTTCCCCGGGAGCATTCATCGTGTTTGTAATGCTGTACAATCTACCTGTTTTTTGTAGTTTCAACATGACATTATATTGTTCAGGGAAGAAAATGTCGTCCCATCTTGGCCCGATTTCCGTATCGACAAAAGCGTATGTATATTCTATTCCGCACTGCCGCAACATTTCACCGAACTCAACCATGTATAAAATGTGATCATAGTGCTGTTCATAAACACTATATGCAAGCATTATTACATTAAACAGATAGTCGGCGGCTTGGCTTTCGGTCCATTGCTTGTTTTTAAGTTTGTTTTTTACTTCTTTTACAGGATTGCCCTCAATGACACGCAACAGATCTTTTACGCATCCTTTACCCTGGGCGCATATATTGTCGAAGTTGAGCAAAAAGAGGTCTTTTGAATCTTCAAACGATGGGTTAGGATGTATGCCCTTGCCTTGCGCGTAGCCATATTTATTCGTCTGTCCGGGATCTATTATTGAGATTTGAAGAATGGGATTCTCCCTGAGATTTATGGTGAATGCATCTTCAATCGGATATTGGTACGGAAGGCTGTATTGTAAAATATGTGACTTTTTTTCTCCAATTGAATCAGTCGGCTCCGGCATTCCGTTTAAGGTTCGGTATGCAAGACTCAGATTTTTGTCAATCGTGATTTTTCCGGTATGGCACAACGTAGGATATTGAGTTTGAGCAAATATTTGGAATGTCCCAGGATGCAAATTCCTGACCCCTCTCTTTTGCATCATAAACAAGTCCAGACAATCCCCCGGAACAAGTCCCGGTATGGATATTTCTTTGATGTCCAACGTTGTGATTGGAGTGGATCCTGAATTGCCACTTTCTGTAAGTAACGAATCTATATCTATATTTATGATTTCACCGTCGCTCTTAATCACTCTGACCCCGGCCATTAAATCCTGTATGACGTTTGGCGTATGTTTGCTTTCGCGTTTATTTCCAGTCCCATTAAGTATCGAAAGGTCAAGTTGGCTGAATTTATTGCAAGCCGAGGTGTCGTTAAGCGCCAATTTAATGCGGGTCATGTCGGTCGTAGTCACGCTTGCGTCAGTCATGTTAAGAGGTATGTAATAAGATGCCTGACCGGCAGCCGCGGTTCCAAGTACAGCTAAGGTAAGCCCTAATGCCAAACCTGCCACGGCGGTTCCGTTGACTACATTCTTTTTCCCAGATTCTATGGAATTATGTGCGGCGATAACAACCACCGATTCGTTTTTTAATGAATCGGGAACTGAGCCGTCGAATCCGGGTAGCTCCATTGACCAAACAGTTTCTTGAGTGTCATGCATAAGTGCCCGATATTCTTCGAGGGAGTCTGCTTTAATTGGCTGGATAGTTATGCATGTCGACAATGCGCAGGCTATTACGGCGTTTAAGGACGATTTCATAATGTCGGTTTTAAGTTGTTGTTCCCCAAATATAACGAAAAAATGTTGCATATCAAAGTTCCTTCCACAAAAGTTTTTTTTGCTGCGAAAACCATGAAATAAATCTGCGCGTAAGCATGTTCCAATAGTGCGGTTTTTAGCCCGTAATATTTGCAGGGTAGATGTTTTTTTTGTACCTTTGTTACTCCCAAAAGGGTGGTTCGTTCATTGAATATATTATTCTGTAACGAGCTGTTAATGAGAAAGAAAATTATATTAACTATGTCTGAACAAAAAGAAGAGTATAGCGCAAGTAATATTCAAGTTCTTGAGGGCCTCGAAGCAGTGCGCAAGCGCCCCGCAATGTATATTGGAGATATTAGCACTAAGGGATTGCACCACCTTGTGTATGAGGTTGTCGACAATTCTATCGATGAGGCTTTAGCTGGATATGCCGACCACATCGATGTCACTATAAACGAGGACAATTCAATCACTGTCATAGACAATGGCCGCGGCATTCCGGTTGACATGCACGAAAAGGAGCATAAAAGTGCGCTCGAAGTGGTGCTGACCGTGCTTCACGCGGGAGGTAAGTTCGACAAAGGATCATACAAGGTGTCAGGAGGTCTGCACGGTGTCGGAGTTAGTTGCGTTAACGCCCTGTCTACATACCTTAGAGCCGAAATTCACCGTAATGGCAAAGCTTATATGCAGGAATACTCTTGCGGAAAGCCTATCACAGAATTGCAGATAATCGGCGAAAGCAGCCATACCGGAACGAGCATAACATTTAAGCCTGACGAAAGTATATTTACCGTAACGATTTACGATTATAATACTTTGGCCAACCGTCTGCGCGACTTGGCATTCCTCAATGCCGGGATAACGCTGACTTTGACAGATAAACGCGTCGTACTCGAAGGAGGCGGCTATCTTCACGAGGAATTCCATAGTGATACGGGTCTTGAGGAGTTTGTTCAATACATCGATTCAAGCAAAGAATCGCTGATAAACGACGTGATACATCTGAACACAGAGCGTCAGGGCATTCCCGTAGAAGTGGCACTCACGTATAACACCACTTATAACGAAAATGTCTATTCGTTCGTTAATAACATCAACACCATCGAAGGCGGGACGCATCTCACCGGATTCCGCAGGGGATTGACCAGTACGCTTAAAAAGTATGCCGAGGACAGTAAAATGCTTGAGAAGCTGAAAATCGACATATCAAGCGACGACTTCCGCGAAGGACTTACTGCCGTAGTCTCGGTTAAGGTGATGGAGCCTCAATTTGAAGGTCAAACTAAGACAAAGCTCGGCAACAATGAAGTAATTGGTGCAGTCCAGACTGCCGTCAGCGATGCTTTGCGTCAATATCTGGAAGAGCATCCTCGCCAGGCGAAACTTATAGTAGATAAAGTTATTCTTGCCGCTACCGCGCGCCATGCCGCTTACAATGCCAGAAAGAATGTTCAGCGCAAATCACCGCTCTGTGGCGGTGGACTTCCCGGTAAGTTGGCCGATTGCTCGTCGCGAACCGCTGAAGACTGTGAACTGTTCATTGTTGAGGGAGACTCAGCAGGCGGTACGGCAAAGCAGGGCCGCGACCGTACTTTCCAGGCTATTTTGCCGTTGCGCGGAAAGATTCTTAACGTGGAGAAAGCCATGGATCATAAGATTTTCGACAATCAAGAAATCACCAATTTGTTCCGCGCGATGCGCGTCACAATTGGTACCGAGGAAGACTCTAAAGCTATCAATCTCGACAAGCTCGCATATCATAAGATTATAATAATGACCGATGCCGATGTCGACGGCAGTCATATTGCCACTCTGCTTATGACCTTCTTCTTCCGTAGAATGCGGCCGATCATTGAAAACGGATACTTATATTTGGCAACGCCTCCGTTGTATAAATGTACCAGAGGCAAAGTTGAGGAGTATTGCTGGACTGATGCCCAGGTTCAGTCATTCATAGCCCGCAACGGTGACAAGACCAAAGTCATGCGATACAAAGGTCTCGGCGAGATGAGCGCGCAGGAACTTCGCGACACCACCATGTCGCGCGAAGGCCGGTTGCTCAAGCAGGTAAATATCAGCGACGCGGCTGAAGCCGACCGAATTTTCTCCATGCTAATGGGCGAAGATGTGGCTCCTCGACGCGACTTTATTGAAGAGAACGCCAATTATGCCAACATTGACGCCTAAACGAGCGTTATAAGTTGGAGGAATGTCTCTTATTTAAAATTTAAACAACTACTATTATGGCTACAAAGAAGTTACGGCGCACGGTTTCCCGTGAACTATATGACCTCATTGATGAATATATTAGGACAAGAGGGAATAAGACGTTTAATTACAAGCAGGTGTCCCACGCGATTAATGCCGACTCGCCGCAACTTCAGAAAGCCGTAGCCATGCGTTTGGCGGAGCTTGAGTTTGACGGGCTGTTAGACCAAGTGTCGCCCGGTAAGTACCGTGTTCCTAACGACGGTACGACTGCCGTAGGCACCTTTATCCGTAAATCAAACGGTAAAAACGGGGTAATAATTGATGGCGACGAGGAGCCGACCTACGTGTCGGAGCGCAACACCCTCCACGCCTTAAACGGTGACAAAGTGCGTGTACTTATTGCCGCACACCGCAAAGGTGTAGAGTCGGAATGTAAAGTCGTTGAAATAATTGAGCCGAACGAGCAGACTTTTATTGGCCGTTTGACTGTCGAGAAGCAATATGGCAAATTTTCATCCGACTCTAAAAATCTTGGTGTCGATGTCATCATTCCACGTAATAAGTTGCGTGGCGGTAAGACCGGCGATAAGGTAGTAGTTAGTATCACGTCTTGGCCTGAAGCCGACAGCAATCCTACCGGAGAAGTACTTGACGTCCTTGGGAAAGAGGGCGACAATACTACTGAAATGCACGCCATTTTGGCTGAATTCGGTTTGCCTTACCGTTATCCGTTGGCTGTAGAAAAAGCCGCCGATAAAATTGGTGCCGGAATCACTCCTGAAGAGGTTGGCCGCCGATTGGATATGCGCGATGTTGTCACTTTTACCATTGACCCGCGTGATGCAAAGGACTTTGACGATGCGCTCTCATTCCGTGTACTTCCTGACGGTAATTTTGAAGTCGGCGTCCACATTGCCGACGTGACGCACTATGTTAAGCCCGACAGCATTATAGAAAAAGAAGCTCAGAAACGCGCTACGTCAGTATATCTCGTGGATCGAGTCGTGCCGATGTTACCCGAACATTTATCCAACGGCATTTGCTCTCTTCGCCCAAACGAAGAAAAGCTGACTTTTTCTTGTGTTTTCGTCATGGACTCTGAGGCAAATGTCTTAAACAGTAAGATTTGCCGAACAGTGACTAATTCCAATCGTCGGTTTACTTACGAGGAAGCTCAAGAAATTATTGAGACCGGCCACGGTGACTATGCCGACGAAATTCTTGCTCTTAATAAGCTGGCGAAAATTCTTCGCCGTCGTCGTTACGAAGATGGATCTGTTGACTTTGACCGCGAAGAAGTAAGATTTGAAATAGACAAAGACGGACATCCAATTGATGTCTACTTTAAGGAAGCCAAGGACAGCAACAAACTTATCGAGGAGTTTATGCTGTTGGCAAATAGAACCGTTGCCACTACCATCGGCAAACCGAATGGCAAGAAGAAACCCAAAGCATTCGTCTATCGTATACACGACCAACCGGATGTGACACGACTTTCCGACCTGGCTTCAATAGCAAGAAACTTCGGGTATAAAATTAAGACCACCGGTACGGCAAAGGAGATTAACCGCTCTCTTAATAAGATGTTGCAGGATGTAAAAGGCAAAGGCGAAGAAAACCTCATTTCCACCTTAGCAATCCGTTCCATGGCTAAAGCCATATATTCTACCGACAATATAGGCCATTATGGTCTCGGATTTGACTATTACACCCACTTTACATCTCCGATACGACGCTACCCGGATATGATGGTTCACCGCTTGCTTGAACGATACTTGGCAGGCGGACGCAGCGTGATTCAGGACAAACTTGAAGAGCAATGTAAACACTCGAGTGAAATGGAGCAACTTGCCGCCAATGCCGAGCGTGCGTCGATTAAGTACAAGCAGTGCGAGTATCTGGCAGACCGTTTGGGTGAAATTTATGACGGCATTATATCCGGTGTCACAGAGTGGGGTCTGTACGTAGAGCTTAATGTCAATAAATGCGAAGGCCTCGTGCCAATCCGCGACTTGGCCGACGACTACTATCTCTTTGACGAACGCAATTATTGCCTCGTCGGGAGAAAGACACATACGCGATACACTCTTGGCGACCGCGTCAAGGTGCAAGTCGCGAGGGCAAATATTGAGAAGAAAATGATTGACTTTGCTCTCCTCGACGATCAAGGTCGGCCGGTGGGCGCTGATGCGCCTCGTGAGATCGGCGTTAAAGAAGCTCTATCGGGTAATTCGCGTAAAAGCGCTAAAAACCGCTATCGCAATGCGTCGCGACGTGCGCGCAAAAAGTAAGCAGTTTTGCCAATCTATCTAATAGATTTTGCAACCACAATCTCTACTTGTCCGGCATCTAAATTCTCGTCAATGTAGAATCCAAATGCCGGTTCAATTGTTTCGTACACCGATTTAATTCGGCTAAAAAAGTCCAAGACATACGAGACATGCATGGTTGAATTCTTTCCTGCGAACAAGCCGACTATGCAGTCGGCGGTTGCATCGATGTCCGCCTTAAGACGACTTATTATCGTTTCTAAGGCCGAAACCATTGATGTTGAGTCTTGACCACATTGCGTCGTAAAAATTTCAACTTTGTTCCCCTCGCTTACAAACTCGACGATAACATCTGTCGGAATGCGTATAATGCCTCGGGTGTGCACAAAGCGGGACAGACTGGGATTGTCAAGTTCCAATCTGCCCTGCTCCCTATCCGCCGTTTCCTTATATGGAGTAATCTCTGACATTCCTTAAAAACCCTATCTGTTCCTAATTGTTGACATTTTTCGGTCAATCTTTTTATATAAATTTTTGTCTCTGATGTTTGGCAATATTTCCATGAAGAAATCCAAATCGGATGCGTCCATTTGGTCTATTACATAGAACCACATATCTCCTAAATCATTAAAAGTCTTGCCATATTTCTCCGTGCAATATTTTGCTACCTTATTTCCAACTTTGTCGTATAAAGTCGATTCGTCTATCAGTTCCAAAATCTTCTTTAAATTTGTCATCTGCATTTCCCTTTTGCGCTCCATCTGCCGTCGGCTTGATATCGACACCACATTAGAGTCCTGATTCCTAAGACCTATCAATACCTTTTCATAACAGTTATAAACTAATTGTCTTATCTCTATTATTTCATATAAATTGGGAAATGACATTTTAAACAATGAGGGGAAAATCGGTTCTGTATCTGTTGAAAGCAGATGATGAGAGTCGACAAGAACACCAAGATTAAGGCTAATTATGTCGCTTAACAATTTCGCTGGTTCATGTAAGTCTTGTTGTGGACTTATATGAAAAATATTATAAATCCCTATAGCCGAGATATCGTTAAGCCTTTCTGCTGAAATACTGTCATCGTTTAGACCAATGGCATCATAATTTTTGACATTTTCCTCAAGGGCATTTCTCATTCCCGCCAATTTGGAATTTTCGCCTAAACTTTCGATTAATCTCAACGAGCTTACTGAGCGTTTATACGCACCTTTAATAATTTCTAAGTCAAGATTGATGTCAAATTTCATTTCTGTTCTGACATGTTCGGTAGATGTATAACCTAATGACCATGCCGATATGATTAGCCTGAAGGAGTTTCCATCAAACTTTGGTTCGATTACTACACACGGAATGTCGCGCAAAAAGAAATGCATTGTTTCACACGCGCTTACTCCTCGTGGTGCACTTGGCTTCCATGCTATTGGGTAAACCGTAACCGGATGCGCTCCATGGCTATCGTAGTTTTGAGTGAAGAAACTTTCGAGGTTGTGGTATATCGTGTCCCATATCTGATTGCTAAGCTCTTCCCGGTTCTTAATGGTTGAACTTAGGTGTATAGGTGCTATAAAGATCTTTAGTGCCTCTGGATTTGTAGCATATCGCTTTACATCGCGGTAAACAGTTTCAATATCTATATTGGCATCCTTACTAATAGAAAATCGAAGTAAACCGTTCAATGAATCTTTCCTTTCACCCAATAACACTAACGGTGCGATGTCAAGAGGAAATTCTTTCATTGCATCCTGTACCAGTCTGTCTTGCAACATATTTTGGGCGGTTTCGCGGGCAAGCAATATCTGCGTCTCACGATATGCCAAAGCTTTAAACTGAGCTATCTCACGCGAACTTTGAATATTTCGTTCCGCGAGATAACGTTGTAGTTCATCTTGTTGGTTAGCAATGTTTTGCTGAACGGCAAGCTGACGTGACTGCATTCGATCATCATGAGATAGTTGTCGTTGTTGTAATTCCTGCCTCGCTTCCCATTCATACTGTTGCCTCCGCTCATTTGATTCAATCACCGCTTTTGTCTTAATAATATCGGCTTCACGGTCGGCATTTGCCATCCGTTCTCTAAGATTTCGTTCTTGCGACTGCTCATATTCACGACTTCTACGTTCTTCTGCTGCAATGCTCTCCATTGCAACATTTTTTTCCCGCTCGAGATCATGTATGTGGCCAAAGGCAGCATGCTGAGCCATTGTTTGATCGTAAATGGCAGTTGCGTTCATGTCGGCTTGGTGTCGCATTGACCATTCGGCAAGGTCTCTATCTTTACGACGTTCGTCGCTATCAAAACTCATTTGCTGTTTTGCCATATCAAACATCTGACTGTCTCGCGAACGCATATAATCAAGATTTTCTGCGTAAGATTTCTGCATCAATCGAGCATCGGCTGATGTTACAAAGTGGTCGATAGTTTTACTTACTACAACCGCCCCTGTCAATGGATTATTAAACATTTTGCTCATAAAGTACTATCTTTATTTTTCTTACCAAATAATCTGCTGAAAAATCCTACCTTATGCCGAGATTCATTATCATTAGGATCTGTTTTGACTACATTTTTTTCGAAAATAACTTGAAGTTCTCTTATTTTAGAATCGTCTCTTTTAGTGCCAATTTCATCCATGTAGCACTTCAAAAGGCGTTTTGTCGCTTCTGTACTTCCTTCTTCCGCTGCTTTTTCGATGATTAAGAAAGCGAAACGTTTGTTTTTATAAATATTTGAACTTTCATCTCCATTCATAAATTTTTCACTTGTCTCAAGCATATAGGACAATCTCATTTGTTTTAGTTTCCGGTCAGAAGATTTGCTTAGCTTTATTAGTTCCTCGATTCGATCCCGTTCAGATTGCGACTCAATAAGTTTAGCTTTTTTACCCTTATGTATAAAATCCAAGGCCGCTTGATAAGATATATTCCTGCCTATACCAAAAGCACAACAATAACCTTTTAATTTGGCATTTTCTCTCCTTAACCAATTGTTTGTCCCAATTCCGCGCGAAAAATCTCTGTTGAACACAATACCTCTTAAGCCATAGTATCCTACGACTCCATCAACTATACGTTTTTCTTCTTCTGTCCAATTTTTGTCTCCGACTGCCCTACAATGAGTTTTTAGCTCAGTAGCCAATGAGACTTCTTCTTTATAACTAAAATCTTTACCTCTGTTTTCAATAAGGAAATCTAAATGATTTAGTACCGCATTTTTGTGATTGAGCAGTTCTTTTCTTTCTTTTTCTCGCTGAAGTTCGTTTTGTAGTTTTTTCTCCTCTTCTTGATATTTAAGGAATGCTTTTGTTTCATCCTCCTTTCTTAATTCTTGCAAATCTTCATTGGAAAGCGGAGATACAACCAAACATTTATAACACCTTTCATTAACATCGGCACTGCTTCTTTTCATTTTGTTTCTAACAACCTTTATGGGCGTTCCTAAAGAAATTACTGGGTCAGTCTGAGCAGTAAAGGAATGTTCTGAATAGTCATCTAGGCATAGCACGCCAAAAAGATGCGCCTTTTCAATTTCGTGCAAATCCCTACCATAATTATTATTACTTTTATCTGCGAGATACTTTACCAAATATTCATACTGGGCTTCTGAAATTAACGAATAGGATTCTCCGCAGATTTCATTTAACTTATTGATGAAAGTCTGGTACTCATTCCACGTATATCTATCAGAACCATTGTAATTGGGATTTTGGAACAGGATGCAAATAATTTTTTCGATATTAGATGTAAAAACTTTAAAGGGGGATATCGTAACGGAGTGCTCGTGAGCCAAGGGATCATTTGACCCTACTCCCATAGAAAATTCACCCCCACGTATGGGTAGCCATTCAAGTTGAGCCTCAAGTTTCTGTTGGACAAGCTTGACTTTTGCATATTCTTCCTTTTGTTTCTTTTCTAACTTTCTGATATAATTCGCTGCAATTTTATCAAATTCACTTCTTGTAACTTTAATATCAGACATAATATTCTCAATATCAGCTGTTGATGCTCCTTTAGACATCGCAATTTTAGCTGTGTCAATGCATGAGTTGAATTGTTTATTAAAATATTCGAGCAAATCTTCTTCGGATTTATAAAATTTATTGTAATGCTCAAGAAATTCTTTTATTCCTTGCTCCTTTAATTGAATGCAATTCAATTGTATCACTCCAAGTTCAAATTGCGAATATATTAAAAACTTATTTTCGTCGTGTTGACTATTTAAATTTGAGATTAAATCGTACGATGAGTTTAATGTATGATGGGCATCTAATTCCAAGTCAATATCAGTTGGATTGGATTTAAATTGGTCAATCATCTTTTTGGCTTTATCCATATATATTTGGGAGGCTTTTATAATGCCTTCATCGCCAGAATTCTTATACCAAACAATGGATTCATTTTCATCTGCAAAACGCTTCTCTGCGATATAATATAGCAAGTTGTATTTGTAATTTTCATCTGATTTCCAAGATAGAAATTCTTGGGTGAACGTGTTAAGATTGTTGGCTTTTTTGACACCGATTGCTTTTGATAGGTTTTTCAGGACATACGACTGTCTTTCGTCCAATGTTTTTAATAATGCCAGCTGTATTGTGTTGTTTATATCATCGGATTCTCGCAGTAATTGTGATTCTATCACATGCATCCAACTATCGTAAGTATCAATCTTTTTGTAGAATGTTATAGCTTCATCTATGTTGCCATTCTTTTCTAGCCCTTTTGCGAGTTTCCATAACATTGGCACATAATTACAGTCAACCAATTTTAATCTTTTGGATAAACTGGTTATTTCGTGTATATATAGGCTATCGCTATCAGTCTTTAACCCCGAGACAAACAGTATATCAATATCTTCGTATTCTGATATTATCTGCTTTGCTTTACGGATTACATTGTCCGATATTATCTGATCGTATAAGTCATCAACGACGACATAGATTTTCCCTCCTTTTGCATCTAACGATTCAGCTATTGAGTGATAGGCATGATTTACATTGTACCTCAACCAATCGATATACTGCGGAGAGAATTGTATCTCAAAATTACCTGTCGGACTCTTCGATATAAGTTTTTCAATTAGCCTATCAACTTGATTTAGTATATCATTGAATAATATTATCTCCTTATCCTTAAGGTCAAAAATTAGCCTTGATTTATCATCTACATTTTCATCTGAAAGTTCTGAAATGGCATAACCTATCTCGTAGATTAATTCAGGATAAATGTTAAAATCACAGCTAATAATGCCATCACCAAAATGATATATCGGATTGTTGTCAAAGTTAAGAACAAGTATCATTTTCAAATAAAACTTCAGCTGGATCCATTTAGGCTGAAACTATGGTTTTACACTAAAAAGCGAGGATCCGTACTTGACTCCCACACAATTAAGGCTACACGTTCGACATTCTTATATTACCGTATTTATGAATGTCAATAAGTGAGCGTCAAGTACGCTTTTCACACAATGTCTTGGCCAAGTATGGCTTCACGGCGATTTAAACAAACAATTCTTATGGGGCTACATAAAGTTAGCCACAAAAAACGTTCGTTTTATAAAATTACGAAAAATTTTTAAACCCGTTTGGCTATGAGGTGGCTTTAAGTTATATTTTAATGAATTTTAATACACGTGGGAACAATAGATTATGTCACTGAAAGCGATTTAACGAATGAGGCGCACTAATTCGCCAACCCATAGAACTAACGATGTGGAGGATATAATGATAAGCCAATCCGATATGGCGAGTGGCTCTACATTGAAAAATTCACCACCGACCTCTACGATGAGTATTTGGCCTATAAATATTATGGTGGCAATGAACACAAATTCCCCACATTTGTCTATATGTAGTGCGCTTCTCCCGGTAGCGTATGCGCGTGCGTTAAACATATTCCAGAATTGGAGCATCACAAATACGGTGAAAAGCAAGCTGAGTTCGTATGGACTTAATTCATTACGGCCACCCAGATGTAAGTGGACAAGATCAATAAGCGAAGTGACCTCAGCGTGCTGAAACACATATAGCAGTCCGAATACTATGGCAAAAAATATCAGTCCCTCAATTACGATACACCGTAACATCTTGTTGTTAATGATAAAGGAGCTGCGGTCACGAGGCGGTTCTTTCATAACCGACAACGAGGGTGGGAGAGATGCCAAAGCCATCGCCGCAAATGTGTCCATAATAAGATTGACCCACAGCATTTGGGTGACAGTCAATGCCGGTTCGGTTCCAGTGAATGCCCCGGCGAGAACTATAAGACAAGCCGCCACATTAACAGTAAGCTGAAACATTATGAATCGCTGTATATTCTTATACAACGAACGACCCCACATGACGGCGCGGCTGATTGAAGCAAATGAATTGTCAGTTATGGTTATGTCACTTGCTTCCTTGGCAACAGACGTCCCGTCGCCCATAGACAACCCTACATGCGCTGTCTTTAGCGCCGGTGCATCATTAGTACCGTCACCCGTGACTGCTACCACCTCATTTAGTCGCTGAAGAGCTTCTACCAACCGTCTCTTATCCATAGGACGTGCTCTTGCTATAATTTTCAGACTTTTAGCACGTGCCAAAAGCTCATTATCAGTGAGCTTATCGAATTCAGGGCCCGTGATAATCTCTTCGCTTGTGTCCTGGTCGTTCCATAGTCCTAACTGTCGGCCAATTTCCTTTGCCGTGCCGGGAGTGTCGCCGGTCACTATTTTTATAGAGATACCGGCATCAATACAATCGCGTATAGCCTGACCGACATCACCTCTTACAGGGTCAGCTATTGCCACGACACCTAAAAATGTCAAGTTTTTTGCATCAATACAGTCGTCGGCTGTTATTGCGTCGCCGTCTTCCGTTATTTCTTTATAGGCAAATCCAAGGGTACGCATTGCCTTGTTTTGGAAATCCCTTAATGATTTCTCGGTTTCGTGGATGTCATGCTCCGACATACTTTCCGAGCAAAAGTCCATCACTATTTCCGGCGCACCTTTTACAAATACGGATTTCTTTCCGCTTGCATTTTCGGCCGTCACGGCCATATATTTACGTTCCGTTGAAAACGGCGTTTCTGATATGATTTCCATACCTCCTCTCACTTCGCGGTAATCAATGCCCTTTGACTGTAACCAAAGGAGTAATGCCCCTTCGGTCGGATTGCCTACCACTTTAGGGTTGTCGCTGTCAGAAAGGTCAAGCATTGCCGTCGAGTTTATTGCCATGTTCTCAACCAGCATACGCTTATTGTCGCTGCGGTGGCTATTGGCTGACAAGATAGTTTCAATCACCTGCATCTTATTTTGGGTCAGAGTGCCGGTCTTGTCTGTACAGATTACGGTCGTGGCACCCATCGTTTCGCAGGCATGCATTTTTCTGACAAGATTGTTGGTCCGTAGCATCCTTCTCATGCTGTAAGCAAGGCTCAAAGTCACAGCCATGGGAAGTCCCTCGGGAACTGCCACGACAATGAGCGTAACCGCAATCATTACCGTTTGAAGGAAATAGGCCGTAAACTGCATCCAGTCAAATGACAACGTACCATACTCGTGGAAATATGCGAAAAGTCGCCCTACAACGACTATTCCGCCTATGACGTAGCTCGACACGCTTACAAATTTACCGAGTCGGTCCAATTGCTCGTCAAGAGGTGTCTTTATTCCATCGTCTAATTGCGAGGCTTCATACACTTTCCCGTTCTCAGTTGAATCGCCTACGGCAAAAACCTTAGCGACACCATGTCCCTCCATCACTTTTGTACCGCGCATAACATGGTTTGAGGGGAACGTAGCTTCTGAGTCAAAGTAATCACTGACGGCGGTCTTATGCGTCAATGGTTCACCCGTCAATGACGATTCATCTACATTAAGCGATGTGCTTTCGAGCAATTCAGCATCGGCAGGAACCTCCTCTCCGGCATTGATAACGATTATGTCGCCTACTACAACGTCTTTACGCGGTATAATCGTAGCATTATTCCCGTTTCTTATTACTTGAACCGGATCGTCATCGCTAATCTTGTTGAGTATGGAAAATTCCTGATTGGCCTTATACTCAAAAATAAATGCCAGACCGGTCGCCAATAATATGGCGATGATGATTCCTGCCGGTTCAAAAAATACTGTTGCAGAGCTTCCAAGACACCAATATTCATAACATGAAATGCATATCGAAAGAAATCCCGCAATCAGCAATATTACAATCAAGGGATCTTTGAACTTCGACAGGAATGTGCGCCAAAGCGATTCTTTTTCCGGTGGAGTCAGTACATTCCGTCCATAAAGTCGGCGGCTTTCTTCTACCTGCCACTCATTAAGTCCACAATATGTAGGTGTCGTATCTTTCACAATTAAAGTAATGAAATTCCTGCTTCTTGACAACGTTTTATCTGGTCATCTGGCCATAGAGATGCCTGAACTTCTCCAATATGCGCCTTCTGCAGAAGGAACATGCAAAGCCGGCTTTGCCCGATTCCCCCTCCGATTGACAGCGGCAGACTGCCCTCAAGGAGCATCTTGTGGAAGTTTAGAGAACATCTGTCGGTGCATCCGCGTTGCTCAAGCTGAGCCATCAGTGATTCAGGGCTAACTCTGATTCCCATTGACGACAGCTCGAATGATGTATTCAATATGGGGCTCCAGAATATAAGGTCGCCGTTTAAGCCAATATATCCCTCTGAATTAGGACTGATCCAGTCGTCATAGTCCGGGGCGCGCCCGTCATGCGGCTTTCCGTCTGATAGAGGATTCCCGATTCCGATAATGAATATTGCCCCATACTTTTTAGCAGCTTTTTCTTCGCGTTCTTTCGGCGTTAGTCCGGGATACTCCTGCAAAAGTTGCTCGCTGTGGATAAAAGTTACCTTGTCCGGAAGGATAGGGGTGATGTGGGGAAATTGGCGATAAATCTTTAATTCATTTTGCTTAACCACATCATATATCTTCTCTACTGTCTGTTTCAGATAATCCAGATTGCGGTCTTCTACTGAGATTGTCTTTTCCCAATCCCATTGGTCGACATACAATGAATGTAGATTGTCAAGCTCCTCGTCGGCACGAATGGCGTTCATGTCGGTATACAGTCCGTATCCTGGAGCTATGTCATAAGCATGTAGCTTTACTCGTTTCCACTTGGCAAGCGAATGCACTATTTCTGCCTTTTGCCCGTTCATATACGTAATCGGAAAGCTGACCGCCCGCTCCACGCCGTTAAGATCATCGTTTAAGCCCGTGCCCGAAAGCACAAAAAGCGGCGCTGTTATACGTCGAAGGTTCAAAGCCTCGGCCAGACCTGTCTGAAAACTGTCTTTAATACTTTTGATTGCTATCTCCGTAGTTTCCGGAAGTAGCTTCTGCTTGTATTTGTTGGGTATGATTAGAGCCATAATAGTAATCCAATAAGCAATTTTTGCCACAAAGATAGGCATTTATCGCGAGATATTATATATTTAGCTCTCCATCTCGCCCAATATAGCGCACTTTTGTGGATTTTTGTGAATCTCATACATTTTTCTTACCTTTGCACCGCGATTGGATGAGTCGCGTTATATGGAAAGGATTAAAAATTTACATTTGTTGAAGATGACCGCCGTGTTTAATTGGGGTTTTCTTGAAAATTGGAAGAGCACAGCTTCCATTCTCGCATTGTCTTAGCGAGTAAATTGCACAGCCCGGAATCTGGACAGTGCTTAATCTTATCTTATCACATTTAATCTATTAATTTATGAACAATCATCGATTGCTCACGGGGTTATTTATATCAGCCCTGTTGAGTGGTGGAGTATGTGCGGTCGGACAAGAACCGGAAGTAATGTCGCTCGAAAAGCTTTTTGAAGTTGCAGAGTCTAACAGTGCTCACCTAAAACCGTCGTTCTCTGCCGAAGAAGAAGCAGCGCGTGAGATATCTGTGGCCCGCAGCGGCAGACTCCCGGATATTAACGCTTCGTTGTCGTTGAGCTATATTGGCGACGGATTCACAACAAAACGTGATTTTTCAGACTATCAGAAAGCCCCGATTCCTCACTTTGGTAGCGGATTTTCATTGAACGTTGAGCAACCGGTTTATACCGGTGGAGCTATCACGGCATCAATAGAATTGGCCGAGCTTAAGTCGACGGCGTCTAGATATGCTACGGAGCTTCAACGTGACAATATTCGGTTTCAGTTGACAGGCAACTATCTTGACATTTATAAGTATGGAAATCTGCGGAATGTTGTCGAAAGCAATATTGCTCAGGCGCGTAAAATGCTTGCGGAGATGTCCGCGCGATATGATCAAGGTGTAGCGTTGCAGAATGACATTACACGATATGAATTGCTCGTTTCTAACCTCGAACTTCAGCTTATAAAAATAGACAATACACTTGATATACTTAATCGTAATCTCGTGGTTATAGCAGGATTGCCCGACGGAACAGTCGTGTTGCCCGACACGACCATTTTGGCAAAGTCACTCCCTTTATCCGATGAAAGTTTCTGGCAAAATGAAGCGGGAATAAATTCTCCTTCATTGAAAATGGCGCAATCCGGACTTGACATAAGCCGGAAAGCAGAATCTTTGGTGCGCTCCGAACGGCTTCCGAAGATCGGCTTGCAGGCAGGTTGGACTATCGACGGGCCTATCTTGGTCGAAGTTCCCCCCATCAATCGTAATCTCAGTTATTGGTATGTAGGAGTTGGAGTGCGATACAATTTATCCTCGCTCTATAAGTCCAATAAATCATTGTCTCGAAGTCGGGTTGCCATAAGAAAGGCCGGTGAAGAGCTTGAAATGGTCAAAGAAGATGTGAATCTGGCAGTGAGAGCTGATTATGTACGCTACATGGAGGCCTACGAAGAGCTGAACACCCAGAAAAAAAGCGTTGAACTTGCCGAACGCAACTATAAGACTATATCCACCAGATATTCAGCAGATATGGCTCTTATAACGGATCTACTTGATGCAGCAAATTCTAAGCTTGATGCAGAACGTCGCCTTGTTGACGCGCGAATTAACATTATATATTATTATTACAAACTTTTATTTACTACAGGAACGATATGAACCACAGAAGCAAAAAATACTTGTCATATATAGTAACCATAATAATATTGGTAGTTGTCGGAATTTTTGTTTGCGCAAAGTTTGTGCATTTCGGCAATGTTGAGTTCACCGACAACGCACAAGTCAAGCAGCAAATTGTACCGGTTAACAGCCGTGTTCAGGGATATATAAAAGAGATAAGGTTTAAGGAATATGAGCCGGTTAAAAAAGGTGACACTTTAGTAGTTATAGATGATGCCGACATGCGCCTTCGCGTAGCTCAAGCGCGCGCCGATTATCAAAACGCGCTTGCCGGCCGTGAAGTGACCGGCCGCAGTGTAGGTGTAGCTTCTGCCAATGTGGCGGTTACCGAAGCTTCGATTGCCGAGGCGAAGGCTGTGATGGATATGTCGGCAACAGATCTGTCCAGATATGAGAAACTCTTGGAACAGGACGCTGTAACCAAACAACAATATGATGCAGCCAAGACTGACTATGAGGCAAAAAAGGCACGTTATGAAATGTTGGCGCGTCAAAGGAGTGCTACTTCGTCGGTCGTTGCTGAGACCCGCCAGCGCATGGCTCAAAACGAAGCCGGTGTTGAACTCGCGAAAGCTTTACTCGAAACAGCTGAACTCAATCTGTCGTATTGTGTCGTTACTGCACCATGCGATGGTTATGCTTCTCGAAAAGAGATACAGGTCGGACAACTTATACAGCCCGGACAGACTCTCCTCAACGTTGTGGATACGGGTGACGTATGGGTTACTGCCAATTTCAAGGAGACACAGCTGAGACATATTGAGCCTGGAAGTCTTGTTGACATTGAAGTAGATGCCATCCCCGGTGTGGTGTTCAACGGCAAAGTAGTGTCAATATCAAACGCTACAGGTGCGTCTTTGTCAATATTGCCACAAGATAATTCTGCAGGTAATTTCGTTAAAGTGCGTCAGCGCGTTCCGGTCAGAATCGAGTTTACCGACGACAACAGTTCGGACAATATGAAAAAACTCAGAGCCGGAATGAATGTGGAATGTGAGGTAAAATATTGATATGGCCGACTGGAATGCTCCCCAGGGACCGTTTGACATCCCTGATATACCAAACTATGTGCCACGGCGGTTAAAACCGTGGATATTCATATTTTTCGTACTGATAATTCAGTTTTCGGGAGGCATATACCTTGCCGCCGCTTCTGACATGGTCGGCACCACGGCTTTGATGCAGGAAGACATTTTAATGGCCGGATATGCTTCGTTGATTGGTATGGCCATCAACTTTGCAGTCATGTTCAGGCTTAAATTCCGATTTTCAAACAGGATTAGCCTTCTGATATGCGGTATTGTGTTGATATTGGCAAATGTAATTTGTGCCCACACAAATTCTGTTCCGGTACTCGTTCTGACTTGCTTGATTGCAGGATGGTTCCGAATGTGGGCCACTTTGGCATGTAACTCCACCATACAATTATGGATTACTCCCGTAAGAGATATGTCGGTATTTTTCTGCTTCGTCTACATCCTTGTTGACGGAGTAATACAGCTCAGCGGTATCTTCACTGTATATGTGGCATTTTTCTCCCAATGGGAATACATGCATTGGATAATGATTGGCCTTTTGGCTTTGATGTTGCTGATGGTGTTGATTCTCGTGAAGCCTGTAAAGGGTGGTATGCAGATTCCGCTACTCGGTATTGACTGGATTGGAGCCGTATTGTGGAGCGCATTTATGCTTTGTTTTACTTTCGTGTGTGTATATGGCAACTTTTATGATTGGTGGGATGCCGTTGAAATAAGATATGCCACTCTGTTTGGAATTATTTTCTTGGGCATAAACCTTTGGAGAGCGACTTTTTTACACCATCCTTACATCTCATTTCTTGCAATGAGAAATCATAATGTCATACGCGCTACTGTGATTTATTTAGTGTTTAATACACTGCTTGCCACGGAACATGTCTTTGAGCATAGTTATGCCGCCACTATACTTGGATTCGACGAACTTAATCTTGTGGATCTCAATATATATGTCCTCGTCGGTATAATCGTCGGGTGTACACTGACTTACTATACTTTTGCGAAAAACAAGTGGCGATATAAGACTATGACCGCTATAGCATTCTTTTTTGCAACTCTATATTTGGCGTATTTCTACTTCTTGATTGATTATGGAGTGGAAAAGGAGATGCTGTTTGTCCCTCTTTTCTGCAGAGGCTTAGCCTCAGTCATCATATCTATTGTATTCTTGACATCTATTAAAGAGAGCGGGCTTCATTTTTTTGTATTCCCTCAAGCACTGACTCTGAACGGATTTACCGGGGCTGTGATGGGAGCCACATTCGGCCCGGCCGTCATAGGAGAGTTCTTCAAGCATGTTATGGCAAAGAACGCCTCCCTAATAGGTTCTGTGATGACAGATTTGAATGTAGATGCTTTGCATATACCCATGGGACAATTATACGGTTTGGTACAAACTCAAGCACTTATAGTTTCTATGAAGGAGATATATGGTTGGTTGCTCATGGTGGCTTTGATTTCATTGACGGTAATACTTGTAAGCTACGGCCCGGCAAGGCCATCGGCAATCTTCCCTAAATGGAAGACTGTTCGTCGCATTATCCGGCAGATGGTACATCAAACAGAAGCACACAGAGCGAAGCTCTTAAAAGAAGCTTCCAATTATTGATAGGTAATCAATTTAGTTTGCGATAGCCGGTGATTGAATTAATGTCTCAGTCATCGGCTTTTATATTGATTCTATGATGGTTGGGACTCAAGTATGATTCTACCAACAGTATCTCTGAATGACAATGGGTAATTTTTTCATAAAAATTAGACCTTATTCCTGCAATTATACGGACAAAAAATGTATTTTTGCAGTTAGAAATAATCAAGATTCTGTATATAGTTAACAATTAACCATAAACGAAATTTAATTATGGGACTTTTTGAAAAACTTACTGTAAAAGCTAAGGAGCATCGCCAGAGGATAGTGCTCCCGGAAGGGACAGAACCACGCACACTTACCGCCGCCGACAGAATTATTGTCGAGGGTATAGCCGATGTCATTCTTATCGGTGACCCCAAGGAGATCTGCGATGCGGCTGCTGAGTTGAGCCTAACTAATGTATGTAAGGCTAAGGTGGTCAACCCAAATGATCCTAAAGTAATTGATAAATATGCTCCGTTGTTTTTTGAACTACGGAAAAAGAAAGGCATTTCAATGGATGATGCACGAAAGATGACTGCTAATCCATTGTATTTAGGATGCCTGATGATTAAAAATGGGGATGCCGACGGACAAGTTGCAGGTGCGCTTAATACTACCGGAAATGTTCTTCGAGCCGCATTTCAAGTAATTAAGACAAAGCCCGGCATTGACGTGGTGTCTGGTGCATTCGTAATGCTGTTGCCCGATAATTCGCCTTTCGGTGAAAATGGTGTGATGGTCTTTGCAGACTGTGCAGTTATTCCAGATCCTTCAGCCACTGAATTGGCGCAAATTGCATTGTCTGCCGCCGACACGGCAAAAGATATTGCTGGAATAACTCCGAGAATCGCCATGCTCAGCTTCTCAACAAAAGGCAGTGCAAAGCATGAGAGAGTTGAAAAAGTCATAGAAGCCGTTAAGTTGGTCAAAGAAGCAAATCCGAATTTGATTGTGGACGGAGAACTTCAGGCCGATGCCGCCATTGTCCCGGCCGTAGCAAAAAGCAAAGCTCCCGGAAGTCCGGTTGAAGGGCGTGCAGACGTACTGATTTTCCCGTCGCTTGAAACCGGAAACATTGCTTACAAGCTTGTTCAACGTCTTGGAGGAGTCCAGGCTGTAGGCCCGATTTTACAAGGACTTGCCGCCCCCGTTAACGACTTGTCACGCGGATGTTTCCCCGAAGACATATATAAGACCATAATTATAACATGTAACCAAGCTATCGGAGCCAAAGGTCTTGCTTAATATTATTAATTTAATTGATTAAACTACGCGAATAAAATGAATATATTAGTGCTTAACTGCGGTAGCAGTTCTGTAAAATATAAGCTTATAAATGTCGATAATAAGGAGACTTTGGCAGAAGGCGGAGTTGAAAAAATCGGACTTCCCGATTCATTCTTGAAATTTCGACTTTCCGACGGAAGTAAAAAAGTTGTAGAAGAGTCTATTCCTGATCATCGAAAAGCTATTAATGATATTCTTAATCTGCTTACTGACCCTGAATACGGATGCATCAAGAGCTTAAAAGAGATTGATGCGGTTGGTCACCGTGTTGTTCACGGAGGCGAGAAGTTCAATAAGAGCGTACTCATAGATGACGAGGTAATTGCAAAAATTAAGGAGTGTTACGATGTCGCACCCCTTCACAACCCGGCTAATATGACGGGCATTGACGCTGTAACTGAGATTCTTCCGGGTGTGCCTCAAGTAGCGGTTTTCGATACGGCCTTTCATCAGACAATGCCGAAAGAAGCCTACATGTATGCCCTTCCGTATGAATTATATGAAAAATATGCCATACGTCGTTATGGATTCCACGGCACAAGTCATCGCTACGTTTCAAAAAGGGTTTGCGAATTTCTCAATGTCCCTTACGAAAGTCAGCGTATTATCACTTGTCACATTGGTAACGGAGGCTCAATAACTGCCATTAAAGACGGGAAGAGCATCGACACATCTATGGGCCTTACACCTGTCGAAGGACTTATGATGGGCACTCGCGTGGGTGACGTTGACCCGGGAGCTCTGACCTTTATTATGGACAAAGAAGGGCTTGATACAAAACAGTTAAGCACCCTTATCAATAAGAAGAGCGGAGTGCTCGGTATTTCCGGTATTTCTTCCGATATGCGCGACATTGATACCGCCATTGCAGGTGGAAACGAACGCGCGAAATTGGCTCTGGACATGTATATATACCGTATTATAAAATACATCGGTGCTTATACAGCAGTGCTTAATGGCGTGGATATTATCGTGTTTACCGGTGGAGTAGGTGAAAATCAACAATCTCTTCGTCAGGCAGTTTGCGACCATTTGACATACCTCGGTGTAAAGATTGACGAAAATGTCAATGCCGTTTCCCGAGGCGAGGAAAAGGTTATTTCTGCACCTGATTCAAAAGTTAAAGTAGTGGTAATCCCTACTGATGAGGAAATGATGATTGCCAAAGATACCGAGGAGATTGTAAAAAAGTAAACAATTAATATATCTGTTCTATGAGTAAAATCAGAGCCGCAATTGTCGGCTACGGAAATATTGGGAAGTTCGTGCTTGATGCTTTGCAACAAGCTCCCGATTTTGAAATTGCCGGTGTGGTGCGTCGAAATCCCGATGCGCCACAGCCGGCTGAATTGACACCGTATAAAGTGGTGTCTGACGTTATGATGCTTGAAGATGTCAATGTTGCTATTTTGTGTACCCCCACGAGAGAGGTCGAGAAACATGCCAGGATTCTTCTTGCTGAAGGTATAAACACTGTTGACAGCTTTGACATCCACGGTTCTATAGCTGATTTGCGGAAAACGCTTGACCCTATAGCAAAAGCTCACGGTTCAGTGGCCATAATTTCTGCCGGATGGGATCCGGGTAGCGATTCTATAGTCCGGGCACTTATGCAGGCAGCGGCGCCGAAAGGTGTTACATATACTAATTTTGGCCCGGGAATGAGCATGGGGCATACCGTGGCTGTAAAATCAAAAGAAGGTGTTAAGAACGCCTTGTCCATGACTATTCCCCTTGGAACGGGAATACATCGACGTATGGTTTACGTTGAGCTCGAACCCCAAGCCAAACTTGATGAAGTAACCGCCGCAATAAAAGCGGATCCTTATTTCGCAAGCGATGAAACACATGTGTTTCAAGTGCCCTCGGTTGACGACATAAAGGATATGGGACATGGAGTCAATATGGTCAGGAAAGGAGTTTCAGGCAACACTCAAAACCAGAGGTTTGAATTCAATATGTCAATTAACAATCCGGCGTTGACAGCCCAGATTCTTGTCGGTGTGGCTCGAGCCACTATGATAGAACGGCCAGGAGCCTACACAATGATTGAAATTCCTGTAATCGACATGCTGTATGGCGACAGGGAAGACTTAATCCGGCACCTCGTATAGCCACAATATTAATATCAGACAAATGCTTGACTTTATTACGTGGAATGTTAGCCCTGAGATTATAAGCAGTCCGGTGACCATACGGTGGTATAGCCTGATGTTTGCCATCGGGTTTATTATCGGTTATGAGATAGTTGCCAGGATGTTTAAGCATGAGGGTGCCCCGGAGAGATGGCTTGGGATACTTCTGATTTATGTCGCTGTCGCAACTGTTGTCGGGGCGCGCTTAGGACACGTATTTTTCTACGAGTGGGATGTCTATAAGGCTGACCCTATAAAGATTTTATATATTTGGGAAGGCGGATTAGCGAGCCACGGAGGTACGATTGCAATAATCATCGCCGTGATTTTATTCTCGGTTTTTGTGACTAAACGTAGCCCTTTATGGACGTTCGACCGTCTTGTTATAGCCATAGCTCTCGTCGGAGGCCTGATTCGTCTCGGCAATTTGTTCAACTCAGAGATTTTCGGGACAGCGACCGATTTGCCGTGGGGATTTATGTTCGTGCGTTCACGTGAGTGGCAGCAATTATATTTCGGACAAGGAGTGCATCCTACACAAATCTACGAAGCGTTATGCTACTTTGCTTTATTCGGATTACTAATGTGGATGTATTGGAAAAAGAATGCAGAAGAACGTCCCGGATTAATATTGGGTGTCTTTTTTATCGGTATATTTCTCCCACGCTTCTTGATCGAGTTCATTAAGAACGACCAAGTGGCTCGGGAAGCTACAATGTCGATTAACATTGGACAGCAGTTAAGCATTCCTTTTATTATACTTGGAATAGGACTTATAATCTATGCCATGTTGCGTCCTAAAGAACATCTGACATTTCCCAACCGCTTTGCCGATGCGCCAAAGTCATCTGCTAAGCATTAGTGAGACAAGCAATTAATCAATTGGCGGTGTGTCAAAATAGAATTATCGCATCTGAAAGAAGCTTTTCTATTTTGACACATCGTCATTTATATCACATTAATCTACGACAAGGACTATGTTAGTCTTGTCATATTTAGACATGCTAATCCATTTTGTCGATCCGGAAACTTTCTCAAGCTTTGCATGTCTTAGACTTATGACACTTCCGTTTACAGTTAATATTGGGTTCTCGATAAATTGAGTTATTGCATTAACCGAGTCGTACTGGAATGTCAACTCGTTTCCGGTAGTTAGTTCGACAAAACGGTATAATGGAGGGTCTGATATGGAGCGGGACATGATCACGCCGCCATCCGAGTAGCACAGCAAAATCTCTCCGTCGGAATATCTTGGAGTGTCATCGGAAAGATTTGGCTCAAACCATTCTGTATCGATATTCTCTATGCCGCTAACCGGCCATTCAGTCCGTTGGCCGAAATCATCTTTTTTGCACGAGCAAACGGTCATTATTCCAACTGCTATAACTGCAATTTTATGCCGATTCATGGTTCTACTGTTATGATTAATTTACCTGATTCGTTCAGGGAGGTATAGCTTAGTTCATGTTTACCTGTTCCTAAGTCAGTAGGCCGAATTGCGTGCTCGCTAACCATTTTGCCGTCGACTTTCCACGAAGCATCATCCGGGATATATGGAGAGCGAAGATATATATTCGCACCATTTAACTTATAGGTGGGTCGTAAGGGCATGTCGTCTGACTCATATTCATTTTCTTCGCCAAATGGTTCATCGACCTTGTCTCCCCATAGATGCTCTGCCAGCTCAGGATAGTCAACAAACGGGTTGCGGTTACCTTGAATATTTTCAATGTCGTTATTGCGGGTCAGTTCACTCGCAGTTACTGGATGGTCACGGTGCCAGTCCATATAGCAATTTATGGCGAAGTTGCTCAGAGTCGGATAACTGTTATGTAAAAATATCGTTTCACCCCAATCGGTCCATAACGTAGCCGGATATATCGTTACGACATAAAAAATGGCTCTTGCCAATTCGCCTTTATATTCTTCGGCAGGTTCAAGACAAGTGAAATCTGAGTCGCCGAAATAAGAAGTATTTCCAAAAGTCCAAATGTCATTTCCATTCGATGGATAGTCGACATTATAAAGCGGAAAAGCTTTTCGTTTTTCGGCCAATTCATCTGTCGTGACAACAAGATTGAATAAGTCGAGCCCAGAATTTGTGCGAAATTCCGGATTTACAGCTAACCATTCCTCCGGAACTATCCGGTGATCAACAATTAGTGCATTATTTTTAGAATATCTTCCACCCGAAAGGAGGTCATAAACGGTGTCGTTCCCACAACCATAGATGTACCTCAATAAATCACTAATAGCGTCAGTAGGGCTTAGAGCCACCGGACCGCAGTGCGATTGTAGCGTTTGCTTCAAGTAAGCTCCTTTTCTGCCGGTTGCGTAGTCAGTTACGACATCCGCACGCACATTATCGGAGAGACACGACAGGATTAAAGTCGCGCATAATGCGTGGCGCAGTCTCATAAGTTGTTGTTTGAATATGTTAATACCAAATGCAAATTTAAGTTAGTGTGTCCAATTATCCAATAAAAACGGCAAATATTTGCACATAATCGATCGACAGCTCCTTTATTTTGCCCTTATGAAGTATAAATTAAACAAATAAGGGTATAATTTCCCGCGAATAATGCCGTAATTAGAAATAATTTGTTAAATTTGCACTTAGAATTAATCCAATTAACCTAAATTATAATTAATAAATTTATACCATCATTATGAGCATGAAAGAAACAATCAAGCAGCAGTTCGCGGAACGTTTCGGAGCCGCTGGTACCATGTATGCGTCTTCAGGACGTATCAACCTTATCGGAGAACACACTGACTACAACGGTGGATTCGTATTCCCCGGAGCTATTGACAAAATGATTATGGCTGAAATCAAGCCTAACGGCACTGACAAAGTGCGCGTTTATTCTGTCGATATCGACGAGTATGCAGAATTCGGGCTAAATGAAGAAGACGCTCCCAAGCAGCAATGGGCACGTTATATATTCGGCGTATGCCGTGAAATTATTAAGCGTGGCGGTGTTGTAAAGGGATTTGACTCTGTTTTCGCAGGTAATATTCCTCTTGGTGCAGGACTTTCTTCATCGGCCGCCCTTGAGAGCTGTTTTGCTTTCGCTTTGAACGACATGTTTAATGACGGCAAAATCGACAAGTTTGAACTTGCTAAGATCGGCCAGTCGACTGAACACAACTACTGTGGTGTCAATTGCGGAATCATGGATCAGTTCGCATCTGTTTTCGGCAAAAAGGATCATCTTATCCGTCTCGACTGCCGTTCACTCGAATACGAATATTTCCCCTTCAAACTTGACGGTTACCAGCTCGTGCTCGTTGACTCTAAAGTAAAACACGAACTTGTTGACTCTCCGTACAACAAACGTCGCGCATCTTGTGAGAACGTAGCAAAAAAACTTGGCGTTGAAACTCTTCGCGACGCTGAAATGGAAGACCTCGACAAAATCAAAGATCAGATTTCAGAAGAAGATTACAAGCGTGCCCGCTTCGTGATCGGCGAAAAGCAACGTGTGCTCGACGTGTGTGATGCTCTTCAGCGTGGCGATTATGCAACAGTTGGAGAACGCATGTATCAGACTCACGAAGGCTTGTCGAAAGATTATGAAGTTAGCTGTGTAGAGCTCGACTATCTTAACGACATCGCTAAGGAATGCGGTGTGACAGGCTCTCGTATAATGGGTGGCGGTTTCGGTGGTTGCACCATCAATCTCGTTAAAAATGAGCTTCATGACCAATTTATCAAAACTGCTAAAGAGAAATTTGCAGAAAAATACGGACACGAACCACAGGTATATGACGTAATCGTATCTGACGGAGCGCGTAAAATAGATTAATTTTGAAAATCCTCTTTTATGAAGATTGATACTAAGAGTGTTATGTCGCCGAAGGGTGACATAACACTTTACACTTTAACAAATGCTTCCGGTGCATCGGTCACATTGTCTACTCTTGGAGCCGGAATCGTCAGTGTTGTTGTCCCTGACAAGAACGGTAAATTGGATGATGTGGTGTTGGGATATGCTAACGCTGCAGACTATATCGCCGACGGACCATGCGCAGGGAAGACCCCCGGACGCTACGCAAACCGTATAGCTAAAGGTAAGTTCTCTATTGACGGCAAAGAATACCAACTTGCCATAAATAACGGGCCTAACGCATTGCATGGCGGACCCGAAGGATTTATGAACCAGATTTGGAAAGGCGAAGTAAAGGGCAGCCATGTGAAATTCACTTACACGGCCAAAGACGGGGAAGAAGGTTACCCCGGAGAATTGACTGCTACAGTGATTTACTCGTGGAATGACAAAAACGAGTTGACCATCGACCTAAAGGCTGAGACCGACAAAAAAACTATTGTTAATCTGACCAATCATGCGTACTTTAACCTTGACGGTGAAAATGCCGGTTCAATATTAGAGCATGAACTTCAGTTGCTCGCATCCCACTATCTGCCTACAGACAGCACTCAGATTCCTACCGGAGAGATGGCGCCTGTAAAAGATACTCCTATGGACTTCTCTGAACCTAAAAAGATCGGCCGTGACATAAATGCAGACTTTGAGGCATTGAAAATCGGTAAAGGCTACGACCATTGTTGGGTAATAGACAATTGGCATAAGCACACCCTTACTCCTGCCGCAAGGCTTAAATCTGAAAAGAGTGGACGTGTAGTGGAAGTATTCACCACGCAGCCGGGGGTTCAAGTATATACCGGTAATTGGCTTGCCGGAAGTCCAATTAATAAGAGCGGACGTAGCTATAACGATTACGACGGCGTAGCGTTGGAATGCCAAGGAATGCCGGATGCTCCAAATCACAAAAACTTCCCCTGTCAGCTTCTTGGGCCGGGTGAAGAATACAATCAAACTATTGTATATCGTTTTACAGTAAATAACCAATAATCCATTTCACAACAGTATGAAACCAACTTTGTTTGTACTTGCCGCAGGCATGGGAAGCCGATATGGCGGCTTGAAACAGCTTGACAGCCTTGGCCCTAACGGAGAGACTATCATGGACTATTCAATCTATGATGCCATCAAGTCCGGATTCGGCAAAGTAGTGTTTGTTATCCGTAAAGATTTTGAACAGGAATTCCGCGATAAGATTATATCTAAATATGAAGGTCATGTGCCGGTTGAAGTGGTATTCCAGTCAACCGATGCTCTGCCTGAAGGTTTTACTTGTCCTGTTGACCGCAGCAAACCTTGGGGAACAAATCATGCAGTCCTAATGGGTAAGGATGTAATTAAAGAGCCTTTTGCCGTAATTAACGCTGACGACTTCTATGGCCGCGACGCATTTGAAGTTATAGCAAAAGAATTGAGCCGTGAACATGATCGCAAAGGCGATTATTGCATGGTCGGGTTCCGCGTAGGTAATACGATGACTGAGAATGGCTCGGTTGCACGTGGTGTGTGTGAAAATAAAGACGGTCTGTTGACTTCTGTCGTTGAACGCACTGCCATAAGCTATAACGACAAACATGACATCGTATTCACAGATGAAAATGGCGTTGAGCAGACTCTTGAGCCAAACACGCCCGTGTCAATGAACCTTTGGGGCTTTACGCCTGATTATTTCGACTACAGCGAACGTGAATTTGTTAAGTTCCTCGAAAAGGATCTGAACACTCCGAAGGCTGAATTTTTCATCCCGTTGGTAATTGATTCGCTGATTAATTCCGGTGAAGCTACAGTCAAAGTCCTTGACACTGATTCCAAGTGGTTTGGTGTTACCTATGCCGCTGACCGTCCTGGAGTAGTAGCTAAGTTTGCCGAACTTCATAAAAACGGCACCTATCCTGAAAAGCTGTTTTAAATCGTGATTCGAGCAGATAGATCTGACTTCGAAATACGTTAAGATTGTGTGGCCGTGCGAATTAATTTAAATTTGCACGGCTCGCTTTTTGCCGCATTAACATTTATTATCAGACACGCTATAAATGAATTTCGTATATTTGTATGAAAATTGATTTTGCTATCGAATTATGCAACATTCACGTCAGGATAAACTGGAAGCTTTAGGTCGCATTGTCGACACATTGGACACCTTGCGTGTGGAATGTCCATGGGATCGCAAGCAAACTAATGAGTCACTTCGGCCTAACACGATAGAGGAAACGTATGAACTCTGTGATGCTCTTTTAAATAATGACAATGAGAACATAAAGAAAGAGTTAGGCGATGTGCTCCTTCATGTGCTTTTCTATGCAAAAATAGGGGAGGAGAAGGATGCTTTTGACATTGCCTCGGTAGCTGATGCGCTTAATCAAAAATTGATTTTCCGTCATCCTCACGTATTTGGTAACGTTAATGTAGAAGATTCCCATCAGGTTGAACTAAATTGGGAACAGATAAAACTCAAAGAGAAGCAAGGCAATAAAACCGTTCTCGCAGGTGTGCCCAAATCATTGCCGGCATTGATTAAAGCCTATAGGATACAAGAAAAAGCCGCTAATGTAGGATTTGACTGGGAGGACAGATCTCAAATTTGGGATAAAGTGCGTGAAGAAATTCGTGAATTCAACACTGAAATAGAGGCATCCGACCCCGTCAAAATGGAAAATGAGTTCGGCGATTTGCTTTTCAGCCTAATCAATGTCGCACGTCGCTATAAGATTAACCCCGAAAATGCATTGGAACGAACTAATCAAAAGTTTATCAGAAGATTCAACCATGTCGAACGTAGGGCAAATGAGGCTAACGTGCCGCTTAAGGATATGACTCTTGAGCAGATGGATGCATATTGGGAGGAAGCTAAACATCGGGAATCAGATAAATAAATCTTCGCAGATAACTATTCAGGCAACTTTATCACTTTAAAATTAAGTATGGAAAATTCAGTCGAAAACAATAAAGGCAGTAATCGTCGCGTGTGGTTTTTCATAATTGCTATGATTTGTCTGATGGCTACGGCATTTCTTGCCAGAGCCAATAAAGAATACACTTATAAATCTACGGCTGCCGAACACTTGACGTTAGTGGTTGATAGCGTGGATTTCAGAAAAGATATTACCAGAATATATGGCCGATTCATTGGCCGACCACACACATCTCAAAGAGTTGACTCTATGACGATGAACATTGGTGGCCGAAAAATGTCGGCTACAGACATTGACGGTGTCGACTTTAACCGTTGGTTTCAATGGGAAGATAATGGTGTGATAGATGTCGAGATTGATTTCCCGCCAATGACTCTATTTGAGTCAGCGACACTGAATATATTTACTCCGAGAGGGAACGACCGCTGTACCGTGTTCCGTAAATCCGATAAGTAACAGTGAAACTGTGTATTACCGAGAAACCAAGCGTTGCTAAAGACATTGCCGCAATTCTTGGTGCCAATGTCAAACGCGATGGCTACTATGAAGGTGGCGATTACAAAGTAACTTGGACATTTGGCCATCTTTGTACATTGAAAGAGCCTGCAGATTATACCGAGCTTTGGAAACGTTGGTCATTAGGCGCATTGCCTATGATTCCTGCCAAGTTTGGAATTAAGCTTATAGCCGACAAAGGGATAGAACGGCAATTTAATGTGATTAAACAACTGATTGGTGAGGCCGACGAAGTGATAAACTGTGGCGATGCCGGTCAAGAGGGAGAACTTATACAGCGTTGGGTAATGCAGAAAGCTGAGATTCATTGTCCGGTTAGGCGCTTATGGATCAGTTCTCTTACCGACGAATCTATTCGCGAAGGCTTTAAGTCGCTTAAACCTGAGGCTGATTATGACCGACTATATTATGCCGGACTTTCCCGCGCCATTGGAGACTGGATTTTAGGGATGAACGCAACTCGTCTGTATACATTGAAGTATTCATCACCCGGCAACGTTCTGTCAATTGGTAGAGTTCAGACTCCGACATTGGCTCTGATAGTTCAGAGGCAAAACGAGATAACCAACTTTGTTCCTGAAGATTATTGGGAGTTGAAGACCATTTACCGCGACGTGACTTTCAACTCCACTACGGGAAAATTCAAGTCAGAAGAGGCTGTCAATAATGCGCTTAATAGTATAGCCAATGAGCCATTCTGTGTAACGGAAGTCTCGGAGAAAAATGGGCGCGAAGCTCCTCCCAGGTTATTCGACCTTACATCCCTTCAGGTAGAATGTAATAAAAAGTGGGGTTGGACCGCTGATGACACACTCCGGCTCATCCAATCGTTATATGAGAAAAAAGTGACCACTTACCCTCGTGTAGACACGACATACTTGAGCGAAGACATTTATCCTAAAGTTCCGGAGATACTTCGTAACATGATTCCATACGCAAAGTGGACTCAATCAATACTTTCTAAGAAATTGCCCAAGTCCAAAAAGGTATTCGATAATGCAAAAGTGACTGATCACCATGCCATCATACCGACCGGACAGTCGCCATCGTCGTTGGTGGGCGATGAAAGGTTGCTGTATCATCTTATAGCAATGAGATTTATCGCCGCATTTTATCCTGACTGCACTTTTCGTCAAACTACTGTGAACGGAAAAGTCAATGACTTTAACTTCAAGGCTACGGGCAAAGTCATAATTGATGCCGGATGGAGAGCTTTGTTTATAGAAAATAAAGATGTCAACGACGATAAGGATGATAGCTCCGACGATAAGATTCTGCCCCCGTTTGTTGTCGGCGAAAGTGGTGCTCACCGGCCCTCCATAATGAAAAAACAAACTCAACCTCCCAAACCTTATACAGAAGGAACTTTGCTCCGCGCGATGGAGTCTGCAGGGAAAACTGTTGACGATGAAGAGTTGCGTGAAGCCATGAAAGAGAATGGAATAGGCAGACCCTCCACGCGAGCCGCTATAATCGAGACGTTATTCCGCCGACGTTATATAGCTCGCAGAAAAAAAAATATCGAAGCCACATCCACGGGAATTGAACTCATTAACACGATAAACGAAGAGCTACTTAAAAGTGCTAAATTAACCGGACTTTGGGAGAACAAGTTACGTAGGATAGAACGTGGCGACTTCTCGGCACCGGCGTTTATCGACGAGCTTAAATCCTTAGTTAAGGAAATTGTGGTTAACGTCCTTAGTGACAATACAAACAGAAAGATTGAAGTGAAGTCGGCAGAAGATAAAAAGTCCGTAAAAATTAAATCCGGCGATCCGACAAAAGCATCAAGGCCAAAAGTGCCACGTATTAAATCGATTGACGAAATTAAATGCCCCAAATGCGGTGAGGGCCATCTGTTAAAAGGACGATCGGCTTTTGGCTGCAGCCGCTTCAAAGAAGGATGTGACATGCGACTTGACTTTAGCGTCTATTCGCCCGACTTAACTCCGACAAAACTTTTATCCGCAATTAAAAAGAACTATAAACAATAGAGCCACTCTGTCTAAATTATGAATAATGAAGAATTGTTCCCTTTGGTGGACGCAGAAGGTAATATAATCGGTAAAGCTACTCGCCGGGAATGTCATAGTGGGAGTAAGATGCTGCATCCTGTGGTTCATCTGCATATTATTAGCGATAACGGCAAGCTATATCTTCAAAAAAGATCTGAACTCAAAGACATCCAGCCCGGGAAATGGGACACTGCTGTAGGCGGTCACGTTGACTTTGGCGAAGATGTAATATCCGCACTACGGCGTGAAGCGCGTGAAGAACTTGGCTTGACCGAATTCAATCCGATAAAGCTTGCTCCTTATATTTTCGAATCTTCAATCGAACGTGAACTGATTAATCCGTTCATTGTTTATTGTACAGAGGAATTATGCTTAATTCCGGATCCGGAAGAGATTTCAGAAGGCCGTTTTTGGAGTAAATCAGAAATTGAAACACAGTTGGGTAAAGAAATCTTTACCCCGAATTTTGAATCAGAATATAACATAATCAAGCAATATATAAAGTGATAACGTACTGGACTTTTTTTGATTTTACAATCCAATGGATATGGGTTGCCATCATAGTGGCCCTTGCGGTAGTGTATTTTGTAGGAACAATACGTCGCTCTCTGCAACGTCCGAAGAAAGGCAAGAGTGCAAACTGTGCAGTACTTGCCGACAAATGTGGCGAACATGAATCTGACAAATGTTGTGAAGACGGAGCGAATTCATCCTCCTGCCATTGAAATTAGTTCTCATGGCGAGTGCTTTTCGACACTTTTATTGTCCGTTTAAGGATCTCTCAACAAGGTGGGCTTCCAGCACTATCTCTAAAAGTTACACTCTCCTCAAAATAATTTCACATGCGCACATAATCCTCGCATCTATAAACAATTATAGACGCGAGGATTTCTATGGAGCTTGTATCTGTTCAAATATTCAGATATTCTTTAAGAACTTCAACATAATCTTCAAATGCCTTACGACCTCGTTCTGTTACTTGGCAGACAGTTCTGGTTTTCTTCCCGACAAATCCTTTCTCCATTGTTATGTATCCGGCAGAAGAAAGTTTGTCGAGCTGCACACTAAGATTGCCAGCGGTTGATTCGGTTTTTTCTTTGAGAAAGACAAAATCCGCTTCGTCAACATTCATAAGAATTGACATTACCGCAAGACGTAGTTGCGAGTGCAACAGCGGATCGAGTTCTTTCATCGCATCTTAGATTTGCTATTGATAATGTGACCGGGTATTATCATCATGCAGACCCATGCCAATATGAATAATGGCATATACCAATTGGCGACAAGAATTATTCCCCCGCAGACGCAACAAATCGTGATAATTCCAATCACTAATCCGGAACAACCTCCAAAAACGAGAGTGTTCTCCTTTAAAATTAAACCTTGTGCTATTTCAATACCCGATGCAAGAATCAGTGAATACACCAGCATTGCAGTCCAGCAGTTTACATTGCCGAACAATGCAAAAGCAAGGCAAACTAACGTTAGTACTATCTCGGATATACCGAAATATGTCCACATTCTTGATGTTATCTTGTCAAAGCATGTAACCACACCGTTAGCTCGTTGTTCTTTGCGAGCCATGACAGAGGTTGTAGGCAAGCCTACGAGTGGAATGGCAAACCAAAGCCAGTTCCACGCATTGTTATGAGTGTTGGCAAGAAGTACCCATACAAGTATGGATATGATTGTGATAAGATAGCCCCACATCAGCAGTATCTTTCCACTGCCGATATATTTGGCTTTTGTGCGAGCAATCATCGAAGTTATCACTTCGAGACTCTCCTTTTCTGTGAGTTTTCTTTCTTCCATATTCAGGAAAATTAGAGGGTTTGTAAATCTGTTTATATTATAAACCATTAACATCTTAAAAAAGAGCGGTCGCGCGATTCCGCTCTGATTTCGGTTGCAAAGTTAATGCAGTTTATGTTATAAACCAAATTTTCAGTAAACTTATTTGAAAAATTTCTCGGATTAGAACGTAGTTCTGCTTTTTATGCTATTCCAAAGAACAAAAGTACAGGAAAACAAATCGAAGGTTCGTGTAAAGACAAAAAAAATTGATTGTCATCCCGACAACCAATCTTAGTTAACCTTAAATCTAATACCATGAAAAACACGATGCAAAGGTATCACTTTCCAGCAATACTGCCAAATATTATATGAATTTTCGCCCAATGTTTAACATCTTTTTAACACGTTTGGGCAGAATGAAAGGAAAATTTAGACATTTTGCCGTATAAGAGAGCTTTTAGGCATCATTTTGCCACTCAAACCGTTCTATTGCTTTCAAAACGAGTCAATATTTTTCAGTAACAGACAAGCCAAAGCGGCTCAAAGCACAACATATAGACGTAAGAGAAATAATTGAAGATTATTTTGTATTTTTGCTGACAAATAATGTTTACTGTGATATATCCGGATAGTTTTGAACATAAAATAGGTTTCACTACCATTAGAGAGTGGCTGAAAAAACGGTGCAAGTCGAGCATCGGAGTTGAATATTGCGACTTAATGGAGTTTTCGTCTGATTATATCGCGACTTTAAAGAAATTAAAGTCTACAGATGAGATGGTCGCAATAAATGCATCTGATGAAGATTTCCCTTTGAATGAAGTTGTTGATGTGTCAAAAATTCTGACCGAGGCAAAAATTCCCGGAAAATTCATTCCCCAGGCCGACATGTTGATGGTTCGTCAGGCACTTAATGTAATGACGGATTTATGCGCTTTTTTCTCGGCTCATAAAGATAATGAAGGAAATTCTAAATATCCCCAATTAGATTCAATAGCTTCTGGTATAACTTCGTTTCCGCTAATTGTCAAGTCTATTGACAGAATATTGGATAAGTTCGGCAATGTTAAAGACAATGCATCCCCAGAACTTTCAGACATAAGGCGTAGCCTTTCTTCGACAGCAGGCGCAATTAACAGTATGATGCGCCGAGTAATATCGAAAGCGGTTGAAGCCGGCTATGTCGATTCTGACGTTGCTCCCTCTATGCGCGACGGCAGACTTGTCATTCCGGTTGCTCCAATGAACAAGCGTCGGATCAACGGTATTGTGCATGATGAATCTGCATCAGGTAAGACTGTTTATATTGAACCGGCCGAAATAGTAGAAGCAAATAATCGCATTCGGGAACTACAAATGGAAGAGCGCAGGGAGGTAATTCGGATTTTAACCAACCTCACAGAAGAGATGCGACCGTCAATTCCCGATATGTTAAGTAGTCTGTCGGTAGTTGGCGAGCTTGATTTTATAAATGCCAAAGCCGTTTTAGCTCAAGAAATTGATGCCCACCTTCCTGTCCTTGAGCAACATATCGAGTTGGAATGGTACCATGCCGTTCATCCCGTACTTCTTAAATCACTTTTACGACAAGGCAAAGAGATTGTTCCGCTCGACATAACGCTTAATTCTGAAAACAGAATCGCCATTATATCAGGGCCTAATGCCGGAGGAAAATCAGTTTGTCTCAAAACGGTAGGAATTGTCCAGTATATGTTGCAATGCGGGATGTTACCTCCAGTTTACGAAAACTCCCACATGGGACTGTTCGATAATATATTTGTCGATATTGGTGACGATCAATCTCTTGAGGATGATTTGAGCACATACAGTTCACACCTCAAAAACATGAAGTTTTTCCTCCAGAAAGGAAATGGTTCGACACTTATTTTGATTGATGAATTTGGAGGCGGAACAGAGCCGCAAATTGGAGGTGCGATAGCTCAAGCTGTTCTTAAGCAGCTTAACAATAAAGGTATCTGGGGTGTAATAACCACCCACTTCCAAAATCTCAAACATTTCGCTGAAGAAACTTCAGGCCTTGTCAATGCCTCTATGCTTTATGACAGGCACTTAATGCGTCCCATGTTCAAGCTGTCGATTGGAAATCCCGGCAGTTCTTTTGCCGTTGAGATAGCCAGAAAAATTGGTTTACCGGAGTCTATAATCTCTGATGCCGAGTCAATAGTCGGAAGCGACTATATAAATATGGACAAATATTTGCTCGACATAGCGAGAGACAAACGCTATTGGGAAAACAAACGAATGTCAATCCGACAGAAGGAGAAAAAGATAGAAAGCCGTCTTGCGCAGTATGAGGAGGATGCCGAACAGCTTAGAGAAAAGCGTAGGGAAATAATCAATGAAGCCAAGCAAGAGGCTCAAAAAATTCTTGAAAGCAGTAATGCCTCCATAGAACGAACCATACACGAAATAAAGGTTGCACAGGCCGATAAAGAAAAGACTATAGAGGCAAGAAAAAAGCTTGAAGAAGAGAAAAAGGCAATACTTGAAGGCAATAGTAGGGAAAATGCGTTCCTAAAAAAAGCTCCAAAGCGAAAGCCTAAACCAGAAAAATCAGGCAACAATGATACTGAGCCGCTAAAAGCCGGTGATAATGTAAAACTCGATGGACAAGGAACTGTAGGAAAGATTCTTGAGATTCAAGGGAAAAATGCCACAGTCGCTTTCGGAATGCTTAAGACGCAGGTAAAACTCGATCGCCTCAAGCGCACAATTGTGGCCGCATCAATCGGCGCTTCCAGGCCCGGAGCTACTATTGTAACCGGAGGTGCAACATCTGACAGCCAGAGAGAGCGACAGCTTAATTTCAGTCAAGAGATAGATGTGCGTGGTATGCGAGTCGATGAAGCTGTTCAAGCTTTGACGTATTATATCGATGATGCCATACGATTTAACGCAAAAAGGGTGCGCATATTGCACGGGACAGGAACCGGGGCATTGCGTCAGTATTTGCGCCAATATCTCGATACAGTTCCCGGAATAAAATCATACCACGATGAGCATGTCCAGTTTGGTGGAGCAGGCATCACCGTGGTAGAGTTGGAATGAAAGTTCTTGCTTAGAGTTTCTCGCACTCTTTCAGCCAAATAGCTGATGACGCGTCAGACGGCATTCGCCAATCGCCTCGTGGAGAAAGGCATACGCTTCCGACTTTAGGACCGTCGGGCAAACATGAGCGCTTAAACTGTTGATTAAAGAATCGCCTGAAAAACGTTTTAAGCCAATACTTTATCTTTTCTTCCTGGTACGCTTCGCCAAAAGCGTTTTTGGCAAGTAAGAAAATGCGTTTAGGCGTGAATCCATATCTAAGCGTATAGTACAGGAAGAAATCATGAAGTTCGTAAGGTCCTACAAGATCTTCAGTCTTCTGTTGTATAGTGCCGTCGGCCGCTGCCGGGATTAATTCCGGGCTAATTGGCGTATCGATAATGTCATGCAGTGTGGAGCGTTCTTCCTCATTGTCAGTTCTGGAAGCGAACCATCTAACAAGGTACTTTACGAGAGTCTTAGGCACCCCGGAATTAACTCCGTACATTGACATGTGGTCGCCGTTATATGTGGCCCATCCCAGAGCCAGCTCTGACAAATCACCCGTTCCAAGAACCATGCCCCCGGTCTGATTGGCAATATCCATCAGAAGCTGGGTACGCTCTCTGGCTTGTGAATTTTCGTATGTGACATCTTTAACCGAACTGTCATGGCCGATGTCCTTAAAGTGCTGATTTACGGCCGGTACTATACTGATTTCACGCGATGACACTCCAAGCGTCTGCATTAGTGACACGGCATTGTCGTGTGTGCGGTCTGTTGTTCCGAATCCGGGCATCGTGACACCAAGAATACCGCTTCGGTCAAGGCCGAGCGCATCAAACGTACGTGTGGCCACAAGCAACGCCAGGGTAGAGTCTAATCCTCCGGAAATGCCGATAACCAATGACTTTGTGTGGGTGGCATTCAGTCGTTGGGCAAGACCGCTGATTTGAATGTTTACAATCTCTTCACAGCGTTCATCTATCAGTTTTCCTTCAGCAGGCACAAACGGGTGGGTGGGTATGTCGCGCAAAAGCGACGAGCTTACGGGTAATGTCTCCTTTAGGTTCATTTCAGTCTCAAAATACCCATGCGTCAATTCTCTATTCGCGCAGTCAGAGAAAGTCTTGATGTGCATTCGATCTCTTCTAAGAGCCATAATGTCTATGTCTGAGATGGTGTACGATTCATGGCGCGACCATCTCGAATTAGCCGACAAGATTGTTCCGTTCTCAGCTATAATGGCTTTACCGTCAAAGGCCAGGTCAGTTGTTGATTCTCCAAATCCGGCTGATGCGTATACATAACCAGAAATACATCTTGCCGACTGTTGTGCAATAAGCGATTTAAGATATGAATATTTTCCAATCAAATCGTCAGAGGCCGAAAGGTTGACTATTATATCTGCTCCGGCCAAAGACTGATAAGATGACGGAGGTATCGGCGACCATAAATCCTCGCAAATCTCGACACCTATTTTTACTCCGTTAAGATTAATCAACTGTTCAGTTCCGAATGTCGCCTCCCCACTTGGAAGTGAGATAATTCCGCCCAAATTTGAATCAGCCGCCGAAAACCACCGTTTTTCATAAAACTCATTGTAGTTAGGAAGATAGGTTTTGGGAATAACCGCAACTATTTTCCCGTCTGCTATTGCCACAGCGCAATTGTAAAGTGTATTATGTTGACGGAGCGGAGCTCCCACTACTATCATTGCCGGCAATCCGACAGAATACTTACGTAGATCTTCAAGCCCGAGAAGTGCCTCGTCAAGCAAAAGCTCCTGATGAAACAAATCGGCACAAGTATATCCGGTGACACAAAGTTCCGGGAACACAATTAACTGGGCACCTTTGTCGGAAATGTCTGTGGCAATCCTCTTTATTGAGCCGACATTATACGGCACATCCGACACTTTTACCTCCGGAACTGCCGCCACTACTCTAAAAAATCCGTTATTATTCATAATCAGTACACAGAATCTATTATCACTTATAACAAAAGAAGGCGGCCTTTTGAAGTCCGCCCTCTATATTAAAGCATAGATTGTTTGCAATCGGAAATATTAAGCCTCCTTATATGCCTCCAACTGTTCGGGCTTGAAGTTTGCGATAAACTCAGCGTGTTTAGCAACTTCTGATTGAGCCATATTGAAATAAACGCGAGCAGAATGGTCGAAAGATTCATTGCGTGTAGCATCCAATATGAGCAGATAGCTCATAATGATGTTTCCGGCCATTTCCACAAGCCTACGGGCCATGAAGTCAAGGTATTCTGAGTTCTTTGCACTTGTAACTTTCTCAACGGCTGCGACATATTTCTCAGTCATCTTTACAAGTTCATCTTTCATTGGCTTATAAGCTTCAGCAATCTCTTCCTGCTCGTAAGTACGGATTCGGTTCAAATAAGTTCCGGTGGTCACGTGACGGATTGCGGCAACCACTTGAAGCTGAGTCGTTCCCTCGTAGATTGAAGTAATACGTGCATCTCGGTAAATACGTTCGCAGGCGTAGTCCTTCATAAAGCCGGAACCGCCATGTACCTGTACGCTATCGTATGCATTCTGGTTGCAGTATTCGCTGCCCATTCCCTTCGACAGAGGAGTGAATGCGTCGGCAAGCTTGGAGTACGCCTTCATTTCGGCCTTTTCCTCGGGAGTTAATGAGCGTTCGCGAGCTATGTCCTCGTATGCCTTGTACATATCCACAAATCTGGTCGTTTCATACAGAAGCGAACGGGATGCATCGAGCTTAGCCTTCATTACGGCCAGCATTTCATATACCGCCGGGAATTCGATGATAGCTTTGCCGAATTGCATACGCTCACGGGCGTATGCCAATGCTTCGCGATAAGCGGCATCGGAAACACCGACTGACTGGGCTGCGATGCCAAGACGCGCACCGTTCATAAGAGCCATCACATACTTGATAAGACCCAATTTACGCGAACCGCAAAGTTCTGCCTTAGCATTTCTGAACACAAGTTCACAAGTAGGAGACCCCTTGATACCCATCTTGTTTTCGATGCGACGCACTGTTACGCCTCCGTCATTCTTGTCATAAATGAACATCGAAAGTCCGCGGCCGTCCTTGGTTCCTTCCTCGCTTCGTGCAAGCACCAGGGCAATTTGTCCGTCTCCGTTGGTGATGAAACGCTTGACACCGTTAAGACGCCAACATCCGTTTGCTTCATCGGGAGTTGCCTTTAGCATTACGGCTTGAAGGTCGCTGCCTGCGTCAGGTTCTGTAAGATCCATAGCCATCGTTTCTCCTGCGCAAACACGGGGGAGATAACGCATACGCTGATCTTCATCGGCAAATTCGTAGATAGTCTCTGCACAGTCTTGAAGACCCCAGATATTTACAAATCCGGCATCTGCACGGCTTACCATGTCAGCGGCCATTATATAGGGTACCAAAGAAAAATTAAGACCATTGTAGCGACGGGGCAGGGAGATACCCATAAGGCCGGCTTTAACCAAAGCGTCAAGGTTTTTCTGGGTGCCTTCAGCATAAACCACGTGTCCGTCAACCACGTGCGGACCCTCATGGTCAACACTTTCTGCGTTTTGGGCTACGATTTCACCACTGATTTCTCCTGCTATTTCAAGGACTTTCTCGTAAGAGTCCATAGCATCTTCGTAATTCAACGGTGCGTAGTCATATTTCTCGGCATCCGTATAGTTACGCTCTTTTAGTTCAATAATCTTGCGCATCAACGGATGGGTCAAGTGATGCTTCAGATCGGGATTGTCGTTATAAAAATTTGCCATGGCTTACTTCGAATTTTTCTTGTAATACTTGATTAGTTTCGGAACTATATCCTCGACATTACCTGTAATCACGTAGTCTGCGATTGTATTGATCGGCGCATTCGGATCGTTATTGATAGAGATGATAATCGAGCTGTCCTGCATTCCGGCAATATGCTGAATCTGGCCTGAGATACCACATGCGATATAAAGTTTTGGACGCACTGTGACACCGGTTTGGCCTATCTGACGGTCATGTTCTGCAAATCCTGCATCAACAGCGGCGCGCGATGCTCCGACTTCGCCACCAAGAGTGTTGGCAAGGTCAAAAAGCATATCAAAACCTTCCTTGCTGCCCATTCCGTAGCCTCCGGCCACAATAATTGGCGAATTTTTGATGTTGACTTTAGACTTTTCGATATGACGGTCGATAATCTCTACTACAAAATCTTCAGGATTGACATATTTGTCGGTCTCAAGTTTAACCACTTCACCTTTATATGCCGGATCCTTAATCTCTTTCTTCATAACGCCTTCGCGGACAGTCGCCATCTGTGGGCGACATTCCGGATTGACGATTGTGGCAACGATATTTCCTCCGAAAGCGGGACGTATCTGATAAAGCAGATTAGTGTATTCTTTGCCTGTCTTCGGATCGGTATGGTCACCTATCTCAAGCGCGGTACAGTCTGCTGTAAGACCGCTGTGAAGGCATGAAGAAACGCGTGGGCCTAAATCACGGCCTATGCAGGTTGCGCCCATGAGGCAAACCTGAGGCTTAATCTCCTTAAACAAGTTGATAAGAACTGCGGCATGTGGGTTAGAGGTATAGGGGTAAAGTCTATTGTCCTCGACTTTGTAAACTACATCGACTCCGTATGGATAGAGCGTATCCTCAATCTTATCGAGTTTATCGCCGATTACTATGGCCTCAAGCTTTACACCAAGTTTGTCGGCAAGTACTCGCCCTTTTGTAAGCAGCTCAAGGCTTACGTCGGCCACTTTACCGTCTTCGTATTCGCAATATACTATTATGTTGTTATTATCAGTCATGATGTTGCGTAATTAGTATCGGCATTAGCCAATGGTATGGTTAGCGATGAGTTCCTTAACAAGATTTTCGATAGCTTCGTCGTCATTGCCTAAAGTGAGATTCTCTTTGGCGGTAAATACGACGTTTTCTATGGCCTTAACCTTTGTGGGCGAACCGGGCAGACCTATCTGAGTCGGATCGGCATCTACATACGCGGCGCTCCACTCCTGTAGATTCAGGTAAGGACGCGAATCAACTAATGCCTTCATTTCGTCAGACAGCTTTTCCTTTTCGCTTGGTGACACTGCATATTTATATTTCTGAACGCGACGTGCATTGCGGGGACGGCATTCTGCTGCCGAACCGTTGACAGTAACCACACATGGAAGGGGAGCGACTACAGTCTCCACGCCGTTTTCAAGACGGCGTTTTACCGTAACTTTTCCGTCCTTTAAGTCGAGAATTTCTTCTGCGTAAGTAACCTGTGGCAAGCCAAGTTTCTCTGCAATCTGCGGGCCAACTTGCGCTGTATCGCCATCGATAGCCTGACGGCCACCAAGGATGATGTCATAATTACCAAACTTCTTTACTGCTTGAGCCAAAGAATAGGAAGTGGCCAACGTGTCGGCACCTCCAAGTACACGGTCAGTAAGAACGATTCCGGTATCTGCACCACGGTAAATAGCTTCACGGATAATTTCAGATGCACGAGGCAATCCCATTGTCAACAATGTGATTGTAGAGCCAGGGTTAGCGTCTTTCAGGCGAAGTGCCTGTTCGAGCGCGTTCAAGTCCTCGGGGTTGAAGATGGCAGGGAGAGCCGCACGGTTGATAGTGCCATCCGCCTTCATAGCATCTTTACACACATTACGAGTGTCTGGCACTTGCTTTGCGAGCACAATGATGTTTAGACTCATGATTAAATTACTATTTATTCTCGTTAACTTAAATTAAGCCTACAAAGATACACATTTTGAAACTTGCAGCCAAATGAATCTTCATTAATTAACTCTTTGCGCCAATTCTATTCGTCATAGCTTGAACCGTCGAAACAATGCGTACATACGTCGCATTTAGGTAGTCCGATTGCATCTACTATTGTTTCGATTGAATTAAACTTCAATGATGTAAGACCTAATTGACTTCTTATTTCCTCTACCATAGCGTTATACTTCGGAGAGTCTGATGTGGCATACTCCTCAAGATTCTTGTTGGGGTCGCCTTCCAATTTCTGTATGACACGTCGGGTGATAAGCTCCATGTCGCTCTTTGAGGCGGTAAAATTCAAAAATTTACATGGATATATCAAGGGCGGACAACTTATGCGCACATGAACCTCTTTGGCTCCACAATCGAAAAGATCCTTTACATTGTCGCGAAGCTGTGTGCCGCGCACTATTGAGTCATCGCAGAAAATGGCGCGTTTATTCTTTAGCAGCGCTTTATTAGGAATCAGCTTCATCTTAGCCACAAGTTCCCGACGTTCCTGTGTACTTGGTGTGAAACTTCTTGGCCAAGTTGGAGTGTATTTTACAATTCCTCTTTGGTAGGGTACACCTTTACCCTGTGAATATCCTAAAGCCATGCCTATGCCCGAATCCGGAACCGCGCTCACAAAGTCGACTTCCGTATCGTCTTTCTTTCCCATTGCAAGCCCGGCATCGTAACGCATCGCGTCGACATTCTTTCCTTCGTATTCACATGCCGGATAACCGTAATATGTCCAAAGGAAAGCGCAAATCTGCATCTTTTTTTCAGGTGCCTTCAATTGCTTGATGCCTTCGGCTGTAATTTCCACTATTTCAGCCGGTCCGACATTATAGCATACGTCATATCCCAAGTTTGGGAAGGCGCACGTCTCGCTCGTCACTGCATACGACCCCTCCTTATTTCCTATGATGATGGGGGTTCGGCCGAATCGGTCTCGCGCGGCTATTATGCTGTTTTCTGTCAGCAGGAGCATTGAGCATGAACCTCTCAGTCTGCGATAGACATTCTCAATTCCGCTGACATAGTCTTTGCCTTCACATATCAGTGCGGCTATCATCTCAGTGGGATTGATAATGTCATAACTATGTTCACAGAAATGATGGCCTTTTGCAAGAAGCTCTTTTTCGAGTTCCGAGATGTTATTGATTCTGCCGACCGTAACTATGGCAAATTTTCCCAAATGACAGTTAACTATTATGGGTTGAGCATCCGTATCGCTTATCACACCGATGCCGACTTTGCCTTTAAAGTCTTTTAAATCGCTCTCGAATTTAGAGCGGAAGTAAGCATTTTCGATATTATGTATCGAACGGGTAAAAACTCCGTCGTTGCATGTCGCTATTCCGGCACGTTTTGTACCCATGTGGGAGTTGTAATCGACACCGTAAAACAGTTCGGTCACGCACTCCTCACGCTTGGCTACGCCAAAAAAACCTCCCATATAATGTAGTATATATGTTACGTTTATTACTTATTTTGTTTTCTCTTCAACCCACTTACGCGCGTTAACAAAAGCCTCTATCCAAGGAGTAACTTCGTCAGAGCGCCGTGACGATGGATAATATCCGCATTGCCATGGGAAAATCGCTCTCTCAAGGTGTGGCATCATGGCGAGATGGCGTCCGTCAGCTGAAGCAATTCCGGCTACGGCTGCTCGCGATCCGTTAGGATTGCCCGGATAAGAGGCATAGTTGTATTTTGCTACAATATTGTATTTGTCAAGCGACTCCGGCAAGTTGAATTTACCTTCTCCATGAGCAACCCATATTCCAAGTTTTGAGCCTGAAAGTGATTTAAACATCACTGAATTGTTTTCGGGTATGCTGAGTCCAAGGAACTGAGATTCAAATTTATGCGATACGTTGTGCTCCATCTTGGTTCGTTTGCCGTGCTCCGGATTGATAAGATTCAATTCAATCATAAGCTGACATCCATTGCATATTCCAAGACTTAGCGTGTCCTCTCGGTCATAAAAGCGTTTAAGAGTCTCTTTCGCCTTATCGTTCCACAAGAAGCCTCCGGCCCAACCTTTTGCGGATCCTAAAACGTCAGAATTGGAGAATCCTCCACAGAACACTATCATGTTTACATCGTCAAGAGTTTCGCGGCCGCTCATGAGGTCTGTCATGTGTACATCCTTAACGTCAAATCCCGCCAAATAGAGCGAATATGCCATTTCTCTGTCGCCGTTAACTCCTTTTTCACGAATAATGGCGGCACGGACACCGCTTTTGCCTTCACGGCGCAGCTTAAGTCCGAAAGTGGAAAGCTTGCCGTCAAATCCTGAGGGGAATCTGTAGCGTATAGGTTGCTTTTTATAGTTCTCGAAGCGTGCTAAAGCGCACTTTTCGCCACTTTGTACCGAATCCATCAAGTATGACGAGCGGAACCAAACGTCGCGCAAATGGTCTATGAACAACATCTGCTCATTGCCATCGTGGCTTATGGTCAGTGTTCGCTCACTTGAGGGTTCTCCGATTGAATAGAACCGCACACCGGCCTCACTCAGCGTCTTAACTACCTTTTCACATTTTGAGTCGGCAACCTGAATCACCAATGCAGGATTTTCGGCGAAAAGTATCTTTATTAAATCCGTTTCTCCCGTCTCGGTAAATCCGTCGGTTGTAAAGGCGATACCACCGTTAACGTTGGCAAATGTCATTTCAAGTAGGGTAGTGACCAAACCTCCGGCCGATACATCGTGAGCCGCCAAGAGAGCTTTGTCGTTAACCAATTTCTGTACGGCATTGAAAGCCTTCGCGAAATACTTTGCAGATGTGACAGTAGGTGAGTCTGCTCCGATTTTGTTCATCGACTGTGCCAGCGCAGACCCTCCCAAGCGAAGGGCATCGTTGGAAAAGTCTATATAATATAATGTGGACTTTTTGTTTTGGAGCACCGGACTAACCGTCTTTTTGACATCGCTGACCTCTCCCGCGGCTGAAATAATAACCGTGCCGGGAGCAAATACTTTGTCGTCGCCATACTTTTGTGTCATTGACAGACTATCTTTGCCTGTTGGAATGTTAATGCCGAGTGCACAAGCGAAATCGCTGCAGGCTTCCACAGCGCGATATAGAGCCGCGTCTTCTCCTGAATTTTTGCAGGGCCACATCCAGTTTGCGCTAAGCGATACGCTTTTTAATCCGGACGACAAAGGTGCCATCACTATGTTAGTAAGTGATTCGGCTACGGCCATTACAGAGCCCTTGGCGGAATCTATTAGAGCTACCTGCGGGGCATGGCCTATTGAAGTTGCTATTCCGGATGTGCCTGTATAGTCGAGCGAAACGACTCCGCAGTCGCTCAGCGGAAGTTGGATCTCACCCTGACACTGTTGTCGGGCAATCTTTCCTGTCACCGAACGGTCTACTTTATTTGTCAACCAATCTTTGCAAGCCACGGCCTCAAGACTCAATACGTCGGTCAGATATTCTTCGAGTTTACTTTGCTCATATTCTACGTCTGAGTATGTAACATTGACGGTTGTATCGGTCATTACAGTCTTTGGAGAATTTCCGAACATGTCGGCCATGGCCAAATTAATCGGCTTAACACCATTCTTTTGTTCGAATACGAACCGGTCGTCGCCGGTAGTCTCTCCCACGACGTAAAACGGAGCACGTTCACGATCTGCAATAGTCTTTACATAGTCAATGTCTTCCTCTTTAATGACCAGCCCCATGCGCTCTTGACTCTCATTGCCTACTATTTCTTTGGCCGACAAAGTTTTGTCGCCAACCGGCAACGCATCGATATGGATTTTACCGCCGGTGGCTTCGACAAGTTCTGACAGAGCATTTAAGTGGCCGCCAGCGCCATGATCATGTATCGATATTATCGGATTGCTGTCGCTTTCGGCCAACGCGCGGATTACATTGCTGACGCGCTTCTGCATCTCCGGATTGGCACGTTGCACGGCGTTCAATTCTATGGCGTTGGCATACTGTCCAGTTTCGACAGAAGATACGGCACCGCCGCCCATACCGATTCTGTAATTGTCGCCCCCCATTACCACGACCTTTTCGTTGGCCTCCGGGATACCCTTTATTGCGTCTTTCTTTGATGCAAATCCGACTCCTCCGGCAAGCATGATCACCTTATCATAGGCATATTTCTTGCCATTCTCTTCATGCTCGAATGTCAGTAGCGATCCGCAGATCAGCGGTTGACCGAACTTATTTCCAAAATCTGAAGCGCCGTTAGATGCTTTAATCAGAATGTCGCACGGCGTTTGATAAAGCCACACGCGAGGATTCATCATCAATTCCCATCTGTGTTCCGGCGACATGCGTGGATACGATGTCATGTAGACAGCGGTTCCAGCTATCGGCAGGCTGGCTTTACCGCCGCCTAAGCGATCGCGTATTTCTCCGCCGGTTCCCGTGGCCGCACCGTTGAAAGGCTCAACCGTAGTAGGGAAGTTGTGGGTTTCGGCCTTGAGTGAAATGACCGTTTCAAGATCCTTTACCTCGAAATAGTCCGGACGGTCAGGATTTATGGGATAAAATTGGTCAACCTTGGGGCCATCGATAAAGGCTACATTATCTTTGTATGCCGATACCAGGCTATTGGGGTTGACCTGCGATGTCTTTTTTATAAGCTTAAATAAGGATGATGGCTTTTCTTCACCGTCTATGATGAACTTGCCGTTAAATATCTTATGGCGACAATGCTCCGAATTGACTTGCGAGAATCCAAACACCTCGCTGTCGGTCAGAGGCCGCCCCAACTTTTGCGACAAATCACGAAGATACTGCTCCTCGTCTGCGCTAAGCGCGAGACCCTCTTTCTTATTATATTCTGAGATGTCGTCTATGTAGACAATCGGATCAGGAGTCTTGTCGACGGTGAACACCTTGCTGTTCAGACCTGCATATATACGTTGGAGCATCTTGTCGAATTTTGGCTCATCCTCGTTGGTGCGGTCAAACTCCTCGATGCGGGTGATACCCTCAAGTCCCATGTTTTGGGTGATTTCTACAGCATTCGTGCTCCAGGGCGTAATCATTTCGCGACGAGGCCCGATAAAACGACCCTTAATCGACGTACTTGTCAGAGGGGTGGCGCCATCGAAAAGCCATGACAGCTTTTGCTTTTCATTATCGTCAAACTTGTGCGAAGTCTCGACGGCAATGATATGATTGGCACCTTTTTTAAAGAAAACAACCATACTTTTTTACCTTACTGTTTATTTGATTGGTTTTTATGTCGCAAAAGTAGTAAAAAATTCCGTGACTGCGAAATTCCGTGACCACAACTTGTCAACGTTAACTCTACCACTTTATGCATAAATTTAATAATGTAGCTGCCAAATGGAATTAACGCATCGGAAAGATACATAAAATGAATTGGGGTCACTTCAAAATAGGCGCAGCCTCTTTGTTTTATATTTTTCAGCAGGTTATGAAAAGAGGGCGTGCCATGAATTTCGATACACCCACAATTGTGTAGCGGGTGGCCATGGAGAGGGTGCAAGATCGCATCTGAAAGATGCGTGAGCTGTGTAGAGTGACCAGGGATTGGGTGCAAGATCGCATCTGAAAGATGCGTGAGCTGAGTAGCCGGGTAAAGCGACCGTCAGGTCGATTTGCCCGGTAAGGGTTTAGAGATGGTTTAAATCTGTAAAGATTTGGCAATATGAACGTTACAACGTTAAATCTTTGCAGATTTAATTGGTTTATGCATTTTAAACCGGAGATAGGCGCTGTGCGCCAATCCCCGGCTACACAATTTTGTGCATCTTTCAGATGCGATAATTCCATTTTGACACAGCCTCTTTCTGTTATCGTGAGCTTACGTTTGATGTTTTGCCAAACTTATAAATGGGCCATTAGAGACGTTGTGCCTACAGTCTGGCGGTAAGCGTAAAGTCCTTGCTCAGAAAGTTCGACTTCTTGCATGTCGCCCTGGGGAGTAATCATCTTTACATGTGTGTCATCTATAATAGTCATAAACTTATAGCTTTCGCCACCGTTTGCGCTGACGCTCCATGAATTGTCCTCATCGGTAAAGTCGAGTCTTACTACACTGCCGTCATTTTCGCTCGTTATGGTATATCCTTTTCCGTCGCATTCCACGAGGTAGCGTCCGTCGTTGCCTTCAATAACTTTCTTGCCGGAGGCTATGGGGTTGTTCCCGCTCCAGAATTCGATGCTGTTTATAACAAGGATATCGGCCGCTCCGGCAACTTCGTATACCGGCACAATCCAGAAGGCAATGAACACCAGCTCGTTGATGAATTTGTTGTCAATAGTCTTGTTCCAAGCAAGAAGTTTGTTGAAGAGAGCAAAGTTGCCGATACAGGATGTGGTAAGCATTGATCCGGCCAAAGTCAGAACGATAGCCACGCTAAGATACGTTTTTTTCATACAATAATTTTTTTGTTTGACGTTTTAGTTAAGATATTATTTATCTAAGCCGGAACTTGTCGGCGGCTTTGGTCATAATAGTTCATTATCTTGTTGACGTACGATGTCGTTTCGCCTCCTCTGGAATATCCGTATTTTACCACTGGGTCATTGTAATATTTCGGATTTGACTTCCATAGCATGGTTTCGGCGACATTGCCGGTCCACACTGTCGGGTCTTTTCCGTACTTTTTAGCAAGCGCAATCGCGTCGAGCACGTGTGCAAGTCCTGTGTTGTAAGCGGCCAAGACAAACTTTTTGCGTTCTTCCTCGTCTGGCACTCGCTTTTGTAGTTGCTTGTCGAGGTCTTGGATGATTTTGGTGGCCGTGCGTATACTCGCTTCCGGATTTGCCATGTTGTTTCGGCTAAGCCCGTAGGCGCTTGCCGTACGAGGCATTATCTGCATGACTCCTCTGGCTCCGGCCCAAGAGACTGCATTGGGATTAAAGCGGCTTTCGGCAAACCCTTGCGATGCGAGTAGCCTCCAGTCCCATCCGATTTGTTCGGCATATTTTTTGAATAGCTCGTCGTATTTCGACATTCTGCCGTTGGTAATTTTTAAATCGCCTGAATAGGGGGCTTTGCTAAGCTCGAAATAACGTTTATACAGCATTTCGTTCTCTCGCTGATATTCGGCCGTTTTAATCCATGCGTTTATTGTGTCGGCGAGCCATGGAGTTTTTGGCGACACTCCCCACGAAGAGCGTTGCGGATAGCTTATATCCATGGTGATATCAAGGGCATTGTAATATGTCTTGTTGATTTTTGCTATGTCGCTGTCAACTACTGTCATGGGTATTTGACCTGTGGAGACCATCTCAATCATGTCTTCAGTGACAAGCGTGTCCTGGTCAACCGTGTGAATCTTGATTCCACCGCCAAGCTCCTCGTTGAGATTTTCGAGGCGATATTCATATTTTGAGTCTTTTTCAACATACACTTCACGGCCAACGAGGTCGGTCACGTCGCGTACTAATGAACTGTCGGAGCTTTTGGGCTGTACGAGAACTTGGGTGGTGATGTTCTCCGGACCTGCTGGAATGACGCGGTCACGGTATTCTGCAGTTATCGGAATCTCGTATGCTGCCAGGTCGATAGTCCCCGAATCGAGCATCGCCAGCAGCGAAGGCAGGCTGTGGGCGACAACTATGTCGATCGCCACTCCCTTATCGGCTCCGAACTGCTCTACAAGGTCATAGTCATAGCCCATAGGTTCGCCTCTGTAAATGAAATAGGATAGGGCGCTATATAAAGTACCTACCCTTAATGTGTCAGGAAGTTTTTTATGCTCCATATCGAGCGCATGGGCGGATTTTCTTGAATTTCCGCACGACGCTATGCCCATACATAGCATCAAAGCAATTAAGGAATATCCTAAAAGTCGTCTCATTTTGGCATCGTTAGGTTGTGGTTTGGAGATGAAGTTAATATTCAAACGTGCCTTTTTCCGATATGATGGTCAGCCGGTTGGACGGGGCATCTTCAACCCGGCCTACGATGCGGGCCGGTATGCCCATTGATTCGGAAATCTCGATGACTTTTGCCGCATACTCTATAGGTAAATATATCTCCATGCGATGTCCCATATTGAACACTTTGTACATTTCTTTCCAGTCTGTGCCCGATTCGCGCTGAATCAGGTCGAAAAGAGGGGGCACTGGAAACAGATTGTCCTTGATCACATGCTTGTCGGTGACAAAGTGCATGATTTTTGTCTGTGCGCCTCCGGAGCAATGCACCATTCCGTGGATGTCGGAACGCATCTCATCAAGAAGCTTTTTGATGACCGGAGCATAAGTGCGGGTAGGCGACAACACAAGTTTACCCGCGTTTACCGGCGATCCCGCTACGGGGTCGGTCAGCTTAACGCCACCCGAATATACGAGTTCCGCAGGAACGGCCGCATCATAACTCTCGGGATATTTTTCAGCAAGATTGTGGCAGAACACGTCATGGCGTGCCGAGGTAAGTCCATTCGAGCCCATGCCTCCGTTATATTCCTTTTCGTATGTTGCCTGTCCGTAGCTTGCAAGACCTACGATTACATCTCCCCCCTTTATATTGGCGTTGTTGATTACATCGGCGCGTTTCATGCGGCATGTCACTGTGCTGTCGACTATGATGGTGCGCACAAGGTCGCCAACGTCGGCGGTCTCTCCACCGGTGCTATAAATGCTCACGCCCATTTCTCTCAGTTCCGACAGTAGCTCCTCTGTCCCGTTGATTATAGCGGCGATAACCTCGCCCGGAATGAGCATCTTATTGCGCCCTATCGTGGATGACACCAATATGTTGTCGGTAGCCCCGACGCACAGAAGGTCATCGATATTCATTATAAGTGCGTCCTGCGCTATGCCTTTCCATACGCTGAGGTCGCCGGTCTCTTTCCAGTAGACGTATGCCAATGACGATTTTGTGCCGGCTCCGTCGGCGTGCATAATATTGCAATATTCGCTGTCGCCTCCCAAATAGTCGGGAATAATCTTACAGAAAGCTTTAGGATACAGTCCTTTGTCAACATTCTTGATGGCGTTGTGTACATCTTCTTTTGATGCCGACACTCCGCGCATGTCATATCGTTGGTCGCTCATTATATAGTGAATTATTGGTTATATACTTGTAGGTTTTATAGAATGAATATCATCATGCAGATTACAGCCGGGATTACTATAAGCAGTGAGTCAATGCGGTCCAGCATACCTCCGTGCCCCGGTAGTATATTGCCTGAATCTTTTATGTGAATAGTGCGCTTTATAAGCGATTCTACTAAGTCGCCCCAAGTGGAGAATACCGATACGATGACTCCAAATGCTATCATAGTGCCGATTTTGAATTCACTGAAGCAAGCCGGCCAAAAATTGTACATTACTATGGCCGCGGCTATGCAGAAGACGAGTCCTCCCCAAAATCCTTCCCATGACTTCTTGGGCGAGATTCGCTCAAAGAGCCTGTGCCGTCCGATCGCACTGCCTATGAGGAATGCTCCGGTATCGTTTACCCAGATAAAGATGAACATCGCCAAAACTATGTATTCCGACACAGAGTACGCTATGACGGAGAGCGCAAGGGGTAAGGCTATGTACATTATTCCAGTCATTGAACGTAGTAGCGCGCGCAGTGGCTCCCGTTCCGAAGAATATAGCGTGGCGATGAATCGTGCCAGGAAATAGAGCAGAAATATGCCAATTGCGTATGCCGACCACTCGTTGATCAGAAACCAAACCCCGCATATCAGAGAGACACCTCCGAAGATGTCCAAGATGCGGGTCGACAATGTGTTGGGAGTGGAATCTTCAGGAGCCATCCGGTAAAATTCCAACTGTGCTGCTACACACAGCAGGATTAACAGACACAGATACGACACCGAGTTTATTAAAATCCCGGCGACTATCAACACTACGTAGACTAATCCGGTAGCACTTCTTAATAAGATATTTTTCATCTATAAATCGGTCTTCTGTTATGCGCTCTTTATAGTAGCGCAATTATTTGCCAAAAATACGTAAAAATTATGATATTCTAAAATATTACGCCATTTTGAGTCTCTATTTCGAGCTGGATTGCTTATGTGCTTTTTCCCTCTCGCCAACATTGCCGGTGATGTGTTGAAATCGTTACAATGTCGTTAAAATGACGGCACACTTTATTAAAAACACACAAAAGAGTGAAAAGATTTGCACGTCGGTCAAATTATTTGTATATTTACAACTAAATAATGATGTGCTTATGAAAAAGTTAAATTCTGACTTATTTAACATAAAACTGCCGAATGAAAAACCCTCTCCTGGATCTTTGCTTGTAGCTGAACCGTTTTTGAAAGAGAGCTTTTTTAATCATGCCGTGATTTGTCTTGTAGACTATCAAGACGGTGAAGTGTCAATGGGATTAGTGATGAATAAGTCCACTTCATATTTATTGTCGGATTTGGTCAGCTCCGTTTCGAGGGAAGAACCTATTCCTGTTTATTGTGGCGGTCCGATGTCGCGCGACAGATTATACTTTATTCATACTCTTGGCGACATAATTCCCGGAGCGCGACCGATTCTTGACACCGGTCTGTTTATCGGAGGTGACTTTAACCACTTGATAGACTATATTAACGCTGGTTATCCCGTTGAAGGAAATGTAAGATTTTACCTTGGTTACAGCGGTTGGGATGCCGGACAGCTTGACGATGAGTTGCGTCAAAATGTTTGGGCAGTCACTCCTATTATGGAAGGGGTCGATGTCCTGTCCGGATCCGACGACGGTTATTGGCACGGGTTGGTGCGCCGTATGGGTGACGATTATAGATGGTGGCGTTACCACCCCCAGCACCCTCATCTGAATTGAGTCAACGTTACAATGTCGTCTTCTTGCCGTGCCCGATAATTTGATTTCTAAGGCTCTAAGTTTTGCCTCCGATTTATTTTGCCCGCGAAAGTATTTTGGTTAAATTTGCAATTGTTAAACAACTTCGGTGCCGCGAGAACTTTTTCCATATTTAAGTGTTTTAGTGGCATAGTGTTTTAATAATTTAACAATTCAATTTACGCTCATGAAACCATTACACATCGTACTTGCCGTTGTAAGCGGCGCAATTGCCGGAGCCGCAGTAGGCTTGCTCCTCGCTCCAGAGAAAGGTGAAGACACAAGAAGCAATATCCGTGAGTTTCTCCGTGAAAAAGGTATTTCGCTGAGAAAAGACAAGATGGAAGAGCTTGTTGACGAAATTGTTGAGGAAATTAAAAAGTAGAAAACTATTTTAATGCTCGGTATATGAACAATACTGTTGGACTTATTTCGGCTTTTCTCGGAGGTGCCATCGTCGGTGCCGGAGCCGCGCTGCTGTTCGCGCCTGAAAAGGGTGAGGATTTGCGTGCCCGAATTTGTCGCATCTTGCACGAAAAGGGCATTTTGTGCAGCGAGACGGATGTCGATGCGCTTGTGGAAAAGCTTACGCAGGAACTCGACGACTGATTTTCGGGTTTTACAATACCCCTCATAATAAAGCGTTTTTAACAACCTCTTGATAGAATGACTAACCAAAACAATGAGGAGCTTAAGGCTTCCTGGAAAAGTGCTTTAGAGTTTACGAAGCTCTATATGGAGAACATTCGGTTGTTGTCCACTGAAAAAATGACCATCCTGGTGTCCCATGGGGCATTGGCGGGCGTGCTTGCCATGCTTGCTCTAATTGCCTTCTTCTTCATATCCATGGGGTTGGTGTTTTTGTTGGGAGAGGTAATTCCTGTAATGTGGGCGTTCATCATTATGGGTGGGGTATACATTGTCATCGGATTGTTGGCGTTTCTGTTCAACAAGAAGCTTTTCGTCGATCCGATTGCCCGTTTCCTGTCGAGATTATTCCTTGACGAACCTGATTCTGCAAACAATAAAAAAGATTAGCCATGGCATCAAGTAAACTACCCCCCGCCAGCATAAGCGAAGCTCCTCGACAGTGGAAAGGCTTGACTTTGGAAGATATTCGCTATCGCAGAGCCATTAATCATGTAAAAATGGAGATTGAGAAAGAGCGTCTGCTGTCACAGACTTCTCAGCTGGTAGGAAACACCACTCAGGGGCTGATGAGCACGTCGATGGCGCGGAAAATGTTCAGCGGATTCTCTTATCTCGACTATGGTGTGCTGGCTTTCCAGCTGTTCAAGCAGTTTCAGCGGGTCTACCGCCTGTTTAAACGATGACAGTGCCCTTATCGAATGGGCTCTTAGGGTTTGGCGCGTTAAAATTTGTATTTAACAGATATTTGCGGTTATTAATCTGTATCTTTGCGGATTAATAACCGCAAATATTTTTATATGAGAAAAGCATTATTAGCCTTTCTGACATTATCCGCAATTATGACACAGGCGCATTCTAATGACATTTCTGACCGCACATCAGCGCAGAATCCCTTCTTCCGCGATTACACTACTCTTTATGGCACAGTGCCGTTCAGTCGCATAAACAATTCTCATTATGAGGAGGCCATTGACCGTGGAATGGACATCCAGAACCGCGAGATAGAGGCTATTGTGAATAACCCCGAAGCACCGACTTTTGACAATACGATTGTTGCTCTTGACCGTAGCGGGCAGGATCTGAGCCGTGTGTTGAGTGCTTTCTTCCCATTACTGTCAGCAGACAGCGATGACGAACTGATGGAAATTTCGCTAAGAGTGTCGCCAAAGTTGTCGAGGCACAGCACTGGCATAACCCTAAATGAAGGACTTTGGCTTAGGATAAAATCCGCGTTTGACTCCCGCGATTCGCTTGACCTTGATGCCGAAGATAAAATGTTGCTTCAACGCACTTACGATTCGTTTGCCCGTAGCGGTGCCGACTTGAAGGGTGAGCGTCGCGATAAGTATCGTGAGCTTTCAGCAAAGTTGTCGGATATGACCACACGTTTCGGACAAAATGTCTTGAAAGAGGTCAACACATACGAGTTTTGGCTTACTGCCGATGATCTTGACGGTCTGCCCGAGAGCTCTGTTGAAGCCGCGGCTCAAGCAGCTAAAGAGAAAGGGCGTGACGGAGAATACCTGTTTACGCTTGCCCAGCCTGTCTATATGTCTTTTATGAAGTACAGTTCTCGTCGTGATTTAAGGGAGGCTCTTTATAAAATGTACAATAGCCGTAACACCAAAGGCGAATATTCTAATGTTGAGCTTATGGCCGACATTGCCGACACGCGCCGGCAGATAGCTAATCTGTTCGGAAAAAATACCTATGCGGAATATGCGCTTGAAAAGACTATGGCGGAGACTCCTGACAATGTCAACAGTCTTTTAAACCGGCTTGCTGAGGCATACCGTCCTGCACAACTACGCGAGTTTGCCGAAATTGAAAATTTTGCTTCCAAGCTCGAAGGCAGTCCCATAAAGTTGAACGCCTGGGACTACAGTTATTACGCTAACAAGTTGAAAGAGGCACGTTACGATTACGATGAAGAGGAACTTCGGCCATATTTTGAATTAGACAATGTCATAGACGGAGTTTTCGGACTCGCTACCCGCCTATATGGCCTGCAATTTGAATATAATCCTGACATTGAGGTGTATCATCCTGACGTCAAAGCCTACGAAGTGAAGGAGGCCGACGGACGATTCATTGGTATAATATATGCCGACTTTTTCCCTCGTGCCTCAAAGCGTCCGGGCGCGTGGATGACAAATTTCCGTGAGGAGTATATCGGTGCCGACGGCAAGAAAGTGGCTCCGCACGTGACCATAGTAATGAATTTTACGAAGCCTACAGGTTCTAAGCCTTCGTTGCTTACTCCTTACGAGGTTGAGACGTTCCTGCACGAATTCGGACATGGGTTGCACGGACTGCTTGCTTCCACTAAATATGTGTCATTGTCCGGTACCAACGTTTATCGCGATTTTGTCGAATTGCCGTCGCAGTTCAATGAGAATTATCTCACACAGAAGGAGTTCCTTGATGGATTTGCTAAGCATTATCAGACAGGCGAGCCCATTCCTCAGAATCTTGTCGATAAGATTGTAAGCACTTCGCAGTACGGTGCCGGTTACTCTTGCATTAGGCAGCTTGGGTTCGGTGTAGTCGACATGGCTTGGCACTCTACTACGTCCAAGATAGACGACCCTGCCGACTTTGAGCGCAAGGCCATGAAAGATGTTTCCCTCTTCCCTGATGTCGAGGGAACTATGGTGTGCTCAACTTTCAGCCATATATTCTCGGGAGGCTATGCCGCCGGCTATTACAGCTATAAATGGGCCGAGGTTCTTGATGCTGATGCATTTTCTGTGTTCCTTAAGAACGGGCTTTTCGACAAAGCGACGGCAGACTCGTTCCGTAAGAACATACTCGAAAAGGGCGGAACGGAGCATCCTATGGAGCTTTATAAGCGATTCCGTGGACAGGAGCCTTCGATAGATGCTCTTCTTGAGCGGGATGGAATAAAACTTCCGGAGCAGAACCTCCCGCAACCATTACCCCAACCGGTTGATTGATAGGTAAATAAAATGTAGCCGTTTATAAAAGTATAAAAAAGAATAAATTTATTATAATATATGCAAATAAATCGCTATATTTGCCAAATAGTAAAATTAAAATCATTACGACATAAGATTTAACTTCATTTTTTGCATGAAACAGCTCGTTAGTATTTTTATCTGTGTCATTGCCATGATGTCCGTAGGATGTCAAAAAAGCGTGCAGGAAATTGTCAGCAACACCAAAGAGGCTACCGTGACAATATATACTTATGATGAGTACGGGGCGCCTTCTGGAAGCGGTTCCGGATTCTTCATTGATGAGAACGGGGTCGGTGTGACAAACTTCCATGTTCTTAACGATGCCACGAAAGCTATGGTAAATACCGCGGATGGTATTGAGTATGAGATTGAATCAGTACTCGCCTCCGATAAGAAAAAAGACATAGTTAAGTTCCGCATCAAGAATCCCGGCGGACAGAAGTTTAAGTATTTGACTTTTGCCGAAAATGAACCGGTGCAAGGTGATAAAGTTTACAACATTAGTGCGCCTCTCGGCTTAGAGCAGACCTTCTCTGAGGGAAGCGTATCCGCCTTGCGCGAAGATTCTCATGGCCCGATTCTCCAGGTGACCGCTCCGATTTCCCCCGGAAGCAGTGGTAGCGCCATCCTTAATGACAAGGGCGAAGTGCTTGCGGTGGCTACTTTTGTCAGCAAGACCGGCCAAAACATTAACTTCGGCGTGCGTCTTGATAAGCAGATGCTCGATGCTATAAAGGACAACGATTTTGCTAAGGACAATAAGAAATTTAACCAAAAGGACGAATTTGTTATCATAAACACTCCAGCCGTTAACAATCCTAATGTCCGCTTAAATGCGCTTGAGTTTAAGAAAGATGCCACTATCGGATATTTTTCATACACTAATCTTGACATGCTCAACACAAAAGCTCAGCTGTGGTGCGACTTAGACAAGAAAAATAATGGATTTTATATTCGCGACCGTGTAAAAAACAAAAAGTATTACATCACGTCGAGCTCTCTTGGCGATAGCCGTGAAAACAGCACTACGGTGCCTCTTGCCTCTACGGTTAAGTTTAAGATGTATTTCCCGGCAATCAAGAATCCTAAGAAACTTAAAGGGATAGATCTTGTTAACGGAAACGGACGCGGCTGGCGTTTTGAAGAGATTAACATAGCACAAAGCCGTAAAAAGCTGAACTTCGACATGGACAGCTACCAGAAAAATTATGGTTACGCATGGATGCACGAAGGTGAACTCGACAATGCTTCTCTCATTTTCAGCGAGATTCTTGAAGTGGATTCTGAAGATGAGGATGCCTTGAATGCTCTCGGAATCATTGAGTATGTCAAGGACAACAATGCCGAGGCTATGAATTACTTTAATGAGGCCATCAAGGCGCATCCTAACAGCGCGACGGCTTATAAGAATCGGTGTCAGCTCTATCAATACCAAAAAGAGTATAAAAAAGCGCTTCAGGATATAACTCAGGCCATCAATCTTGATAAGAGCAATCCGGAAGTATACTTGCAGCGCGCAAGTATATATATCGAGCAAGAAAATTTTAGCGATGCGCGTAAAGATTTAGACTATTTATTAAAATACGACGAATACAAGGAGAGTGCCTTGGTTTATTATTTCCGTGCAGTTTGCTCCGCCGCTATGCGGCAATATCCGGCGGCTAATGCCGATTTGAAAAAAGCATATTCTATGACGGATAATGAAGAACTGCGAACTGCAATCAATGATCTTTACAAATCAATTCCTTAATTTAATTGATTGTTGTTGATTAGTATATTCCAAGCCTCTACGCGAAATTTTTCGCATAGAGGCTTGGAATATGTTTAATAACATAGTAATTTTGCACTCGAAATAGGAAAATAAGTATATGCAGAACATTAGAAACATCGCCATCATCGCTCACGTCGACCATGGCAAGACTACTTTGGTCGATAAAATGTTGTTGGCTGGTAATCTCTTCCGCGAAAATCAGAGCACAGGTGAATTAATCCTCGACAATAATGATTTGGAGCGCGAACGAGGCATAACGATTCTCTCTAAAAATGTTTCAATCAACTATAAAGGTTATAAGATTAATATAATCGATACCCCCGGACACGCCGACTTTGGCGGAGAGGTGGAGCGAGTCCTTAATATGGCCGACGGTTGCCTGCTCCTTGTGGATGCTTTTGAAGGCCCGATGCCGCAGACCCGATTTGTATTGCAAAAAGCCATTCAGATGGGATTGAAGCCGGTGGTGGTTATTAATAAAGTCGACAAGCCTAACTGTCGTCCCGACGAAGTTCAGGAGATGGTATTTGATTTGATGTTCAATCTTGATGCTACCGAAGATCAGCTTGACTTCCCGACGATTTACGGTTCCGCCAAGCAAGGTTGGATGTCGACTGATTGGAAAAAGCCTGCCGACAACATTCTTCCGGTGCTTGATGCGATTATAGAATACATACCGGCTCCGCAGACTCTCGAAGGCGATGCGCAGATGCTTATTACCTCGCTCGACTATTCCAATTATGTCGGACGAATTGCCGTAGGTCGAGTTCATCGAGGCGTCCTGCGTGAGGGAATGGAAATAGCACTTTGTAAGAAAGATGGCTCTGTCGTGAAGCAGCGCATCAAAGAACTTCATACTTTTGAAGGAATGGGGCGCAAGCGGGTCTCCGAAGTGGCTTCCGGCGATATTTGCGCGTTGGTAGGAATTGAAGGGTTTGAAATCGGCGACACTGTAGCATCGGTCGAAAATCCCGAACCGCTTCCCCGAATTGCAATCGACGAGCCCACTATGTCGATGACTTTTACCATCAACGACTCTCCGTTCTTCGGACGTGATGGTAAGTATGTCACATCGCGCCACATCGGTGACCGCCTGATGCATGAGCTTGACAAAAATCTTGCCTTGAGGGTTACCAAAGCGCCTCACGAAGATGTGTGGACAGTGTATGGCCGAGGTGTGCTTCATCTGTCCGTACTTATTGAGACTATGAGGCGTGAAGGCTACGAACTACAAGTCGGTCAGCCTCAAGTAATCATTAAGGAGATTGACGGTGTGAAATGTGAGCCTATCGAATTGCTGACCATCAATGTCCCTGAGGAATATTCAAGCAAAATTATTGATATGGTGACGCGCCGTAAGGGTGAGATGGTGTCCATGACCACTCAGAACGACCGTTTGCATATCGAATTCAATATACCCTCGCGAGGTATAATCGGACTTAGAAACAATGTGTTGACCGCTTCAGCCGGTGAAGCCATCATGGCCCACCGATTTCTCGAATATCAACCTTGGAAAGGTGAGATCGAGCGACGTACTAACGGCTCGTTAATAGCCATGGAAGCCGGTACGGCATACGCTTACGCCATTGACAAACTTCAGGATCGAGGCAAGTTCTTTATTTTCCCGCAAGAGGAAGTATATGCCGGTCAGGTTGTCGGCGAAAATGCTAAAGACAATGACATTGTGGTCAACGTTACCAAGTCGAAGAAGCTGACCAACATGCGCGCGTCAGGTGCTGACGACAAAGCTCGCATTATTCCTCCTGTCGTGTTCAGCCTTGAAGAAGCGCTTGAATACATTAAAGAAGACGAATATGTCGAGGTGACTCCTCGCCATCTGCGTTTAAGAAAGATTATCCTTGATGAAATCGAGCGTAAACGCGCCAATAAACAGTAGTTTCCGATGAACAATTATATGGAGGTGAGGGTCGACCTGACACCTTGTGACGAGACTATGACCGATGTCTTCGCTGCCTTACTTTGCGACTTTGGTTATGAGAGTTTCGTGCCTGATGCCGAGGGATTGACCGCTTATATTAAAGTGGCTGACTTTAACGATGCCGACTTACGGACCGTTATGGCTCAGTTCCCGTTTGAAGAAGCAAATGCGTCAGTTAGCTGGACTGAGATTGAAGGTCAGGATTGGAATGCCGAATGGGAAAAGAACTATTTTAAACCGATTATAGTCGATGATAAATGTGTAATACACAGTTCATTTCATAACAATGTGCCCTCGGCTGAGTATGATATAGTAATTGATCCGAAAATGGCATTCGGCACCGGTCATCATCAGACTACGACATTGATGCTACGGCGCATTTTGGACTTGCCAATGCAGGGTCGTTCGCTTATTGATGTCGGAACTGGAACCGGCATCCTTGCCATTCTTGCCGCAATGCGTGGCGCTTCTCCGGTCAGTGCAATTGAAATTGACGAGTTTGCCTACGTTAATGCGCTCGAAAATGTCAAGCTCAATAACCATTCTGAAATTAACGTTGTTCTCGGTGATGCCGCTTCTCTTGAGGTTCTTGGAGCTTCTGATTATTTATTGGCTAATATCAACAAAAATATCATCCTCAACGATATTGAAGCATATTCTCGCGCACTTAATCCAGGGGGAATCATGCTATTAAGCGGTTTTTATGAGAATGATGCCGACGACATTGTGAGTAAGGCAGCCGGCCTCGGACTTGCTTTTGAATCGATGACGGTGCTCGATAATTGGGCTTCGCTAATGTTGACTAAGAGTAGTGTATAATTCAAAATATAATATATCTGAATGTCTTTAATAGAAATCAAGGATGTGGTCAAGCGTTACGACAAGCATGTCGCGCTTGACCACGTGTCTTTAAATGTTGAAGAGGGAGAGGTTTATGGATTGCTCGGACCGAACGGTGCCGGAAAAACCACCCTCATAAGAATTTTGAACCAGATTATACGCCAAGACGAAGGTGAGGTTCTTCTTGATGGCCGGGTTTTGACTCCTGCCGACGTTATGCACATGGGCTATCTTCCTGAAGAACGTGGACTTTATAAGAAGATGAAAGTCATTGACCAGATTGAGTTTATCGGTCGGCTTAAGGGAATGTCGAAGCGCGATGCGAGGGCTGCGGCAATGATGTGGCTCGAAAAACTCGGACTTGGCGAGTGGGCTTCAAAAAAGATTGAAGCCTTGTCTAAAGGAATGGCTCAAAAAGTACAGTTTATCTCTACTGTGGTTCATCGCCCGAAGCTACTGATTTTCGATGAGCCGTTTTCTGGATTTGACCCTGTTAACGTAGAGCAACTTAAGCATGAGATTCTCGAACTGAACCGTGATGGGGCCACGATTTTGTTTTCTACACATAATATGGCGTCCGTCGAAGAGATTTGTCGTAAAATCACTCTGATTGACCGTGCACATGCGGTGCTTCAAGGCGATGTCTATCAGATTAGACAGCAATTTAAGAAAAACTTGTTCCGTATCACAATTGCTGAACCTGTTCTCGCTCCAAATGAATCGCTTTATGCCATAAATACTCTTGAAGCTAATTCTGTGGGCGGTTGCTGTGCAGTGGTTGCTCTTGTCCCCGGAATAACAATGAGAGAGACTATTGCTTTCCTTAATGAGAGATACACTATTCTCGGATTCGAGGAAATTTTGCCTTCAATGAACGAAATATTTATCGAAACAGTCACGAAAGAACATGAATAAGAACCGTTTATTCCTTGTCATGCAACGTGAATACTACGCTATCGTTGCAAAAAAGTCGTTTATTATATCCACCATACTTGTCCCTATCCTTGTGCTTTTAATAGGTGTCGTTCCGGTGCTTTTGTCTCAATTTAACAGTTCGGATACGGCCGAGACTGTGACAATTGTTGACAACTCCGGTAAGTTTGCACAGGCGTTTGATGATAATGACGACTATCGATTTGTGTATATTTCGACTGATCGTGTTGAACCGGTGGCAGAATTGCGTGAACGATATGGCGATTCATACGCGCTTGTCGCCATTCCCGCCGACGTTTCAGATACGCGTAAAGTCACGGTATATTCCGACGATGCTGTCCGAATGTCGTTGATGAGCCATATAGAAGATGTGCTCAGTGAGCGGTTGTCACAAGAAAAGATAGAGTCTTATGGGATTCCCGAATTTGAGCAAATGGTGAAAGACTCGCAGATTGAAGTCGATGTCGATGCCCTTAACTGGGACAATGAATTATCTTCGACCATGCTGGCTTCGCTTGTAGGAATAGTTCTGGCGTTTATTATATATATATTTGTGCTGATGTTCGGAGCCATGATTATGGCATCGGTGGTCGAGGATAAGACCAACCGCATAGTCGAAGTCATTGTAAGCTCTTGCCGTCCCATCGAGCTTATGATGGGTAAGATTATCGGCGTGGCTTTGGTTGGACTTACGCAGATAGCCATCTGGTCAGTGTTGCTCGGTGCCGGTGTGATGGCATTGAGCCTGAGTGGCATAGTGCCTGACGCGTCAGCTATGGCTCCGGGTATGGCGGCCGGTATCGAGGCTGTTCCGGAGTTTGAGTCAGACATGGTTAAAATATTGCAGATGATCATGTCGATTAACTGGATACAGTTGCTTGGCATGTTCGTGGTCTACTTTATAGGTGGCTATCTGCTTTATGCCGCATTGTTTGCCGGATTTGGTTCGGCTGTCGACCAGCAGTCCGATACTGCTCAGTTCACTACTCCTGTGATGATGATAATCGTGTTCGCATTGCTCATCGGCGAGTCGTGCATCGAAAATCCCAATGGACAGCTTGGAGTCTGGTGTTCGATTATCCCGTTCACTTCTCCAATAGTGATGATGACCCGACTGCCTTACGATGTACCGCTATGGCAGTTGCTCACGAGCATTGGAGTTTTGTATGGTTCTGCCATATTATTCACCTATTTCGCTTCAAGAATTTACCGCAACGGCATACTGCGATATGGTAAAAAAGTATCGTATATCGAACTTTTCCGCTGGCTTAAGTAAGTTATGAAGAGATTTTTTTTCGCACTCCTTGTCTGGTGCCTGGGATGTTCGGCTCTGTTTTCCCAATGGAGTCCGGATGTCTTGGGCGACGGCTATGAGATGCGTTATGTCATACAGCCTGATGACTATGCCGGAAAAGTGCGTTGCACTATAGTGCGGAAGCTGTCACGATGTGGTTCGGTGCGCCGTGCGGTTCTTTATGTCCACGGTTATAACGATTATTTCTTTCAGTCTGAGATGGGCAACAGGTTTGTAGATTCTTGCTACAATTTCTATGCCGTTGACTTAAGAAAATATGGCCGTTCGATTCTGGAGGGACAGAAGATGTTTCAGGTTCGCGACATGAAGGAGTATTTTGCCGATATTGACTCGGCTCTCGCGCAAATAAAGCGTGATGGAAACACTGAAGTGATACTTATGGGACACTCTACGGGAGGACTGACAACGTCGCTATATATGAATGAAAATCCCAACACGTTAGTAAAGGCTCTAATCCTAAACAGCCCGTTCCTTGATTGGAATCAGTCTGAATTTCAGGAAAAGTTCTTGATTCCTGTGGTGCGCAGAGTGGCATCACTGTTCCCCGATATTTCTATTTCACAGGGTGGGGGAACAGGTTATGCTCGCAGCTTGCTGGCCGATTATGATGGCGAATGGAACTATGACACGTCTTGGAAGCTCATGGTGTCGCCTAATGTCGATACCGGTTGGATACGTGCAATCGATGTTGCGCAAGGAATTATTCAGGACAACCCGCACATTAAAGTGCCCATACTGTTGATGCATTCCGACCGCACGTTCAAAAAAGGCGACCCGAAGAGCATGTACTCCCGGGCCGACGTTGTTCTCGATGTTGAGGATATTTCTAAGTATGGAAGGCGGTTAGGCCCTAAAGTGACCGAAGTCGTTGTGATTGGAGGTCTACACGATCTTGTGCTTTCCAGAAAGGAAGTCCGCAATCCATTGTTCGTTTACATGTTTCGGTGGCTTGACCGACAAGGTCTGTGATTCAATGATTATTCCGGATCCTGCGAAGTTCTTGCCGTCTGGTCGCGGGCAATCATAAGTTGCTTGTTGAGGTAGTCAAGTTTCTTTACCTGATTGCGGTGTTTGGCTGTGGCTTGGGCAAACTTGTAACTCATCTCAAGCGACTTGCGGTCGTTCTTTGATAGCGGTAAAGAGTGCACTTTTGCACCTCTGAATACGAGCATTACGTCTTTAGGCGCGCCGTTGACCAGATATGAACCCAAAGTGTCGCATTCGGCTCCGATGAAAGTTATCATCTCGGTTGATCCGGAGCGGTAGTTGCGCTCGCCGTCGTATGGCACTTCTGCTGATTCGACTTTAAAAGATCCTTGCCCTTTGGGCGCCAATGCTATCTTGGTGTGCTTTACCGCCGGATGTCCGACAAGTGAGGAAATGAGGCGTAGCTCGCCGGATGGTTCCACACGTGCCTCGATACCTGTGCGGTTGAAAAGATTGCTGTTCTTATACTCCTTAATGACATAGTAATCATAGTCTTCTCCCAATTCCGGGTTGTGGACCAGTGCGAAATACTGTTTAAGCGAATCGGCGACATATTCATAATAGGCGCGCAGGCTGTCGGCAGTCTGCAACTCTCGGATTGTCTGCCCCTCGATGGCCTGCGGACGTAAATGCATACCTTGGCGTTGCATCTCTATCTCGGCAGGATATTTAGCCTTGAGAGTGTCAAGCAATGCAATGGCTTCGTCATAGTTCTGCACTTTAAGGGCTGAGTCAGCACTCGCTATCAGCTGTTCGGCTCCGATGCGGTCGGCGCTTTTTGACGAGCACCCGCCCAAAAATAAGGTTGCCGTGATGAGTCCGGCAATGATTGGTTTACTTGCTGCGTTGTACATCTTTTACTCCTTTTACGGTTTTTAGTTTCTTTATAAGGTTATTTAGAGCTACGGTGTCGTTGATTCCTACAACGAGATAGCCATGGAATATTCCGTCGTTTGAATCTATTGAGATACTCCGCAGAGCGGTGTCCTTCTCTTTGTTGATGATGGATGTGATGGATGACACTATCCCGATGTCGTCCTGACCGACGATGCGCAGTGTAGCTCCGAACTGATGCCCTAATTTGCCGGACCATCGCGTAGGTATGATTCGGTAAGGATATTTATCCTTTATGTTGGATGCGTTCGGACAGTCGCTGCGGTGAATTTTAATTACCCCTTCGGCCGATATGAATCCGAAAACGTCGTCGCCATAAATCGGATTACAGCATTTTGACAGCCGGTAGTTGATACCCTTAATGTCGTCGCCTATGACAAGTATGTCGCCGGTATCTGATGTCTCCTCATGGGTTATAAGTTTAAATTCTTCGGCCGAGCGTGTTTCTGTCGATTCGTTCTGCTTTCGGTCAAGATTCTCATATTCTGCGATTACGTCGTTAACATCCTTTTCTCCTGAAGAGATAGCGTCATAAAAGTCTGTAGCGGTCTTAAAGCCGAGCTTTTTAATAAGCTTGGTCATTGTGCTTTCAACCACCTCTATCTTCCGGTTTTTAAGTCTTCGTTCCAGAAGTTCTTTGCCAAGATTGGCTTGACGGCTTTCGATCTCTTTTACGCTCTGTCTGATTTTGTTTCTGGCTTTTGACGTAACGGTGAAATTGAGCCAGTCAAGTTTCGGTGTCTGTGTCGAAGAAGTCTGTATCTCAACCGTGTCGCCACTTTGCAGCTTATAGTTAATCTTTTGGTTACGGCCATTTACCGTGCCCCCCACGCAGGCCATGCCCAACTTAGTGTGGATATGGAATGCGAAGTCCAGCAGCGTTGCTCCGAACGGCAGCTTATATAAGTCGCCTTTAGGCGTAAACACGAACACTTCTTTGTCATAGAAGTCCATCTTCATGTTTTTCATAAGCTCCATCGGGCCTGTCTCTGCCGTTTCAAGAATGTCGCGCACATTATTCATCCATGCGTCAAGTGCGCCTTCGCTTTTGATGCCCTTATATTTCCAGTGAGCGGCCAGACCTTTCTCTGCTATGAGATCCATCCTTTTAGTGCGTATCTGAACCTCAACCCAACGGTTGTCGGGTCCGGATACGGTGATGTGGAGCGACTCATAGCCGTTGCTTTTAGGTATGCTGAGCCAGTCCTTCATCCTCGAAGGGTTAGGACGGTACATGTCGGTTATTACTGAGTAGGCCAGCCAACAGTCGCTCTTCTCTTTTGCAGGCTCTGTGTCGATGATTATGCGTATCGCAAAGAGGTCATATATATGGTCGATGTCGTTCTTCTGCTTTTTGATTTTGTTCCAGATAGAATAGATCGACTTTGTGCGCCCCTTTATTTCGTAGTTAAGGCCGGTCGCATCGAGTTTCTCTCTGATGGGCTTGATAAACGACGCTATATATGCGTCGCGCGAAGCCTTGGTCTCATTAAGTTTGTGGGCTATTTCGGTATAAGTCGCGCGGTTAGTGTATTTTAGCGACATATCCTCAAGCTCCGACTTTATGGCATAAAGTCCAAGACGATGTGCCAGGGGGGCATAAAGATAGTTGGCTTCGTAAGCTACGTCACGCACCATCTTCTCGTTGGGATGATGGTTGATGGCGCGCATCAGCGACAATCGGTCAACAATCATTATTATTATGACTCGGATATCTTCGGCAAATGTCAGCAGAAGTTTTCTGAAATTGTCGCTTTCAACGGCCACCTGTTTGCTATAAAGTGACGACACTTTTAGCAGTCCATGAACCAGCTTGGCAATATCTTCGCCCCAGTCTTTCTTCAGTTGCTCTTCCGGAAGTAGTTCTGTCTGACATAATCCGTATAGGAGCATGGCAATGATCATATTGCGGTCAGGGCTTACCTTCTCGCAAAGTGCCAATGCTGTGGTCAAATGGCGCAGGGTAGGGTTAAATCCAAATCGGTCGCGTTTAAGCTGATTCCCCTCGACACCGCGTTCGGTTATTTCTCTGATTCTTCTGACATCGCCTTTCTCTACGACGTCACGCGTCACGTAGAGAAGTTTCTTCGTAATTTCAAGAAGCTTCCCGTGCTCTTCTGCCGTAAAGTATTTTTCGCTCATAGTCTTATTCGCACTCAAGAGGAAGTTTGTTTAGCTCCTCGATATAGTCCAACAGCTCATTGCGTCCGCGTCCGTCGACACTTGAAGTGTAGAATACAGGCGGAAGCTCTTCCCATTGTTCCTTCAGAATGTCAAGATACTTGCTTGTCACGATTTTAGCTGCCGAAGACGACATCTTGTCGAGCTTAGTGAAGACTATTGAGAACGGCACAGCATTTTCTCCGAGCCATTCCATAAACTTGAGGTCAATCTTTTGCGGTTCGTGACGCGAATCAACAAGCAAGAACAGATTCGTCATCTGTCCGCGTTCAAGAATATATGTTTCTATAATTTCCTTTATTTTGCGCTGCATCTCCTTGCCGCGTTGGGCGTATCCATACCCCGGAAGGTCTACGATGTACCATTCGTCGTTAATCAGAAAGTGGTTTATCAACGTGGTCTTTCCTGGTGTCGAAGAGGTCATCGCCAGGCCTTTATGCTTGGTAAGCATATTTATTAGCGACGATTTTCCGACGTTTGAGCGTCCGATGAATGCATATTCGTGGCGGCATCCCGAAGGACATTTGGTTACATCTGAATTACTGATTTCAAATTTTGAAGATACTATATTCATCGTTTAGCTGTTTTTATGCCCGAAGGCTGTTATTTCTCGGTAAAGTTACAACTTTTTGCGTTATTATAACCAATACTTAAGCCTTTATGTTTAACTTTGCCCACGTTATGGGAACCAATCCGAATCGTGAAACCGTCTTTAGGTTTAAGAAATTTGATGTACGCAACGACTGCTCCGCCATGAAGGTCGGAACTGACGGCGTGTTGCTCGGTGCATGGTGTAATGTCGCAGGTGCGAAACGCGCCCTCGATGTTGGCTGTGGAACGGGGCTCATCGCTTTGATGCTTGCCCAGCGCTCGCCGGATGTTTTTGTTGAAGCTATTGACATTATGCCTGAAGCCGCGTCAGAAGCCAATTTTAATGTAGTGCATTCGCCTTGGACTGATAGAATCGCAGTCCGAAATATTGATTTTAACGATTTGACGATTGATGCTAACGTCGGTGCATTCGACCTGGTCGTGAGCAATCCTCCATTTTATAAAGCTCGGGTCAAATCGCCGGACTTTGCGCGGCTTATGGCGCGTCATGGCGACGGACTCGACTACCGCTCACTGATTAATGCATGTACGCGTGGGCTCATCACTCCCTCCGGAATTCTCTCTATGGTCTTGCCCTCTGACTTTGACTCTGACGTGACGTTTGAAGCGGAGGTGTCACGAATGCGTATAGCCCGAAAAGTAGCTGTGGTTACCAAAGCCGCTGCCACAAAGCCATCGCGTACCCTCTGGGAGCTGACACCCGATATGCGCGTGCAAACACAACAAGGGCGGTTGCTAATTGGCTCAGAAGAATACCATAGCATCACCGCCCCCTTCTACCTGTAAAGCACTGAAAATCACATTCGGTAATAAGTCAGCGTCACCTTATCTTCGTCCAAATCACGGTACTGCATTTCGTCGCCATTGACCACACAATATACTCTCATCGAATATGGTGCGTCATTTCCGGACGTTACATTTATCTTTAAAATTTTGGTTTCTTCATCGTATGAATAATTACCGGAGCCGGATTCCTCCTTCTTATTAGTGCTGAGGTCGTATTCTTCGTAACTGTAGACTCCGGTAGATTTAAACTCTTCCACAACGTAATATTCCTGCTCGGTATTGGTATATTTCCACTTGCCAACTATTGCCGAGGTTATGGATTCAGAAGAATTTCCATTTCCTGTCACTTCTTCTTCGTCGTCGTGGTTCTTGTTGCTACTGCAGCAACTAAAGCTTGAAATCATCAAAATGAGTGTCAATAAACTGAAAATTGTTTTAAAAATTCGCATAATTAATATATATAATGGTAATTAATCAATAGGGTTAATTCTATAGTAGGTCAGTCTTCTGTGTTTTTCATCGTCGAGATCTTCGTAGTACATTAAATTCTTCTTTACAGTACACAATATCCACATTGAAAATGGTGCGTCATTTCCAGAAGTTACAAATGTTCTTAGTAGGCTTTCCTCATCGCTATAGATATATGTGCCCGAACCCCATTCATCAAGTTCGTCGGTATATAGGTCATATTCGTCATAACGATATGTGCCATCGCTTTTGAATGTTTCGATTACGTAATATTCATGTTCTTCATCTGTATATTTCCACGAACCGACTATGCTCGCTTCCGGAAATTTTATCATTTCATGTTCGTAAGTGTTTCCAAACATGGTCAAAGTCGGACACGCTTTATAGTATTCGTCAGGATCCAGGTTAGATAAATTGAAGTCATGCGTACTGGTTGAATTGTGGGCAATTTCCATATCAGAAATTAAGTGGTATAGCTCATTGTCGTCAAGAAAAACCTTTGCTCCCGCTTCGATGTAGAAAAACTTTGAGAGTAACCCCTCTTTAAGGTTATATCTCATTTTGTACGTATAGTCGGAAATATTGCTCGACACTTTAAGCGAGCCGTCCTCTAAGTGTGGAAGCAAAGGCCATTCGATATGCATCAAATTAAGTTCAGGCAACTTAATCTCCAGCCCAACGCCAAGGTTGAACTTTTTATCAGAATTATCAGTCGGTTGCTTATCGCCTTTAAATTTGAATATGCGGTCAAATTCCACTTTAGCAAAAAGTGAAAATGCATAGTTGATGTCAAAACCAAGTGTCGGAGGATTTTTAAATAAATTGGGATTATTCAGTTGGAACTCTGTGCTGAACAAAGCATCGGCTGTGATTTTGCCTCCGAAACTGGCTTGGGGAATAAATATCCCTACACCCAAAGCTAATTCCGCTTCTACGCCCATAGAGCCTTTAACGTCCAAGTTAATATTCCGTATAATATTATCGTCCGATGAGTTGTCTTCCCTGTAATGGAAATTTTCACCATTCTTATATCCGGCTCTATAAGTTACTGTCTTTGAGAAAGAAACGCCAAAATCGCCTTCGGCTTCAGCTATAAAATTTACGCCACCCTCTAAGTAAGGATGAAGAACTATCGGACCGATTGCAATTGACGGAAATTTAATTTGTGGGAGTTCAAATATTGGCTTAGAAAACTTCCCGTTACCGGAAAATCCCAATTCTCCCGAAAATGTAAACTCCGCCTTAAAATCCACCATATTATCTTCAGGGTGGAATGGATCCAATTTCAATGAAAAGGTTGGAGTAACGTTAAATTTAATTTCTGTCTTAAATTTTACCCCGGATTCTATGGCTCGGCTCATTAGTGCCGTTTTTATCGGTTTTGAAACTGATTCTGAATCTTCATTATTCGCATTTGCGAAGCTGAAATAAAATTTATTTCCTTCAGAATCATTTGTCTCAATCTCATAGTCTGATGTTAACTCATAATCCTGCAGTTTTAGTGAAAGCTCTGCAAAAATTTCGTCAAGTGATGCGGTGGTAGTGACGCATTTGTATTCTCCATTGACTGACTCTAAGCTAATCACTTCATTGCCGAGACCGTATGGGGTCTTATCGGTTATGGTGCATGATAAGATTTCGCCTTTAGTGGGTAAAATTTCTGATGGTGTCGACGATGAAAAGTACAGAATCGTATCGGCCTCGACGCGCAATAAATAGTCAAGATTGCTGTCATCGATGACAATAACATTGTCGTTAAGTCTATACGTTATATCATATCCGGTTCCCGATTCATAAGTAGTTTTATAAACGCCCTCATCGGTCTTTCCGGTGTCAATGATCGGATTCAGATCGTCATTTTTATCAGAACATCCTGATATGGCTAAGATTAAGGAAATGCATAACCATAACCTTAAGGTGTCCAGTAACCTCATCTCTTAAAATTATTGACCTGCAGATAGCCCAAAATCAGGTGTTGTACATAGCAAAAAAGACGCGGGCATCTGTACAATCTGCTCATCCTGCATCTGAGGCCTTCGCATTGCCCACCTACCAGGATAAGCAACTCGGCCAGCCCACGTCAAGGATGATTATATGTGTAGAATATAAACATCACCCGTGGACGCCTACATTGCTTCTCTTCAGGTAAGTTTAGAAGTTGCGAAGTTCCAGATGCTGAAGCGAACGTCGTGTAAACGTCTTTAAACATAAAATGAACCCGTCGCCCCCTCCGGAGCAGGCGAGTGTCGTTCGCAAAAATAAATAAATTTATTTTACCGGAGAAATTAAATTCAAATAAATCTTTAAAACTTTGTTAAGGTTGGTGCTGAAGCAGGCAAATATTTCTGTTTCAAACATAAAGACGGTGTGTCAAAATAGGAATTATCGCATCTGAAAGATGCAAAAAATTGTATAGCCGGGGATTGGCGCGTAGCGCCTATCTCCGGTTTAATGTTTGAAACAGAAATAAAAATCTGCAAAGATTTAATATTTCAATATTCTAATTGTCAAATCTTTACAGATTATGCACTCTCGTTATCGGATCTCCGGGCAAATCGACCTAACGGTCTCTTTACCCGGCTACCCAATTTTGGGCTTCTTTCAGAAGCTTTTGAATTTTGACACAGCCCCTTCTCCTTGCGTCTGGTTGAACAGCGACGCAAAGTCGGGGGTAAACTCCGTCAGTATTTGTCCCAGGGGCGGATCTCAATTTCGTCGATGGGCAGATGAGTGAACGCCTGGATAAATGCAGACGCAAGACGGGCATTCGTTATCAACGGCACATTGAGGTCAATTGCGGCTCGGCGTATGTGATAACCGTTAGTCAGCTCAGTCTCAGACAGATTCTTCGGGATATTGACCACGAGGTCGAGAGTCTTCTGGTGCAGAAGATCGAGTGCTTGGGGCTGACGGTCAGGCTGGCTCGGCCAGTAAACCTTAATTGCAGGGATTCCGTTGTCGTTTAAGAATTGGTGTGTCCCGCCGGTGGCATAAAGTGTATACCCGGCGCGATAAAGTTCATGGGCCGCGTCGAGCATATCGGCTTTCTGCTTCGGAGTTCCGGTAGAAAGCAGTATCCCCTTTGACTTTGACGGAACGCGCAGGCCTACGGAAAGCATCGACTTCATCAGAGCCTCATCGGTGTCTACTCCGATACAGCCTACTTCGCCGGTCGAGGCCATGTCTACCCCAAGAACAGGGTCGGCTCCCTGCAGGCGTGAAAATGAGAATTGCGATGCTTTTATGCCTACATAGTCAAGGTCGAATGCGTTCTTGTGAGGCTTCTCGACATCATGTCCGAGCATGACCCGCGTGGCAATGTCGATAAAGTTAAGTTTAAGGACTTTGCTGACAAACGGGAATGACCGTGAAGCTCGAAGATTGCATTCGATAACCTTAATGTCATTGTTTTTGGCAAGAAATTGAATATTAAACGGTCCGGAGATGTTAAGTGCCTTGGCTATTTTCTGGCTGACCTTCTTTATGCGGCGTATGGTCTCAACGTAGAGTTTCTGTGGCGGAAATTGGATAGTGGCATCGCCGGAATGCACGCCTGCATATTCGATATGCTCCGATATTGCATAGACCTTTATTTCTCCGTCCTGAGCCACAGCGTCCATCTCTATCTCTTTTGCGTTCTGAATGAACTCTGTCACCACTACCGGGTGTTGCTTCGACACGTTGGCTGCAAGCCTTAAGAACCGGTGAAGTTCCTCTTGGTTGGAGCAAACGTTCATTGCCGCGCCCGAAAGCACGTAGCTCGGACGCACAAGTACCGGAAATCCGACTTCATCAATAAACTTCTGGATGTCGTCAAACGAAGTCAGCTCTTGCCAGCGTGGCTGGTCGACACCTATGCGGTCAAGCATTGCCGAGAACTTATGCCGGTCTTCGGCATTGTCGATTGAAGATGCCGATGTGCCGAGTATCGGCACTTGCGAATTGTCGAGCCTTGTGGCGAGATTGTTCGGAATTTGACCGCCTACTGACAGAATAACTCCATGAGGATTCTCCATCTCGATGATGTCCATCACTCGCTCGTATGTCAGTTCGTCGAAATAGAGCCGGTCACACATGTCGTAGTCGGTCGATACGGTCTCGGGGTTATAATTTATCATTACAGAGCGCCATCCCTCCTTCTTAACTGTCAACAATGCATTTACCGAGCACCAGTCAAATTCCACCGAGCTTCCGATGCGGTAAGCTCCTGATCCAAGCACGATGATTGAACGTCGGTCGTGGAGATATTCGATGTCGTTTTCTGAACCGTTGTAAGTCAGGTAAAGGTAGTTGGTCATGGCGGGATATTCAGCTCCGAGTGTGTCGATCTGCTTGACCACCGGCAAAATACCGAGCGACTTGCGTCGGCTGCGAACCAAGTCGCTTGATGCCACGTAATCATTCAGGCCGTCTTTAAACAACGCTCTTGCTATCTGAAAGTCGCTGAATCCTTGTTGCTTTGCCTGACGGAGCAATCCTTCGGGAAGGCTTTCCACCGAATCGTATGTTTCAAGCTCGTCGGCAGTAGTCACTATATTATGCAGTTTATGAAGGAACCAGCGGTCGATTTTAGTTAGCTCATGGATGCGCTCTACAGAGTAGCCTTGGCGCATAGCCTTGGAAATGACGAATATTCGCTTGTCGGTCGGCTCTTTAAGCGACTTGTCGATGTCGGCTATTGTCAGCTCCTTGTTCTCTACAAAACCGTGCATCCCTTGGCCTATCATGCGCAAGCCTTTCTGGATGGCCTCCTCAAAGGTGCGCCCGATTGACATGACTTCACCGACAGACTTCATTGACGAGCCTATTTCGCGCTTGACATTATGGAATTTACCCAAGTCCCAACGCGGAATCTTAACAACGATGTAGTCAAGAGCCGGCTCGAAGAATGCCGAAGTCTCCTTTGTCACCGAGTTTTTAAGTTCAAACAGCCCATAGCCCAAACCGATTTTGGCGGCAACGAAAGCCAGAGGATAGCCTGTTGCCTTCGACGCAAGTGCTGACGAGCGCGACAGTCGCGCGTTGACCTCAATGACACGATAGTCCATTGAAGAGGGGTCGAATGCATATTGAACATTGCATTCGCCAACGATGCCGATGTGGCGTATGATTTTTATTGCGAGTTTACGCAGATAGTGATAGTCTTCATTTGATAAAGTCTGCGACGGAGCCACTACAATTGATTCGCCGGTATGTATGCCCAGCGGGTCAAAGTTCTCCATATTGCAGACTGTAATGCAGTTGTCATAGCGGTCGCGAACCACTTCATATTCAACCTCCTTCCAGCCTTTCAGTGACTTTTCGACAAGAACCTGCGGCGAGAATGCCAAGGCCTTTTCTACGAGGGTTATCAATTGCTCCTCATTGTCGCAGAATCCGCTGCCCAGGCCGCCCAGAGCATACGCCGCGCGCACAATGACCGGATAGCCAAGTTCGCGTGCGGCCACTATGGCATCGGCCGTGGTCGCTACTGCTTCGCTCTTGATGGTCTTAACGCCGATCTCGTCAAGTTTTTTCACGAACAGTTCGCGGTCCTCCGTGTCCATAATTGCTTGAACAGGTGTGCCCAGCACTCTTACGCCGTACTTTTCGAGAACTCCGCTCTCTTCCAGAGCTACGCCGCAGTTGAGGGCTGTCTGGCCTCCGAATGCAAGCAGTATGCCGTCAGGGCGCTCCTTTGCGATAACTTTCTCCACGAAATAGGGAGTCACGGGAAGGAAATATATCGTGTCAGCAAACCCCTCGGAGGTCTGCACCGTGGCGATATTCGGATTAATCAGAACCGTAGTTATGCCCTCCTCCTTCATTGCCTTTAATGCCTGCGAGCCGGAATAGTCAAATTCGCCCGCTTCGCCGATTTTCAACGCTCCGCTTCCGAGCAGAAGCACTTTCTTGATATCGTTATGAATCATATAGTCAGTGTATTAAGGAGGTTAAAGCATGTCAATAAATTCGTCGAATAGAAATTCAGTGTCTTTAGGCCCCGACGAGGCTTCGGGGTGGAACTGAGCCGAGAAAAATGGCTTAGTCTTATGCCGGATGCCTTCGTTAGTTCCGTCGTTCATGTTGATGAAGAGCGGTTCCCAGTCGTCGGGCAAAGTCGAGCTGTTGACCGCGAATCCGTGGTTTTGTGATGTGATGAAGCATTTGTCGGTCCCCACACGGCGTACCGGTTGATTATGGCTGCGGTGTCCGTAAGTGAGTTTATACGTCTTAGCTCCGGCCGCCTTAGCAAGAAGTTGATTTCCCATGCAGATTCCGCATATAGGCTTGTCGGTCGACATGGCTTTGCGCAGATTGTCAACGGTGACATCTACCATATCTGGATTTCCCGGCCCGTTAGAAATAAAAAGCCCGTCGTAAGGTATCTCGGTAAAATCATAGTTCCATGGAACTCTAACCACTTTGACACCGCGGCGGGTGAGACATCTTATTATGTTATGCTTGACTCCGCAGTCAACGAGAACTACTGTCTTTTGACCGTCGCCGTGAACCTCGACATCTGAGCAACTGACTTTTGCCACGAGGTTTTCGGCGTTGGGGTCGTAAAACGGTACGTCGGTCGCACCGTCGACAAGCACTTTGCCCAACATCGAACCGTGCTCCCTGAGGTGCTTTGTCAGTGCCCGCGTGTCAATTCCGTAAATCCCTGCTATTTTCTCCTCTTTTAGCCATTCATGGAGGCTTCGGTCGGCCTGCCAATGGCTGTGGTCCCATGAATAGTCCTGCGCCACAATTGCCCGGCAATGGATGTGATCGCTCTCATAATACTCACTGACATCATCCTTTTCTCTTCGGGGAGGCACACCGTAATTTCCAAGTATCGGATAAGTGGTGACGAGAATCTGACCTTCGTATGAAGGGTCGGTAAGACTTTCCGGGTAGCCTGTCATCGCTGTGTTAAACACTACTTCTCCGGCTGTAGAAGCTTCGTAGCCAAACGACTTACCCTCAAAGGCGGTGCCGTCCTCTAAAAGCAGAACAGCCTTTTTTGTTTCGCGCATACGATAGAGTTAAATATTTGATTGTGTACTAAAAATTTACAGCAAATCATCGTGAATGCCGTGCAAAGTTACAAAAAATCCTCGGTTATCGATATCTTTCTATCCTCAAATCTAAAAATAACCATATTTTCCATCCTTATTAATAAAGTGCCGTGCTGAATATTGATTTATGTGGAATTTGACTTGAACTGAAAAAAGTTGACACTTTTGAGGCCTAAAACTCGAAAGAGCCA
>CAZIXM010000003.1:0-115474 GCA_964543345.1 uncultured Muribaculum sp. | reverse complement strand
CACAACACTTTTAATGTTGGGGTCCTGGGTTCGAGCCCCAGGCGGATCACTGAAAATCAAGCAGTTAGAGAAATCTGACTGCTTTTTTCTTCTATATAATGCTGTGGTTTTACTATGAAAGTTAAACCGAGAGTTAAACCAGAAACTTTCATGAGTGAAACAGTTAAAGTCTTGTGCTACAAATCAAAGACTCTAAAAGATGGCTCTCATCCTTTGATGGTGAGGGTCTGCAAGGATGGAAAGAAGAAATATCAAAGCATAGGCATTTCTATTCATCCTACTCACTGGGACTTCAAAAAGAATGAACCAAAGGAGAATTGTCCAAATAGAGATGAGATAATGTTGCTGATACAGCAGAAACTCTATGAACTAAAAAAGACAATACTCAGTAAAAGAATAGATGGAAAAGATTTTACAGCTTCATCACTTCTAACCACTGCTCAGTCTGCTAATTCACAACTACACAATAATGTTGGAGAATGTTTCAATTTTTATGTAAGGATGTTGAAAGAGCAAGGAAGATTGAGATATGCTGGGATGTATGAAGTGAGTTACAACTCCTTTTTAAAGTATGCCGGAACACTTGACATTCCCTTTGAGGATATTGATGTTGCATGGCTAAGGAGATATGAAACGTGGATGCTCAAACAAGGATTGGCAATAAATACTATTGGTACAAGAGTGAGGCATCTAAGGGCTGTATTCAATATGGCAATAGAACACAAAGTGATAGATAAGGAAAACTATCCTTTTCATGCCTATAAAGTGTCAAAGGTTAGCCAAACTCCGCCAAAGAGAGCAATGACAAAGGCAGATATACAGAAAGTGTTATCCTATCAAGGAAAAACACAGATGGAAAGGCTTGCAATTGCTTTGTTCACATTCTCCTACTTTAGTGCTGGAATCAACTTTGTAGATATGGCTATGCTGAAACATAACAATATTATGAATGGTAAATTATGCTATACTAGGGCTAAGACAAAGAAACAGATAATCATCCCACTTCTAGAAGAGTCATTGAAGATTGTTTCTAATTATTCTGCCAACTCAGTAGAACAATCAGACTTTATCTTTCCTATACTCTCACCATTCCATAAAAGTGAAATACAAATAGCCAATAGACTTCATAAGGTTTTAGCTAAGGTCAATAAAGCCTTGAAGCAAATTGGTTTTGAGTTGGGTCTGCCTATCAAATTGACAACTTATGTTGCAAGACATTCCTTTGCCACAGTTCTAAAGAGAGCCGGAGTTTCAACATCTATAATTTCAGAGTCTTTAGGGCATAGTTCGGAAAAAATAACTCAAACTTACCTTGATTCTTTTGAAAATTCTCAGATAAACGATGCTTTGTCTCATCTAAAATAACTAATTTTGCGCAGATAAAACTGAGTTATTCTATGTAAAATACGGTTTTATCTGCGCAAATTATATAAAACATCCCTATGGAACCAGATTGGAGAGACAGAAAAGAGATAAATGGATATAGGATTCTTCATGGCAATGATACTGATATTGACTTGGAGAATGATATTCTATGTGAAGAAATCAATGGAGCAAATATCATAAATAACTCACTCAGAATAGATATAAAGCGCAATAAGAGGTTGACCAATGTTGATGGCAAATATACATTGACCATATCCTGAAGTTCTTGAACAAGGGGATGATGATTGCACTCACAGGCCAACGTCGAGTGGGTAAAAGTTATGTTCTCAGGGAATTGGCGGAGATTATTCGTCAGACTAATCCTGAAGCTAACATTGTGTATATAAACAAGGAGAAGAAGAAGTTCGACTCGATAAAGAACGACACGGATTTGTCATCATATATTGAGGGTAAATTCCCCGAAGGTGGAGACAATTATCTGCTCATAGATGAAGTGCAGGATATTGAGGGATTTGAAAATACATTGAGAAGCCTCAATGCCGACGAGGAATGTCAGATTATAGTCACCGGGAGCAATGCGAAAATGCTCTCTTCGGAATTGTCCACCTATCTTGGTGGAAGATATATCGACATTCATATACAGAGTCTGTCATATCGTGAGTTCCTCCGTTTTCATAATATTGAAGATTCTTCGGAGAGTCTTGAAAAGTATCTGACATTCGGTGGGCTGCCACATCTTTATCGGCTCGGACTTGAAAATGAGGACATGGTATGGGAATATGTGCAAAACATTTACAATACCATTGTGCTGAAAGATGTTGTTCAAAGGGAAGGTCTACGCAATGTTACACTGTTTGAAAATCTGATGTCGTATGTCAGCGACAATACCGGGCAGCTCGTATCTGCAACCTCTTTGTCGAAATATCTGAAGTCGCAGAGAGTTGAACTGACTCCATTGTCAACCATCAATTATCTCAAGGCGGCCTCCAATGCTTATATAATAAATAAGGTGCGACGGTATGACATTCACGGGAAACGACTGTTGGAAACAAACGACAAGTATTATTTTGAGGATCTTGGTCTGAGAAATCTTCTTGTAGGCAGTAACCGGGCGGTGGATATTGAGAAAGTGATGGAAAACGCTGTGTATCTTCATCTGAAAAATATGGGTTACAGAGTGGCCGTGGGTACACTACCCAATGGCGAGATTGACTTTGTGGCAGAAAAAGGAGGGAAACCAATCTACATTCAGGTTGCATATCTGCTTACCGAAGAATCCACCATCAAGAGGGAGTTCGGTAATCTGATGCAGATCCCCGACAACTATCCCAAGTATGTAGTTTCAATGGATGCAATTACCAAGCCCAAAGACTATGACGGGATAACTCACATGCCGTTGAGACTTTTCCTACAGATGAATACGCTTTAGTTAAAAAATTCTTTAACTCTTAGATATTATTCGAGGAGAGGCTATAAAAAATTATAAAGAGATACAAACGAACACAAGAGCCATAAGAAATCGATTTAAAACCTTAATGTTAAAAATCTATTTTGTTTCTCGTTTTCTCTTGTGTTCTTTTGTATCACTTTACAATTTTATTGAATTATAGAGCTGAATAATTTAAGCCTTTATGAGGCTCGGATTATTCCATGAACATTTTCACACGATTCCATTGTCCGTCGAGCGCGTCGGGGACAAAGTCAACTTCCTCAGGTTGCTTGAACGCACTGAATTGAGACCGGCTCCAAATGAAAGGCAACTGACTGACACGCGCTGTTCCGAATTTCATCCAGAACGATGTCTTTTGCCCATTAATCGATGGCTTACGGCTCAGTGATGACAAAACCTCCTTTATGAGTTCGGCAGAGAAAGCCTTCGCATCCACCGATCCGTCAGGACGTGTACGGTGCATTTCAGTTGTTCCGTACCCAAGATCCCAGCGCCCATATATTGAGAGTGGCTCGCGATCTTCAGTATAAGTTATAAGCTTTTTGGCATCTTCAATATCATTGACACCGCCAATTCCCCACCACAACTGATTTCGTCTCATAGGACGCAGATTCATGCTTTCAAGCTCATAGCCAACCCACCAGTTTATCGGTTGGTTGACACCTAAAATATGGGTCGGGGTTATGAGGTGATGGTCATAGTCAAGGAAAGTGGGCTCGTAGCCGGTTGAGTCTTTCTGAGTGATAGTTTTACCGTCGCAGACAAACAAAACGGTTCTTTTATAACTCATTTCCACAAGACCAATTTTTCCTGTATTGGAGTCCACAAGATGGTATCCGTTCAGGTATGTTCCGGTGTTGTCAAGGCAAATGTAATCATAAAACTCCTCAATCGTACGGGCAAACTGCTCGGCCGCCGCCGAACGATAAGTAAGCCATACACCATTCACCTTGGTCTCGTCATACAGGTCTACATGGGTCGTTTCATTAAATCCGATTCCATGCCCATTGAATCCAAAGTCGGTATTTGACCCGAACTGACCTGGACAATTGGCGTTTTGGGTCACAAAGTCAGAGCCTATGCAATAGGTCACAGCACATGATTGAGCCCAGAAGCAGCACCATGAATTGTGCGTCCAGAAAATATTTCCATCGGGCATAAGTTTTGTGAATGCGGTACAATGCTCAGGTTTCTCTCTCCCTTCATTCACACATCCGGCGCCTTTCGACTTTTTGGCCGAGCCGTAGCCCATCACAAGGCCGATTTTATCTCCAATGGCATCGAAGAGGTCATACTGCGAATTGATAAATATAACATCCAGAAATGTAAGGGGAGTGGCACCTGCGCCAAGTTTGCTTTGCTCTTCGGGATACGAGCTGAGCAAAAGATCGTCCATCGACACATCACTCCGAGGAGATGTGCTGACGGCACCTTCATATATACCTAATTGACGGAACATCAGACGAATGATTTTCTCCACCTTAGGATCATCTTTACGGTCATTTACCCAGTCACAGAGATATCGGTAATTCTGCTCCACCGTGGCACCTGCGGCTGAGAGATATTCCGGTTTTACCTCCACAGAAAGGGCGTCCTGAGGCGTCGAACCAATCAGAAAGTTTTTCCACGAGTTGTTGCGGGTAGCGAGTATAACATCGCCTCCTTGAACCTTACCCTGCACATAGCCGGCGTTATACTCGTTTTGGAAGATGCTCACGTTGGGATTCTGTGCATATATTGCATAGTTCCAGTTGTTGTCTATGCATTGTGCGAAGCCGCAAGTATATTCATCCATGACATACTGCGTAGCTTCGGTATTTTTGAAGTTTGGAGTGTATTTAGCCATGATTTTTAATTTATTAGGCCCTTAAGCCATAAACATTTTTACTCTGTTCCATTTTCCGTCGATAGCATCGGGGATATAATCCACATCTTCCGGATCTTTGAAGTCGGCCCATATCGAATCCGACCAAATGAATGGAAGTCCATCAATATAAGCGCTACCGAATTTCATCCAGAAAGAGGTTTTTGTGCCATTGATATCAGGCTTCATCGACAGGTTGGCAAGCACCTCCTTTATTTCATTGGCACCGAACGCCTTTGCGTCAATTGATCCGTGGGGCTGATAGCGTAAAAATTCCGATGTGCCGTAATTCTTATCCCATCTTCCAGCTATTGATATCGGTTCAAGGCTCTCATTGTATGTTATAAGGGCTTTTGCATCATCCATAGTACGAACATTAGGGATATTTCTCCAAAGCTGATAACGGCGTTTCGGAGCTCCGTCAATAAACTCAAGTTCTCTGGCGATTCTCTTATAAGCAGGGTCATTACAACCCAATACGTGCGATTCGGTGACCAGATGGTGATCCCAGTCGAGGAATGTGGGCTTGTATCCGGTAGAATCTGTGACTGTAAGCTTGTCGCCATCTCCTTTGAAGAGAGCAAACCGTGCGTAAGACATATCGATCATACCAAACTCACCCTTGTAAGCATCCACCAGCATATAGGCGTTTAGATATGTGCCGGTATTGTCGATGGTTATATAATCATAGAAGTCATCGATAGACTTTGCAAAATGCTCTGCGGCCGCCGCACGCCAGGTAATCCAAATACCAAGTGTCTTGGATTCATTGTAAAAATATGTTTCCGTAGTTTCATTAAACCCGATTCCATGCCCATTGAATCCAAAGTCGGTATTCGATCCGAACTGTCCCGGGCAGAAACTATTCTGAGTGATAAAGTCATCACCTATCACATAGGTCATCGCACAGGTCTGAGCCATGAAACAACACCAAGATGTGTGAACCCAAAAGATCTGGCCGTCAGGCATCTTTTTTACAAAGCCGGAACAATGCCCGGGTTTGAATTTGAGATCGTCCTCCTTGTCTTTGAGGGTGTTCTTCTTATCGTCCTTCTTCACGCGGTTGTGGTTAAGGCCTTCCTTGCTGAGTGCGGTTCCGAGTTCTTTGGAGGCCGCATCCCATATATCCATCATTGCGTTCAAGAAATAGACATCGATGAATGTAAGCGGCTCATCACCCGAGTTGAGTCGCGTCTCCTCGGGAGACATTGACGCAAGTTTTAAGTCGTTGAAGCTCACATTCTCAAGCGGAGTCTTGTCGGCAGCGCCGTGATATATACCAAGCATCCTGTACATCAACCTCACGATATTCTGCGTCTTGATATCAGATATGTTTTTATCCGCCCAATCAGTTAGATAATTGTAGTTATCTACAAGGTGTTTTTCCACTATCTGAAGACCGCCCGGAGGTATCTGAGTGGAATTAGCGCCGGGTCCCTCATCAAGTACATACCATTTCCAGGTGTTATTGCGGGTTGCTTTGATGAGTTTTCCTGTTTGGATTTTACCCTGCACATATCCTGCATTATATTCATTCTGGTAGATTGAAACTTCAGGATCCTGCGCATATACCGCATAGTTCCAATTGTTGTCGACACACTGGGCAAACCCTCGTGTGTAGTCATTGAGCACGAACTCTCGTGGCTCGGTGTTCTTAAATTTTGGCGTATACATAATTACAATTATATAATTAGTTAACTATTTTGCATCTGACTTAGAGGAGTGTGTCGTAGCACTGGAAGTGGCGGTTCGGGCGGCCACGCCTGCTTTTGCAGGCATCGGCGCTTTGGATGTCACATGAGCTTCCTCAGGTGTCGTCGGGAATGTATCACCACCGCCATGTTTGCGAACCATAATCTTGCGAATTATCACAACGACAAGGGCTGCAACTGATAGCCACATACATATTTTAAATGCGATAACCGGATGGGTTGATGTGGATGAATGCATGAATTTTGCAATTCCATCAATCACAGGAGCCGCAACCACATTGGCTATCGAATCCATAGAAGCAAACCAGGCTAATGTGAGCGTCAACGCTATACGCGATGAAGCAAGCGAAAGACGGTCGTAATAATAGGGCTGCGCGACACCATAGAAATATGTCGCCAAAAGGATACCGAGACCCACTACAAATACGTTCTTACTTATCGACATCAACAGGAAGCCTATTACTGTGGCTACAAGAACAACTATCGCTACCTTGTTTTTAAGATATTTAAGTATCCAGTTCAATGTGTAGCCCGAGGCCATGATGCCAAAGAATAGTATAGAGGTGAGATTTCCCGCTGTGGAGGAATTAGTGTATAGGAATGGTATGTATAGGCTAATGGCGGCAATCACAAAGGTGATTACAAAGTAATAGATACAATATCTTACCAACATTCCTACATTCACCTCCTTAGCAAACGAATAACGCACCTTGGGAACATTCTGAGCCTGAGCGTCTTTGACACGGATTTTCACCGGGTCGGTAATATATTTCCTGAAACCCTTGGCAAAGAAAAGTGGAATAAACGGCAGCAAGTAGATTGCAAACGGCAGGCGCCAGTTAATTTTGGCAAGGTAGCCAGTAGCTATAACGCATCCCATCAACACGAGATTAAGAGTGGCCGATGTGTAGCCGAATTGCGCTGTCCTCTCTTTTCCCTGGAACATATCAGCGATAAACGCCGAGGCAAGTGGGCTAAGAATTCCTGCGAAAATACCAATCAGGAAGCTGAGCAATATCAGCAACAGCATACTCGGCACAAAAAAGAAAAGTGCGCCGGCTATACCATAGGCCAGACAAGTCCATGTCGCCAATTTATTGTTATCAAACTTAGTGCCGATCCAACCGCCGATAAACACAAACGGTATCGCTGCAATGTTCGGCCCAATTTCAAGCAGTTGCGTCTCGAACTGACTCGTGCCCGGAAATATCTTTGTCAAATCGCCCATGATAGGAGAAATGGCCAATCCCGGGATTGAAGTACATACGTAAATCACGTACAAATTGAATACAGCCCATAAAGGTAGTAGAGTGGTGCCGTATCCGGATTTAATGCCTTTCATCGTTTATAAAATTAAAAATTTTCGTTATTTCGCTTTTTTAAATCGCCGGGGCTTAGAAACTGAATGATAATTGGGTCTGAATTCGGCTATCGTCGGCATGACCGATATTCCAAGTCTGGCGGCGACCCCAAAGATATTCTATACCCCACTGCAGATAGGGAGTAATATTGTAGAAGCAGTTTACGGCTGCGTATAGTGCATATTTGTAGTTCTGGGTTTCAGGCAAAGCGTCGCAGTATTCGGCCACCTTCCAGATTCGTGATTCGGAGCACATGGCGTTAAACTGCAATTTTGAAGTGGGGTTATATGAAACTCCAAAATTCACACCTATCATTGGGGAGGCGTACATTCTACCGGGATGATCGTTTTCAGGTACAAAAGAGATTGGTTTCCCGGCAATATCTTGTAGATAATTACCTATTCCCTTACCGTATGCCGCCTGATAATAGAATATCAATTTTGGACTCGGAGACAGATTGCCTGAAAGCATGGTTCCCCATCCTACAGCGTGGCGTGTTTTCTCGGCCTCAAGGTCGCGATAGGCGAGATTACGAAGTATGCCTGAAATCCTTACTCGGTTCCAAGTTGACCATGAATATTCCATCCATGCCGGTATGTCGGGAACTAATTGTGACGCATCGCCAATCATCTGTTTCCCATCTTCCTCCGGATAATCTTTGCCTCGATAATATCCATTTGAGGTATAAAATGTGGGCATATCAATGCCTATTGCAAAGCGGAAGCCATTGTAAGACTTGGATTTGTAAGATATCTCATACGCAACATTACTCACACATCCTGATGGCCCTTCGGGGTCAATTGTGGGAGGTTGACAAGCATAGTCATCCTGCAATAATGTGAGCTTCATTCCCGCAGTGAACCCTCGCCAAGTGAGATAAGCGCGTTGGAGCACTATGTCAGTATTGATGCCATTAGTCCCGACTTTGACATAGCCGGTCAATTCATCGGGAGTATTTGCGAACCCCACAATCTGTAGATCAATCGAACCGTTAATCGGATTTATGTAGAAATCCCCTTTGTGGGAGGGCGTCGCCGGTACGGGAATCGCGGCGGTCACGAAACTAATGCCTGCCCCCGATTGATCGTAAAGATTATTCCCGACATCAAAACCGAGTACGGTGTTGATTTGTCCGCCGATAGCCATAATAAATTCGTTGTCTTTAGTTTTGACGACAAATTTAGGCACGGGCACACTTTTGTTCTCCACTGGTCTCGACTCTTTGAGAATTGAAGCTACCTCAGGAGAGGTCTTCACAATCTCAAGTCGCGTGCCGGAAGGGATGCTGTCATCAGCTTTTGATTGAAACGCAGTGCAAGCTAACAGAATAGTTGCAGGCAATAGATAGTGTGTCATTTTTTGACTTGTTTGTGTTTTATGTCCTTGTGTCTATTTTTATACAAGAATCGAGACGCCGCAGAGAATCATCAGTTATTAGTGAAACATAGAATTGGAATGAAAGTTTTCATTTACTCCCCCCTATTTTTGAAATAAGCAGTTATTTAACATATCTAACGCCCAAACTGTTAAACCAAACTGTTAAAATGATATGTCGGTTGAACTGTCATGTGAAATTTTATGTTTGATTTCTACAAGGTCATAGACGAATAGAGAACATCACGAAAAAAATCTGAGTCTGCAGCTTGCATGACTCGGACAAAATAGATGTTAAATAATAATTATCCGCAATATGAAATATGTTAGTTCGGGCTGCGGCAAGATACCCTTCATCTCCCTCGTCGCCATTTTATCAATATCGCTGACGGTCAATTTGCCGGGGCTCGCAATTTCTCCCATCATGGGAAAACTCGACGAGGTGTTCCATCACGTCACTGAACTTGAAATTCAGCTTCTGACCGTATTGCCAAACCTTGTCACTATTCCGTTCATTTTATGTTCAGGCAAAATATGCACCCCAAAAAATCAGATATGGGTGCTTGGGGTAGGGTTGTTGTTATACGCAATTACCGGTATTCTTTACTTCTTTGCCGACACAATGACTGAGCTTATAATCCTGTCTTGTCTGCTCGGCGTTGGCTGTGGTCTTATAATTCCATTGGCTGCGAGTCTCATATCTCAGTATTTTGTGGGCAAAGCGCGCACAAAAGAACTTGGAATGAAATCAAGTCTTTCAAATTTCACTGTGATTTTTGCCACATTGTTCGTAGGATGGGTCGCAGCTTATAACTGGCATCTCGCATTTATCGTATATCTGGTTCCGATAATTCCACTCTGCCTGATTCCATTTATGAGGCAAAGCTATATCGAAAAGAACAAGATTGATGTGGTAGCACCGCCTTATTCTCCGCTTAAGGAACCCGCTACTTCAGATGAAGAGCATCGTCAAGCGGAACTCAACGGACACAAACCTACCGGCGTAAACTTCCATTTTGCCGGACGCACATTATTTGTTCTTCTCGCAGGAGTAATGTTTGTATATTTCCTTAGCACCTACTGCACGGAGGTAGTCTCCTATTATCTTCCGTTCACGATGAAACATTATCGACTGTCGACAGCCGATGTGGGCGTTGCTACGGCAATGTTCTTCGCGGCGGCTACGGTGTCGGGATTTCTCTTGACAAAAATTATCGCAATATTTAAGGAAAAAACGATTATAGCCGGTTTGATTTTAGCTGTAATAGGTTTATTCGGTTGCGGTATCCTGCACACTTATATAAGTTATGTGGTAGGAGTTTTCGTCATGGGATTCGGATACGGGGTAGTGCAGCCTATAATCTATGACAAAACCTCATATATCGCTCCGTCTGCGGCAAAATCTACCGAATATTTCTCATATCTGCTTACGTGTAACTATATAGGCATTTCATTAGTGCCGTTCATTGTGAGTGGAGGCAGAGCTTTGTTCCACGCAGATGGAGACGTGAATTTCTCGTTCATTTTCAATGGATGCATAGCGGCATTATTGCTCCTATGGGCAATATTTAAATGCAAGTCATTTGTGTTTAGAGTAGATGCCGACAGTTATGAACATCCAGCGTCTTCCGCCACACCTTCAACGTCATCGGAAACATCTCCCACAAAATGATTATAACATTATTTGCGGAAAAGTCGGGGCGCCTTCTTAAATGAAGCCGCTCTGACTTTTTTCTATATACATTAATTATATACCCACAGCGGGAGACAATCAACGATGATCAATCTTTAAAGGGCGCGATCAGATTAACTGACTCTCTTTTGATTATTTTCATCAAGCTCGATTATCTCATTTTGTAGAATGAGAAATAATAAACAGATTTGAAACAGATTTGAATGAAAGAGCCGTGAAAAATTGGGTGGATTTATTTGCGCAGTAAAAAATTAATTAATAACTTTGCACAGCAAAAGTCAAGAGAGACACTGAAAGCCATAAATAGTATCTTCAACAGCTTTTAAAAGGAGAGGTGGGTGAGTGGCTGAAACCACCAGTTTGCTAAACTGACGTAGGAGCAATCCTACCACGAGTTCGAATCTCGTCCTCTCCGCAATTAAGCTTGTAAACCAAGCAGTAACAACATCAACACCCAATTTTACACCCAAATCTGTAAAGTTGGGTGTTTTTATATTTTATCCCCGATATTATTGGTTTGTGCTCTTCATTTGTTTGATGAACCTTTGTTTGATGAACATTATCGCCAACGAGAGGAAGACCGAGGCTCTAAATTGACATGAAAAAATTTATTTTATTTACGTTAGCGATTATTATTGCAGGGTCAATGAAAGCTTTTGCCGATTATCCTGATTGGGTGTAAATAAAGAGAAGCTACAGATAACCCAGCTATTAGTTGACGGAAAGCCGGTCGATTTTGACGGTTATATCTTTTCTGAATATGTGCCTGGAACTGATGCTTTAGGGCTTCTTTCGGATTATCATATTATAGTATATAATCAAAAGACTGATAAGCCTCAATATACTATAGAAATGTCTGCGACTTCAGGATTTTCTAAGCAAAATGAATCAGGTGAAATGATTGGAAAAGATAGAGCCGGTAATCAAGTAGGACATTGTGTTTTACCGTCTGTCGGGGCGGGTATCTGTGGCATAGTTTTCAGTGAAAACGGGAAGCAGATCGTAGCGTATTTCAATACAAATAAGAAAATCAAATAATTGCGTATGAGACTTGCCGCGACCTGCATATTGATTTTGATGGGCGTGCTCTGCCTATACTCAAGGGTCATAGAGTACAAAACATTCATCTACACAAGTGAAGAACTTGCCGATGATATTCGTGAAGCTAATGAGATTAACGAAAGCAATAGAGCACTTGGCCTTGACTTGTTAAACTCAACGGTTGGCGCACTGAATGGCATCGGTGCCGGCTACATAACATCATTCGCAAATATCGGAGTAAATTACATCGGCAATCTGATTACACGTAATGCGAGGCTTGAGCAGGAATGGGAAAACATGGTGGCCGAAGAGAATAAGTGGAGCGGTAAAATATGTTCGTTGCACGATGTCAGGGATTTCTATAGCAAGCCGTCTACTGCCGGAGCTCTGGATCCGATGGACATGAATTTTGACGGCATCGGGTGTCTGCGAATGGAAGGATCTGATACAGCATTCTTTGTATCATTCCATGTTGATCGCAACAAGTTGAACCGTATTGTAAACCATTCAAAATTTGAATTAGTGCTGGATACTCTGGTTATAAGTCCAATACACTCTAATCTGCCAAACACCTCTTTGCCATTGTCGTTTTCCTTTAAGGAAAGGTCAAATTACATATTCGAGATGGGCATAAAAATCACTTCATCTTGGTTTACGGATGCCATAGAGCTTCACAGCGACGCGCCTTTGGGCGAATTTAAAATCACTATTCCAGTGGCGGAGAGTGACTTGGATTCAACAGGCTTCTTGCGGTATGTCAGGACTGAAGATGGCGAAGCTAAGTATACGGTTATTGGCGAGAGTTTTATCGTGCCTCGTTCATATATGGGTTACCGTGATAGCCAGGGTCGTTTCAAGAATATCTGGGGCACGGGACAGTATAAGTTGGAAGTATCGCTTGAGGAGTATTGCAATGTTACGCCGGAGTATCGCAACTCCTGGAAAGAGGATCGGAAAAGACGCAAAAATATGGCTACAAAAAATGACGGAGTTTTTTCCGGTGTCTGGCAGACTATATCATCTCAGCATTGGGATGAAATTACTAAGTCATGGGTAATTACTACGCTATCCGCTCCGGCCGGAATATTAAGCAACGAAATAATTACAAAAATGGGAGCGCAACAGAATGCGCAAAGCCCAAATAGGTAACATAAAAATTAATTAACATGAAAACAGATGACGTTATGAAAAAACTTGTCTTATTATCCATTATTTGCGCTATGATCGTTTCTGCTAAAGCAGCAGAAGCGGATCCATTTTTGTCATTGTATCTTGAAATCTCTCAACAAAATAATTCTCAGTCGAATGATAGATACCTCTATGAACTGCTAATCAACAGTTATATTCCGGCATTAGCCACCGATTCCGTAAAAACAAATGCGTTGATATCCGAATATTTGAGTAATCCGACTCCATCAGCCCGTGCATTTGCAAATGTCTATAAGAACCACTTTTTGTATGAAGAGTTGGATGATTTGGTAAAATTGACGGGAAGTGATGAATATATACAAGCAATGAGAAAGAGTGAGGGATTTAAAGACAGGCTTGTAAACTTTGTAAATTATGCTTGCCAAGAAATTTATAACGATTCGGTTATTCCCGATCTTTCCATTGATCAAATTCCCGAATCCTTTATCAATAGATATAAGATGTATGTTGAACGAATGGAGTCATTTGATATTAATAATGCTATTGATATAATGGTGGCAAATAGTATGGCAGAATTAATGGGGAATATTATGAAATTTGACGATGATAACATTGATTTCTCCTCAATTTCATCAGAGGAACTTGATGATTATATAAATAAAAAAACGAAAAAAGCCGAAGAACTTTTACCGAAAAACGAAAAAGCCACTGACTTCATTCGACGCAACTACGTGCATTTCCTTATACAGGATTCATACTATGCCGGAATTACAATTGATGATTTAGATTTGATTGATAATCCATTGAAACATAAGGAATTTGAGGCTGTGATGGACTTAATGGGACTCGATCAGAAAGAGTTGCAGAAGGAGACGATTTACGATTTCAATAGTTTCCTTAAGACTAATGGATACGAAATCTCACCTGAAAATTTAAAAATTCTTGAAGAAAATCTTGGGTTTTAGCTATGCCTCATTGTCGAACCATAATTACACTTGTTATTCTATTGTTCTCATACGAGTTAAAGGCAACTGCAGATACCGATTCCTTTGATTCGGCAACTCAGTCAGTGGAAAAAGTCGAGTTAATTGATTCGACACCTCAAACTCTTGTAAATGCCCTGTCATTATTCAATGATCAACGGTTCGAGAATGTAGTGACACTGGTGGATGAGTACATAAATCAGAATAATACGGACGAACTTTGGAATTCACTGGCATTGTTTCTTAAGGCAGAAGCGATAATAGGGCAGGGTGACCCCGCGACAGGATTTAATTATTTAGATAATGCTGTAGAACGGCTGTCTGCAGTTGACCCGCAACGTTACAAAGGCGTACCACTATTCGAAGGTATATATTCAGAGGGTGCGAGTCTGGCTTGTATTCTTGGAATTTATAATAAGAGCATAGCTTATGGACGGCAGTATCTGGAATTGACTTATAGTATGCGTGACAGTCAGGAGGAGACTCGTAAAAGCAGGATTGTTAATGCCGTTTTATATGTAATGACTTCATATCGAGCCTTAAATCAATATGATGAAGTCTTAGATTGCTTCAAGTATATAAAGGACATTTCTGCTCAGACAGTTGGGACACAATTAGCACGAGGTCGAATCTTGCAATTAATGGCAGATGTCCTACTGAAATTGAGAAGATATGACGATGCTATTGCAGTCGCGACTGAAGCTGTTTTAATTATAGAGACACTTGCCGGTAGTCAAAATAATTTCGCAATAGAATCAAAGTTAATATTAGGCAACGCATTTAATGGCGCCGGTAAATTGCTTGATGCAAAAGAAATTTATAGCGCACTTCTGCCCTTAGTCAGGAGCTGTGCGGATTTTGATATTGCACTCGGTATTGTTGCCGGATATTCCAATGTATTAAGTGTGCTTGGCGAGGGAGATAAAGTATCGGATTATGTAAAACAAGTAATGCCAGATTTGCTTGCTCTTGCCCAAAACGATGCAGACAGAGAACTGATAAACCAGTTATTTTCTGTGTCTCAAGGAAATTTGGCATCTTTAGGCGGTGTAGATGGACAAATAGTTATTGTGGTTTCAGATATAGCTAATAAAAATTTGGACAAGGCTCGAGATGCTCTCGATCTGTTGGAAGCCCATTTTACTGCTATAGGCGACAGTACATCTAAATCATATTGCAATTACTTGAATGCTGAAATGATGTATAATGTTGCGAACGGGACTGTAACCTACCCTGAAATGTCGCAAAAATTTATAAGATGTCTGAGCTATAATTACAGTCCTGTAAGCGAATCATACCTTGAGGGTATTTACATGTTAATGATGTCATTGATACACAGCGATGACAAAGCGGAGTTTCGGAATGTCCTTAAACTTTTGTGAGTAATTTGTCGGGAACGCTTGCGTATCGATTGATTGGCATGAACCGGTCTGAGCGTGAAAAGTACTGGGACAAAGTAAAGTATGCTGTTACTACCGTGATTCCGATATATGTCGGTATTTCCGATGATGAACAAAGCGTCGAATTGGGTTATGAAGCCGCGCTGATGTCAAAAGGGCTTCTTTTACAGTCTGAAATTTACATAAACGATATTTTGGAGTCGGCGGAATATTCCAACGGCTATAAGACAAAATTCCAAGCGTTGCAGAACGCATTGGTAAACTACACCGACAGCATTAGAAGTAATGTCGATGTGCAAAACATAGATGACCTTGGTAAGTTTGTCGATAATGCTGCCTTCGACATCTATAATGATGTGATTTCTGAAATATCAGAGGAATCGCCTCTATATAGAGAGATGATGTCGCGCATACGTGTTAATGTAAACGATGTACGGAATAGTCTGTCTCCTAAAGAGATGAGTGTGGAATTTTTGTGGGTAGGAAAGTTTGGAGGGAATACATACTTAATGGCCTACATGCTTAGGGACGATTGGAAATATCCAAAACTTAAGTTTTTATTTACGGAGAATGATCTTAATTCGATAGCAAAGAATTCCTTCTATTCCGAACCGACGCTCTCGATGCTGATCTGGAAACAATTGGAAGAATATGCAGATGGAGTTAATACCATTTATTTCTCTTCCGACGGGCCTCTCCATGAGATTGCCATAGAATCGTTGCCAGACTATGCCGATTCAAGTAGATTGATTAGTGATCGGTGGAATCTTGTAAGGTTGTCGTCAACCCGAGAATTGGCCGTGAAGAATGATAAGAAAAATATAGACTATGCCGTACTTTTTGGCGGTATGAAGTATGATGCCGTGGCAGATAGTTTAAAGAAAAATTATATGCCTACGGAGAGGGCATTTTCACGAAGTTTTGATCTTACTTCGGAGGATATAGAGGCTTTGAATCTGCGCTCGGGAGTGAAAGATTTGCCGGAGACTCTTGTTGAGGCCGAGAATATATCCGGCATACTTAAATCGCGAAAGATACATCACGACAAGATGTTGGAGCTTAAGGCATCGGAAACGAATTTCAAACAACTTTCCACAAAAAAGGTTCCGCTGATTCATGTAGCTACCCACGGTTTCTATTGGACGCAGAAAGATGCAGGTAAGATAAAGGATATGTCGTTCTTGGAAAGTAATAGGGTAGACTCCGTTTCTAAAGAAGATTTGGCAATGACTCGCTCAGGATTACTGTTCAGTGGTGCGAATAAGACATTGACGGGTCAGTTGAATTCCGATAGTGAAGACGGGGTGTTGACTGCGAAAGAAATTTCGTATCTTGATTTGAGCGGGGTCGACCTACTTGTATTGTCTGCTTGCGAAACCGGACTGGGAGATATTTCCGCCGACGGAGTGTTTGGATTACAACGAGGATTTAAGAAGGCTGGTGTCAATACTATTTTGATGAGCTTGTGGAAAGTGGACGACAAGGCAACGCAACTGCTTATGACTAAATTCTATGAGAGTTTATTGGCCGGGCATTCAAAAGTTCAGTCATTGTTAGAAGCTCAAAAATATGTACGTGAGTATGAGATAGAACAGCCGGAAATAGCTGTAAATGATGATGAGAATCTTACGGCGGCTCAGCAACGTAGGTCAAGAAGAGAGGGGAATAATATTCCCCCTCAGGACTCTCAGGAAAAAATATTTATTAAGCCATACGCCGACCCAAAATTCTGGGCTGCCTTTATCCTGTTGGACGCACTTAATTGACGAGCGATTCCGGCGCATGTTTGCCGGGCCGGGCGCCGGAGTTGTCCGGAATCGGGGCGTTGGAACGTAGTAAAGGCGGACTCTTTTTAGGAATCCGCCCTTGTGTCGTTAGTCCGATTTGGACTTAGTTGTTAAGTTTGTCCAAGTAAAGGCTTATGCCTTTTGATCCGGGGCGATGTTGATAAACTGTCGACCGCCTTTGCCTTCGCTGAACACTACGACTCCGTCAACCAAAGCGTAAATAGTGTGGTCTTTACCCATTCCTACGTTAAGTCCGGGATGGTGTACAGTGCCACGCTGACGCTTGATGATGTTGCCTGCTTTAGCGTGTTGTCCGCCAAAAATCTTAACTCCGAGTCGTTTGCTTTCTGACTCACGGCCGTTCTTAGAACTACCTACACCTTTTTTATGTGCCATTTCTTTTAAGACTTTTAATGGGGTTAAGCAACTAATTCTTTAATCACGACTTTGGTGAAGTACTGGCGATGGCCGTTTTTACGGCGATAGCCTTTGCGTCTTTTTTTCTTAAAGACGATAACTTTGTCACCTTTTACAAGCGGTGTTGCCACTTCGCAAACCACTTTTGCTCCTTCAACGGTAGGAGCGCCAACTTTTACGTTACCGTCGGCATCTACGAGGAGTACGCGGTCAAACTCTACTGAGTCGCCTTCTTTTTTGTCCTCGCCGAGATAGTGAACATACAAGAACTTTCCGGCTTCTGCCTTAAACTGCTGTCCTTGAATTTCTACAATTGCGTACATCTGTTTAATAAAATATTACAGGTTAACTCCGACAGGCGAGTTCCGGCAAAGTCCGGAAACTGCTTCTCCATAGCCTATGCGGAAAAATGTGCACAAAGGTAGGAATTTTCTTTTATATATGCAAGTAAATTTTTGTTGCTTATGATAGGCCAATTAATGAAATAATGGCTAATTTTGTCGAAAAAAGTAATTTTGATTGAACACTGAATTTATGAATGAGCTTTTTTCTGTAAAAGATAATGTAGTAGTCATTACCGGCGGCACCGGAGTTTTAGGTGCTTGTATCGGAGAGTATTTAGCTTGCCAGGGTGCCAAAGTGGTCTTGATGGGTCGTCGCAAGGAAGAGGGTGACAGGATAGTCGATGCCATACGGGCAAAGGGTGGCGAAGCCTTGTTTCTTGTCACGGATGTAATGAATCAGGAAGTCGTTGAGGGTAACTGTCAAGAAATTCTTGCCCGCTATGGGCGTGTTGATGCGTTGCTGAACGCTGCGGGCGGTAACATGCCCGGTGCTACGATTGCTCCGGGATCAACTTTTTTTGATGTCAAAGTCGAGGAGTTTCAGAAAGTGTTGAATGTAAACCTTACCGGCACAGTGATTCCTACGCAAGTGTTCCTGCATCCGATGGTTGAAGCAGGGAAGGGCTCAATCGTTAATTTCTCATCGATGGCGGCATTCCGTCCGATGACCCGCGTGCTCGGTTACGCCGCCGCCAAGGCCGGAATCAGCAATTTTACAGCATTTTTAGCAAATGAAGTTGCCACTAAATTTACATCTTCCATACGTGTAAACGCCATAGCGCCTGGATTTTTCCTGACTAACCAAAACCGGGCATTGCTAACGAATCCCGACGGCAGTCTGACGGAGCGTGGCAACGATGTGATCCGCCAGACGCCATTCAAGCGTTTCGGCCGGCCCGAGGAACTTTGTGGCACAATTCAATATCTGATTAGCGACGCTTCAAGCTTTGTGACCGGTACGGTGGCCGTAGTCGACGGAGGATTCAACGCATTCGCAATGTAAAATTTCCTCTATACAGGCTTTTTTACAACTCGGATTGTTGTATCTTTGTAGTCATTAATATATTATTCAACTCAGCGAATGATCGAACGCATCGTAATTATCGACAATGTTGATCCGGTAAGCTTCTATGGCATAAACAATTGCAATATGACGCTTATACGCAATCTGTTTCCGAAGCTCAGAATGGCCGCCCGCGGTCAGGTCATCAAGGTGATTGGAGATCAGGAGGAGACGGCTAAATTTGAGAAGAAGATAAAGGAACTTGAAGAATATTGCTCGCGGTACAATAAGTTAACTGAAGACGTTATTCTTGATGTGATAAAGGGAAACGCCCCTCAAGAACTTAAACGTGACGATGTAATAATTTACGGTATCAACGGTAAGCCGATATCTGGCAGGAATCAGAATCAGAAACTTCTTGTCGACGCTTTTGCGAAAAATGACCTAACATTTGCTCTTGGACCGGCCGGAACCGGCAAGACTTATATTGCGATAGCACTCGCAGTAAGGGCATTGAAGAATCGAGAAGTACGAAAGATAATTCTGTCGCGTCCGGCGGTCGAGGCCGGCGAGAAATTAGGCTTTTTGCCCGGAGACATGAAGGATAAAATTGATCCGTATTTACAGCCTTTATATGATGCGCTTGAAGATATGATTCCGGCAGTTAAGCTTAAAGAGTATCTTGAGAATAATGTCATTCAGATAGCGCCCCTTGCATTCATGCGTGGCCGCACGTTAAACGATGCAGTAATAGTGCTTGACGAGGCACAGAACACCACCACCCATCAGATAAAAATGTTTTTGACACGCTTAGGCATGAACGCCAAGATGATAATAACCGGCGACGTGACCCAAATAGACCTCCCTCGTTCGGTCAATTCCGGATTAGTCCAGGCTCTGAAGGTGCTAAAGGGCGTTACGGGTATCGGAATGGTGGAATTTGGCAAGAAAGACATAGTGCGCCATCAACTTGTGCAACGCATAGTGGAAGCATACCAGCAATGGGACGACGAAAATAGATTAATCAATGAAAACCAATCATAATTATGGCAAAGACTCTAATAAACACCGACTTTAACTTCCCCGGGCAGAAAAGTGTCTACCACGGAAAAGTGCGTGACGTATATGACATCAATGATGACCTTATGGTGATGGTTGCCACTGACCGCATCTCGGCATTTGATGTAATTCTGCCAAAGGGCATACCTTACAAGGGCCAAGTGCTCAATCAAATCGCAGCTAAGTTTCTTGATGCTACGGCAGACATTGTGCCTAACTGGAAGCTTGCCACACCAGATCCAATGGTCACTGTGGGTTTAAAATGCGAAGGGTTCCGTGTGGAGATGATTATTCGTGGGTATTTAACAGGAAGTGCTTGGCGTGAATATCAGTCAGGCGTGCGGGAACTGTGTGGAGTTAAGCTCCCCGAGGGGATGAAGGAAAATGAGCGTTTCCCTGAACCAATTATCACCCCCACGACGAAGGCTGAGGCCGGACATGATGAAAATATCTCGCGTGAAGAGATTATCGAACGCGGAATCGTGGACAAGGAAGACTATGAACAGATGGAAAGCTATACCCGGGCGCTTTTTAAGCGTGGATCCGAAATAGCAGCCGAAAAAGGCCTGATTCTTGTCGACACGAAGTACGAATTCGGAAAGCGCGACGGCAAAGTATATCTAATCGACGAAATACATACGCCGGATTCTTCCCGTTACTTCTATGCCGACGGTTATGAAGAACGGTTTGCCAAGGGTGAACCACAGCGACAGCTGTCGAAAGAGTTTGTGCGTCAATGGCTTATAGAACACGATTTTATGGGAAAAGCCGGACAAAAAGTGCCGGAAATGACAGATGAATACTGTGAATCGGTAAGTGAGCGATACATAGAATTGTACGAGCATATAACCGGAGAAAAGTTCATAAAGACGGATGAGACCGACCTTGCAGGCCGCATCAACCGTAATGTAGTGAATTATCTTGAAAACCGATAATTTGTCAGAATGGAAATAGGGGCTGAATTAGTCAATCCATACGACAACAGAAGGAGCAAGACGGAGCAAATCCGTGAAATGTTTGACAGTATAGCGCCTGCCTACGACTTTATGAACCGAATGATGACGTTCGGAATCGATAAGTTGTGGCGGGCAAAGGCTGTCAGGCTAATTCGCGCTAATGCGCCTAAACACATACTTGACGTGGCGACCGGAACAGGCGACCTTGCACTGCTACTATGCCGGGAGTTAAACCCGGAGTCGCTGACCGGAATAGACCTTAGTGAGAACATGATTGATATTGCCCGTCGAAAAGCTTCGATGTCCGATTGGACAAAAGGGGTCAAGTTGGAGTTTCAGACGGCGGATTGTCTTAATCTCCCATTTGCCGACAGCACATTTGATTGTGTTACAGTAGCATACGGAGTCCGTAACTTCGAGCGTCTTCTCCAAGGTTATAAGGAGATGTGGCGTGTGCTTTCTGACAACGGTGTATTATGCGTTATCGAATTGTCTACTCCTACATCGCCAATAATCAAGCCGCTTTATAAGCTGTATACGAAGGGTGTAATACCTTTGCTGGGTAGGATTGTATCTCGCGATGTTAGAGCATATAGTTATTTGCCGGAGAGTATTGCCACCGTGCCGCAGGGAGAAACGATGACTGCATTGATGCAAAATGCAGGTTTTCGCCACGCAAAATTTATTCCACTGACGTTCGGCACGTGTACCATATACATCGCTTCTAAATAACGGATGACGTTAACTGCTTGACAGTTAAACGGGGTAGTCCTGAGTGATAATTTACGTAAATTGGCTGAAATTGAGTTATAAAACCTTGGAGCGATTGTTTTTCACGGCGTTTATGATAAAAATGTGAAAAAAAATGCGCATCTTTGCACATTAAAAAATTTCATATCAAAAATAGATACGCATAAAATGGATTTTTCCGCCGATCAAATAGCTTCTCTCGTGAATGGTACTGTTGAAGGCGACGGCTCAGTTACTATAAGCACTTTCGCCAAAATCGAAGAAGGCCATCCGGGAGCAATATCTTTTCTCGCTAATCCTAAATATACCCAATATATCTATACCACTCAAAGCTCGATAGTACTTGTCAACCGTGATTTCGAGCCTGAACACCCTGTCAATGCTACGTTGATTCGTGTGGATGACCCCTACGCTACAGTTGCGTCGCTTCTTGACATGGTAAATAAAATGTCATTTCACCGTCCGTCAGGAATAGAGACCCCGGTACATATAGATGAAAGTGTCGAAGTGTCAAACGATTGTTATGTTGGGGCGTTTACATATATTGATAAGGGCGCTAAGATAGGTGCGGGAGTACTTATTTACCCTCAATGTTATGTGGGCGCGGGTGTGGAGATTGGTGATAATACTATTTTATATCCCGGAGTAAAAATCTATTATGGATGTAAAGTAGGTGCTAACTGCATTTTGCACAGCGGAGTTGTGGTTGGTGCCGATGGATTCGGATTTGCTCCCGTTAACGGGGTCTACAATAAAATTCCCCAGATGGGTAATGTCGTAATTGAAGACGATGTGGAAGTCGGGGCCAATACCACGATTGATAGGGCTATGCTAGGAAGTACTCGCATACATAAGGGCGTTAAGCTTGACAACTTAATCATGGTGGCTCACAATTGTGAAGTAGGGGAGAATACGGTAATGGCATCGCAAGTCGGTGTGGCCGGTTCAACAAAGGTCGGTGCCGGATGTGTTGTCGGCGGTCAGGTTGGATTTGCCGGACACATTCATGTAGGCGACAATACGCAGATTGGCGCGCAGTCAGGGATTCCCAAAAGTGTCAAGGCAAACAGCCGTATAATGGGGTATCCGGCAGTTGATTTCAGCGAATTTGCACGCCAATCAATTAATGTGAAAAATCTCTCGAAACTTTATGCAAAAGTCCGTGAGTTGGATAAGCAGGTTAATCAGAATTCAAAAAAATAAAAATATATTACACAAATGAAGCAGTGTACACTTAACGATTCTTTTAAAGTACAAGGAAAAGGCCTTCATACCGGATTGAGTATAGAAGCCGAATTCTGTCCGGCCGATGACAACCATGGCTATAAAATCCAAAGAATAGACCTTCCCGGAGAGCCGATAATTGACGCTCTTGCGGAGAATGTCGTAGCGACTAACCGTGGGACGGTATTAAGCCGCGGCGATGTTAAAGTAAGCACGGTCGAACATGCTCTTGCCGCTTTATATGCGGCTGGCATTGATAATTGCCTAATAAAAGTCAACGCTCCGGAGATTCCTATTCTCGACGGGAGTGCCAAAGTCTATTGCGAAAAAATTGTAGAGGTTGGTATTAAGGAACAGTCAAGCGACAAAGATTTCTATGTGGTAAAGCAGAAGATTGAAGTGCGTGACGACACTACCGGCTCATCCATAGTGGTTTTGCCCGATGATGAGTTCAGCATTGATACAATGGTCGAATTTAACTCGCCTGTTTTGACGAATCAGTTTGCTACTCTTGAGAAGTTATCTGACTTTCCGCGCGAGATAGGGGCAAGCCGCACATTTGTATTTGTACGCGAGGTTGAGCCGCTCGTAAAGGGCAACCTGATTAAGGGTGGCGACTTGGACAATGCCATAGTGATTTATGACTCTCCAATGGAACAGGAAGAACTCGACCGTCTTGCCGACATTATGGGCGTTCCTCACAAGAATGTTACTGAGTTTGGATATATAAATGATTTCCCCTTGTTTGCCGACAATGAACCTGCCCGTCACAAGTTGCTGGATGTACTTGGCGATATAGCATTGATAGGTCGTCCGTTGAAAGGCAAAGTCCTGGCTACTCGTCCGGGGCATTCTATCAATACCGCATTTGCCAAGAAAATCAGGAAGGAGATTAAGCGTCAAGAAGTTCAAGCTCCTCTTTACAATCCTTCTGCCGAACCGTTGATGGATGTAAATCGAATCCGCGAGTTGCTCCCGCATCGATATCCGTTCTTTTTTGTGGATAAAGTCATTGAAAAGGGCGAAAATTACATTGTCGGTCTTAAAAATGTCAGCGGAAATGAACCGTTTTTCCAAGGGCATTTTCCTCAGGAGCCTGTGATGCCGGGTGTACTTCAGGTGGAGGCAATGGCGCAGACCGGTGGTTTGCTCGTGCTTAGCACGCTGGAAGAGCCTGAGAAATACTCGACATATTTTATGAAGATTGACAACGTTAAGTTCCGCAATAAAGTCGTTCCCGGAGACACATTGATTTTCCATGTATCGTTTATGACTCCCTTGCGTAGAGGTTGCGCGATGATGAAGGGGTATGCCTTTGTGGGAGAGAAGATTGTCACTGAATGCGAATTTATGGCTCAGATTGTAAAGAACAAATAAATTTTAGAATATAAGACTATTTGAAAATGAAGCAACCCTTATCATATATACATCCCGCCGCGAAAATCGCTCCAAGCGTTGTCATAGATCCGTTCGTAACTATTGACCAGAACGTTGAAATTGGTGAAGGGACACGCATAGGAAGCAATGTCACTATTATGGAGGGCGCGCGTATCGGCAAAAACTGTACGATATTTCCAGGAGCAGTTGTTGGGGCTATTCCGCAGGATTTGAAGTTCCGGGGTGAAGATACATTGGCTATTATAGGAGATAATACCACTCTTCGTGAGTGTGTTACCATTAACCGAGGTACTGCTGCGCGCGGAAAGACAGTTGTGGGAAACAATTGTTTGATTATGGCTTACTGCCATGTTGCACACGACTGTGTCGTTGGAGATAATGTAATTATGTCAAATGCCACTCAGCTTGCCGGTGAGGTTATGGTAGATAATTTTGCGGTAATCGGGGGAGGTACTCTCGTGCATCAATTTTGCCATATCGGGCCACATGTAATGGTACAAGGAGGCGCTTTAGTTAATAAAGATATTCCGCCATACGTTAAGGCAGCCCGCGATCCAATCGCTTACGCGGGAGTCAATTCGATCGGGTTGCGTAGACGAAACTTCTCAAATGAGCAGATTCGTGAAATTCAGGAGACCTACCGCTACCTTTATCTGTCAGGCCTTAACGTGACTGATGCAATTGAAAGAATTGAAGCAGAACTTCCTGCGACTAAGGAGCGCGATGAAATAATACTTTTCATACGCAATGCTAAACGCGGTATTATAAGAGGCTACGTTTAAGCTTCAATAAAGGCAGAAAAATAAAAGGAGTTGTGTCATAGTCAGTTAGAGTTGTGACGCAACTCCTTTAAATATATTGCGCATTAGAATTTATTCTTCGCCCATAATTTCTGACGCATCCCTCATTTCTTCATATTCAAGCCAGTCGGGATCATTCTCGGTATAGATGCTTATAGGCAACAAATCAAAGGGGGCTAATGCTTGATTAATTTTCTTTTCAAAAATGTGGACTGATGTGGTGTAGAACACCCAGTTGCGTTCACCGTCGCCCGTATATATTCCTGTGAGAATCGCAACCGGATCTTTCATAAAGGTGTCCTGCATGGCATCTTGGACAGCGCCCATGACCATTGATGTGGGTGTGTCGGGCATACCCGATGAATCTCCGGGATATTTCCATGTGATTTCGACTCTGATTTTATATTTGCCGGATTCCCTGGCTTTTTCAATTCCGCGACGACCTGTTACCATTATGAGTTTGCCGTCGGCGCTCTCTGTTGGCGATGTCCACCAATCATTTCCGATTTTTATTGCCATATAGTTTGTCTTGAACTATGGGGTGGTTATTTAAACAACCTCTAAATTAGTGAAAATCGCTCTAATAGAAAATATTTAACCGTATTTTTTTGCGGGGTGTTTATAATTTGACTATTTTCGTGCCATTAAGAGATTGTTAAACTATCTGCATGTAACCACACAATAATGCTTAAAATACTATCTACTATATTATCTTTACTATGTATGTTGTCGGCATTCGCCTCTGGCGACATGGAGGTTAGAGCTGTATGGCTTACGACGAACGGAGGCCTCGATTGGCCCGGAAAAATTCGTTCTGAGGCAGATCAGAAGAAGGCCATGACGGAAATGCTTGACAGGCTTAAAGTCGCGAACTTTAATTTGGTCATTTTCCAGGTGCAGGCAAATGGAGATGTCCTTTGGAATTCATCGATACAGCCTGCAATGGAAGCGATAACCGGAGACGCTTCAAAGTCGTTAAGCTACGATGTTTGCCGTTTTGTGATTGACGAATGCCATTCACGGGGTATGGAGTGTCATGCATGGATCGTTCCTTTCAGAATCGGGTCTCGCAAATTTGCGGCGCGCTATTCCGCAAATTCGGTCAAGCATCCCTCAAAATCGCATTCAAAACTTTGTTTAGACTATAACGGCGTACAATATCTCGATCCGGGAAACGCCGATACGAGAAAATACTTGCTCGGTTTATACCGTGAACTCGTCGAAAAGTATGATTTTGACGGCATTAATCTTGACTATACCCGTTACCCGGGGAACGATTTTCCGGATAATGCTTCGTTTGCGAAACGCAAAGATAAAGGACTATCTCGGGAAGATTGGCGGCGACAGAATATCAATACTTTTGTTGCCGAATTTTATGATATGGTGAAATCGCTAAAACCGAGTATGCTTGTAGGTTCGGCTCCTATAGGGACATATAAAAATGTTGAAAATTTCAGAAATGCCACGGCTTACGATTCTTTCCAACAAGATCCGGGACAATGGATTTCCGGAGGTCGACACGATTTGGTAATTCCACAGATGTATTGGGATGAAAACGCCGGTTTCTCAGTGCATCTTGACACGTGGAAACAAACGGTTTTGCCTGTATGTCATTTGGTTGTTGGTTTGGCTCCTTATAAAATGATGGACTCCGGATGGAGTGTAGAGCAGGTTGTCTCTCAGATTTCCAAAGTTAGAAAGTCAGAGGGGGTAGAGGGCGTATGTTTTTTTCGGGCTGAACATGTGCTTGGAAGTCATGCCAAGGCAAAGGCATTGTATAACATCCTGAAAAGTGATGTGTTTAAGAATCCCGCAGAGCTTCCTTGGCACGTCGAAGGAGTCGGTGAAATGTCGGCTTATGACGAGGAGTTAAATCCATTTTTACAATGAATCAAACTTTACTATTACGATGAGATTTTTAGGGTTATTTCTGTTTCTTTGTTCGTATCTTTGCGCAGTATGTGCCGACCCATTTAGCTTTAAAGGTAGCGGTAATTCAACAATAGGAGTTTATGTCACAGACTTGCATGGAAGTAATGTTGTCGCAGAATTTAATTCGGACAGGGCAATGATTCCGGCATCTGTACAAAAATGTGTTACTGCCGCGTCCGCTCAATTATTGCTTTCGTCAGAATCTTCATTTTCGACAACTGTTGCGGTTAAGAGCGAAATTAGGTCGGGCGTATTGTATGGAAATTTGTACATAATTGGTTCGGGCGACCCGACGCTTGGGTCCAGACACTTTAATGGTCGAAAGAGTATTTCGTCGACATTGGTTGAGTGGCTTAGAGATTTAGGGGTGGATTCAATAGTCGGCGATATTGTGATTGACGGAAGTCGCTTTCCCGCAATCGGGGTCTCTCCATATTGGCTTCTTGAAGATACTGCTTGGGAATACGGAGCAGGACTTTATGGCATTAATTATCGCGACAATAGTTTTATGTTGACTCTGCGTCAGGATGGTTCCGTGGAGAATGTCGGCAATAATGTCGAAGTGGTAAATCTGTTAAAGCAGGGAGTCAAGAATGATGTACAAGCCATGAGAGGCGAGGGATCGTCGCTGCTTACTGTATGGGGTACTATTTCTACGGCGTCATATACATCGCGTTTTTCTATGCCATTTCCGGAGTGGGTGTTATATGACGATATTGCCATGGCTCTCAAGTCTGCTAAAATTGGACTCGGAGGCAAACTCGTCGAAGAGGTTGCCGGACATGAAAAGAGAATTGAATACAAGTCACCGGATCGTGATGATATTCTAAAATTGATGATGTTTAAGAGCGATAATCTTTTTGCTGAAGGAATGCTTAGAGCCCTTGTAAGTGGCTCTGAGGAGCGATCAGTCAGTAATGGTATAGATGTTGAGAAAAGATTATGGACAGAAAAAGGTGTCGATCTATCGGGAGTACGTTGGCTTGATGGAAGTGGACTTGCTCCTGTAGCACGAATGTCGCCAAAGACGCTTGCATCAATCCTCTGTTATATGGCTAATAGTGAAAGGTCAAAAGATTACATAGCTTTGTTTCCTCGCGTCGGCAGAGAAGGAACAGTCGCTCGATTGCTTGCAAAAACTCGCCTGGAGGGTAAATTGGCATTAAAATCAGGCAGTATGAACGGCGTTTTGTGTTATGCAGGATATAAGCTCGACACGTCAGGCAATCCAACCCATATAGTTGTAATTATGGTAAATGGGGCAAGTTGCGGCAGCTCGGAGATTCGGACAGCAATTGGCCGATACTTGCTCACTCTGTTTTAGCGAATACATTGTTTAGGAATAAAAGGCACAATAATTGGAGTAAAAGTCCATTAAGTGCAATATTAATGTCTTAAAATTATTCCTATTGGCTTATTGTTATTACCTTTGCACACAATTTAAAATAGACATTATTAGTGGATAAAATGAGGTTAAAATTGATTTTCTCATCGGTGATTTCGATGCTTTTTTGTCTGGTTTTAGCGTCGTGCGAGGACGACCCGGATGAAGTTAGACTGGAAGAATTAAACAAAACGGTATGGGTCTACGTAAGGCCTTCTGATTCAGACTTTCAATATAGCACGCAGTTGATGTTTTTTAATAATAAGACAATAACTATCTATGGCGTGTCGGCCGACCGTAAGTCGTTGGATTTAATTGACACTAAGGAATTTTCCATGAAGTATGGTGAATTAACCGTTGATGGCGAAGTCCTTGGTAATGTGGATGATGGGTTTGTGTATTATAAGCAAAAAATCTATTATAAGACCAGCCGTTGTTTAGGCGATTATATCGAATGATATGGCTAAAGAGATAGAGCGAAAATTTTTGGTGTCTGACGATTCCTTCAAGCAGTTGGCTTACGGGCGGGTGCGTATCAGACAGGGTTATCTTTCGACAGAAAAGAAAGCTGTAGTTCGTGTCAGGATAAAGGGCGACAGCGCATTTTTGACGGTTAAGGGCGAAAATACAGGGGCTGTAAGGGATGAATGGGAATATGCTATTCCGAAAAACGACGCTGAGGAAATGCTTAGCAGGTTATCTTCCGGAGTTGTAGTTGATAAAACACGATATCTGGTCGAATATGGCGGCCATGTGTGGGAAATAGATGAATTTCATTCTCCTATGAATAACCTGACTGTCGCTGAGATAGAGTTAACTGATGAAAATCAAAAATTTCCGATTCCGAAATTTATCGGCAAAGAAGTGACCGGCGACACGAGATATTACAACTCAAATATAGCCAAGGCAGGTACTTTATCGGATATTTAATAACTTGTGGATCTGAAGTGAAAGTCGCCATTCCGGATGTTTCATGCAGAAATCCATTGATTCGGATATTAATTTGCGATTTGTCGCCTGATTGCCTGTGTCGCATGGCTGTATAATCCGGTGAATAGCGTTTATTCCATTGTAAGTGTTCGGATCGATTCCGCCGGTGTAAACGACTTTTAGCTCATCACATTCTTTTAAGACAATCTTTGCATTCTCGCAGAATTTGTCCTTAGGCGATAGGGTTACGTGATCTATCCCGTCCAGAATCGGATGCGTACCGTTTGTCTCTATTGCGATCTTAAAACCTTTGCCTTTTAGATGCGTCACTAAGTTTTCGTCGATGAACAATGATGGTTCTCCTCCCGTAAGCACTATAAACCGGCACGGATAAAGAGATACTTTATCAATAATCTCTTCTGTCGATAGCATTTGACCTTCTTGATGGTCCGTGTCACAGAATGGACAAGATAAATTGCATCCGCTGAAGCGTAAGAATACGGCTGGACGGCCGGCATTTACACCTTCACCTTGCAGGCTGTAGAATATTTCGTTGATTTTATAGCGTTTCATTGCTCAAAGGAATCTGAGGCAGTCTTGTCATCAATGACATACATGGCTTCGTTGCCTTCGGATTCTTGAACAATGGCTTTGTAGCACTCGGGAATCTGTTCTACAACCCATTTCGCCATGTTCTCGGCCGTGGGGTTGAACGGTAGCAGGTCGTTAAGCAAGCCGTGGTCAAGAGCACCGTGGATTAGCTGTTTTATATGAGTGAAGTCGCAGACCATCCCGTCAGGATTCAGTTCTTTTGAACGACAGAAGACGGTAATTATCCAATTGTGGCCATGTATCTTTGAACACTTGCTCTCGTAACTCAGCTTAAGAGAGTGGGCTGCGGATATTTCCATCCGCTTCTTAACATAGAACATTATGCAGTCACCTCCTTCCCTTTATCGCGAATCGATAACGCCACAACGTTTTCTACATGCGCCGTATGTGGAAACATGTCTACCGGTTGGATGGCGTCTATCTTGTATTTTACATCGAGCATCGCGAGATCCCTCGCTTGTGTGGCTGGATTGCAGCTGACGTAGACTATTCGTTTTGGCTCAGCGTTAAGAATGACATTTACGACATCTTCGTGCATACCTGCGCGAGGCGGATCCACTATCATAACATCCGGACGTCCATGCTCTTCGATAAATGAATCGGTCAACACGTCTTTCATGTCGCCGGCGAAAAAAGAGGTGTTGATTAGACCGTTTAATTGTGCATTGACTTTAGCGTCGTCAATGGCTTCGGGAACGTATTCTATCCCGATTACTTTACGTGCGTCTTTTGCTATGAAATTAGCAATAGTGCCGGTTCCCGTATAGAGGTCATAGACTAATTCGTTTCCTGAAAGTTTTGCAAATTGCCTGGCAACGGAATAAAGTCGGTATGCTTGTTTAGAGTTGGTCTGATAAAACGATTTTGGGCCGATTCTGAAAGTCAATCCCTCCATACGTTCTTCGATATAGTCGCGTCCGGAGAATGTCATAATATTTTGATCAGCGATGGTGTCATTTGCTTTTGTGTTTATGACATACATCAATGATGTTATTTCTGGAAACTCTTCTTTTACCGCAGAAAGTAAGGCGTTTATGGCATCCTGATTGTCTTCGCCAAATGACATGACCGCCATAATTTCTCTGGTAGAAGCTATTCGGATCATCAATGTGCGTAGCAGTCCGTGCTGTTCGCGTAAATCATAAAAGGAGTAGTTGTGATTCTTACCGAAGTTTTTTATAAAAACGCGCAATTTATTTCCAAAGTCGGCTTGAAGGTGGCACCGGTTTATGTCAAGCACTTTATCGAATGCTCCCGGAATGTGAAATCCGGCGGCATTTCTATCCGGGAACTCCTCTCCGCTTTCGAGTTGCTCAAAAGTAAGCCACATCTTGTTTGAAAAGGTGTACTCCATTTTGTTGCGGTATTCCCAAATGTTTTCAGAACCGATTATCGGAGATATTTCAGGCGCTTCTACTTTCGCTATTCGCTTAATTGCGTCTTCTACTTGACGCTGTTTACATGACAGTTGAAATTCGTAAGGAAGATGTTGCCATCGGCATCCCCCACAAATTGTAAAATGTTCGCACTTTGGAGATACTCTGAGGTCGCTCGGCTTATGCATTACAGTAACTCTTCCTTCAGCGTAACTCTTCTTTTTCTTTGTCAGTTTTATGTCAACTACGTCGCCGGGAGCGCCGAATGGAACAAAAACTACCATTCCGTCAACTCTTGCCAAGGCATTTCCTTCTGCCGCAACATCTGAAATTTCTACTTGCTCCAACACAGGAAGCTCTTTTCGTTTACGTGACAAAATATGCTATCTTTTGAGGTTATACAATACAAAATTACAATTACTTTTTCACTAATGGAAATATGCGGCCCATTTTTAGAGCCTGCCAAGAATATGTTTTTAACAACCAGGCCTCCGAAATGTAGATTACTGAACTATTTATGGTAAAGGTACGTTATAATAGCGAAACTAAATATTACTACTATGAGCGAATTTAACAATATCATTAAGGAGAGCAAGCCGACATTGGTCGACTTCTTTGCTACATGGTGTGGCCCTTGTAAGATGATGCATCCTATATTGGAAAAATTAAAAGAGAAAGTCGGCGACTCTGCATCAATTATCAAAATTGATGTAGACAAAAATCAAGAGTTGTCCGCTCAGTTCAGGGTTCAATCAGTGCCTACCTTGATTATCTTTAAGGACGGTGAAGTTAAATGGAGAGCTGCCGGTGTGCATAGCGCAGAAGACCTTGAAGCGAAACTTAAAGAATATATGTAGACTGAATTTCTAACCTTATAAAGATTCACTTAGAAAGCATAAATGCCCGACGGAAATATTCTATCGGGCATTTGTGTTATGTCAAAAAAAATGATTTTAGGATAGGCAAAGCACTAATACTTGAGCAGCCACTATGCGCAAAAACATTGTCAGCGGATAAACAGTAGAATACGCTACGGCGGGAGAGTCGTTACCTGTGCTATTGCTTGCGTATGCCAGTGCAGGAGGATCTGTCATGCTGCCGCCAAACAGACCCATAATTGTGAGCAGATTAATCTTGTAGATCGCACGAGCTATTACACCAACAATAATCAGTGGCACAACTGTGATAATGAAACCCCAGATTACCCACCACATTCCTGTATAATTGAACACCGTAGATGCGAAATTTGCACCTGAAGCAATTCCGACAGACGCAAGGAACAAGCAAATGCCTATTTCCCGCATCATAAGTGAGGCTGCGGAAGATGTGTAAGTGACAAGTTTGATTTTATAACCAAAACGGCTGATTAAAATTGCCACTACGAGCGGACCTCCGGCCAGACCAAGTTTCATTGGTACGCTGACTCCCGGGAACGCGATAGGGATTGAACCTACTACTATACCAAAGAATATACCTATGAATAGCGTTATCATATTGGGCTGATTCAGACGTTTTACGGCGTTACCCATGCGGTCAGCCAAACGCTGTATATCCGCTTCATGTCCGACAACGGTGATTCGGTCACCCATCTGCAAGCGTAGACCCGGGGATGCGAGAAGGTCTACTCCAGCTCGGTTAACACGAGTGGCATTCAGTTGATAGCCCATGTGAAGCCGGAGGGAGCCTAACGCAACACCGTTAAACTGACTTTTCGTAATCAATATTCGGCGTGAAATGACCGGGCTGGGGATTGACTCCCAATCCATCTCTTCTTCCGGGCCGACAACGGCCTTGAAGCGTTCCTCGTCTTGTGCCGACATTACAGTATAGAGATAGTCACCGACGTGTAGAGTAGTCTTTGATGTCGGTATAATTATATTGCCATCAGAATCCTTAAGCCGAGAAACCACAAAATTGCACGTTATAACTTCATGAAGTTGAACCAGATTCATGCCGTCAATCAGTGGATTTGTCACTTTCAGCGTTATAATGTGAGGCTTTAGCTGACTGTTTGCCGTCTCTTCGTCAATTTGGCGGATTTCATCGTCAATTTTGATTCGGAATACAGCTCGTATTATGAACATGGACAATATTATACCGATAACGCCAAGTGGATAAGCGGCAGCGTAGCCCATGGCCATTTCCTCTGATTGTGCGTATGCATTCGGATCGACCTGCAAGGCCGCTTGTTGAGCCGCACCAAGTCCGGGAGTATTTGTGACAGCACCCGACATGACACCGACTAAAGCCGAAATGGAAGTCTCTCCGTCAATATAGAAAATGGCTAATACGATTCCGACATTCAGCATGATGATTAACGTTGCAAGACCATTCAGACGCATTCCACCCTTTTTAAATGATGAAAAGAATCCCGGACCTACCTGAAGACCTATGGAGAATATAAACAATATTAGTCCGAATTCTCGGGCAAAGTGTAGGACTTCACCGTTTACGATATAGCCGAAGTGCCCCATAATCAGTCCCATAAACAGAACGAATGTCACGCCAAGCGATACTCCGCAGATTTTTAGTTTCCCAAGAAACACGCCAACTGCTATGACAAACGAATACAGGACAATCGTACTTGCAAGTGATACATTGCCCGGAGCAAGAAGTTGCTGTATCCAATCCATAATTTAATTGTTATGTGGTTTAATTTATATTCCTCTTCGCAACTTTGTGATTCCTAAATCAGAATTGCAATCGTTCCTTTTTCGCGTGCAAAGTTACTATTAATTTCGCTAATCCTGATATTTTTGTGGGTCAAATAATATGATTTTTCGGCATTAAAACTGGCGTTCGGCGAGAGCCACTATTTCAATAGGATTCTGAACTATATGGTCGGCATAATATGACTTTAATTCGCTTATCGGCCTAAATCCCCATGTCACTCCGACAGATTCTACACAGGCTCTGCGGGCAGTTTCCATGTCAACACCGGAATCGCCTACATATAGTACCTCTGATTTTGGAGTAGGTGAGCAGGACAATATCTCAAATACTATAGAAGGATCGGGCTTTACCGGGACTCCTTCTTTCTGTCCCATGACCGCACTCCATTCAATGTCGGGGAAATAATGACGTATAAGTTTTACTACAGCTTCATGGTATTTATTTGAAGCAACGGCAACTTTTATTCCCAGAGCTTGAAGTTTGTGGAGCAATTCCGGAATGCCTGGGTATGGCAACGAATGGTCGATGCAATGGTCATCGTAATACTGTGTGAACACTGTTCGGAGTTTTTCGATTTGCTCCTCCGTGTCCATTCCGGAAGGTAAAGCGCGTTGAAGAAGTTTGCGGACCCCATTACCGACCATGGAAGGGTAGGCGGCAAGAGGATGTGTCGGATAGCCGAGGGTTGCTAAAGCATAGTTAGTCGCTAATCCGAGGTCATCAATCGTATTTAAGAGAGTCCCGTCAAGGTCGAATATGACTAATTGTTTCATAAATTATATATAAGTTTTAAAATGGGTAGCCTACTGAGAAGTGAAATGTGGAATCGCGTCCCCATTTGAAGTGTGTCAAAGGCCATCTTTCTTGTCCGCTTGCCGGATTGTAGGCTTTAAGTCCAAGATCGAGCCTAAGCAAAAAGTACGTGAAGTCAAGCCTTATGCCACATCCGTATGCAAAAGCTATCTGTTCATAGAAACGATTGAACTTAAACATACCTCCCGGCTGATTTTCATAATTGTGTATAGTCCAAATATTTCCGGCATCAACAAATAGACCGCCCTCCATGACCCAAAAGAGTTTGGCTCGGTATTCAAGGCTTAAATCTAGCCGAATGTCGCCACACTGGTTAATAAAGTCGGTTACGGAATTCCTGGAGCTATAGCTTCCGGGCCCGAGAGTCCTGACGCTCCAGCCTCTTACGCTGTTGGCACCTCCGGCATAAAAACGCTTTTCAAAAGGTAACATGGATGAGTTGCCGTAAGGTACACCTATCCCAAGTCCGGCATGAAATGCAAGTGCGTTTCGGGTGTTAAAACTATGGGTGAATGTATAGTCGGCATCGGCTTTTACATATTGTGCGTATTGTATGCCGAATACCTTATAGGCTCCGTTATCGCGCTTTTGACCTATGGCTTTTGAAATTAAATATAGAAGGTTGCCGGCAGTCTCGGCATTTGCTCTGATTGTGAAGATGTTTCTTTGAAATCTGTTTTTGTTGTTGTCGGCACCGCTTGGATAACGTTTGTTTGTACGGTAAAATGAGTATCCGTCACGCACTATGAAGTGATCCTCGTAGCTGTATCTTAGCAGCGGATTGGTAGGCGCAATCTGGTCTAAAAAGTTTAGTGTGCTTTTAGGAAGATATACGTAATTGATGTCAATAAGGTCAAATCTGTGACGAATATTGTTGATTCGGTACGACCAATGGTATTTCCATCCGGCTCCTGCAATGATTCGAGTATATTCCGGGCGTTCCTGATAGTTGAATGATACCGAAAATTCCGTCGAGGCTTTCATCCTGCGCTTGAAGTAGTTTGATAGGAACGGAGCCTCAAATTTCGGGAAAGTGATACCGACCTCTCCGGCATATTCCATATACCGATTATTGATGAGGCCGTTGAAATCTCCGGAGAGACTTTCGTAGCTTGTTCTGAATTTTGCGGTTAAAAGTTCCGAGCCATGAGCAAGATTACGGTGTTGATATGTCACTCCGACTCCGAAGCCTAAGTCGCCTTCAGAATTTGTGCCCTCTAATTCAAGTGACATACCCTGCTTCTTACCGCGAGTCAGCAAAATATATGCATCAAGCCAATCCTTTCCGTCGGCATTTCCTGCTTGTCGCATTTCGATGTTAGTGTATCGTATAATACCCAAACGACCTAATGCTTCGTATGTTTGATTCACTTCTCGGTCAGTGTAGATTCTTCCCGGCGCGATATGATTTGCCTCGTATAATGCGGATGGGCGTATATATTGGTCATTGCCATATAATATGGATATGTTTTTATATCTTATGGAGTCACGAGAGTCAAACGTCTGCTTGCCATAATCTGTGCTCGGATTGTAGTCTGTCACGAATATAATGTTGCGCACATAATATACTTTATGCTTGTCAGACGGGGCCACCGTGTCTGCTGACGTTCCTTGCCTTACGACAGGCGGCCTTACGTTTAAGGTAAGATAGACATCTTTGGCATTAGCCGCGGTGTCGGCGCTATATGTTACGTATTGTTTATTAAAATTGTAATATCCTCTGTTTCGGAGTATCTCGGCAATACTTGTGCGCTCTTCTTCCAAAACGTTTCGGTCAAGCAGGTCGCCGGGTTTTATCTGAGTCACTTTTCGCTCACGAAGTATGATATTGGCTATGGCTGTATCCGGTATATTATAGTCGATAGTTGCGATGTAATGGGGCTTTCCGGTACTGATTTTGTATTCTACGTTGATTTTTTTCTTTTTAACATTTATGGTAGTATCGACATCTACCGATGTCTCAAGGTAGCCTTTGTTTATCAGGGCTTGACGTAGCTGATTGGCTGATGCATCGGTTAGTTTTTCATCGAAAATGACAGGCGGTTGACCTATCTTACGAATCCATTTGTTATACCACTTCGTGCTGTCTCTGCCGGACAAATTATATGTTGCCAGTTGAAGTTTTAGAAATCCTAAAACTTTATGGTTCGGCGTTTGACGAAGATAATTGGTTAATTCTGAGGGCGATATTTTTTCATTGTCTTCAATCTCAATTTTAACGTCGTTAACGAGATATTTCCCTTGAGGCACATGCTTCGTTGAGCTACATCCGACTATGAATATAGCAAGAATCAAAAAGCATAGATGCCGTAATGGACTCTTATGAGATTGGATTATCATTATTTATGGTTGCCGAATTTGTTTAATCGGCACTTGCTATGAAACCGTATGGCTAATGTAGCAAGTGCCGGTATGTGATCGGTGAAAAGATGTCGGTTCGGGAAACCCGACTGACGGGTCTTATGCATTCATTGACCTTAGCAATTCGTCATTGTCACGCGTCTTCTCCATTTGGTCACGCATGAACTCCATCGCTTCAATGGATGTGCGGTCGCTCAAATAGCGACGGAGAATCCACATGCGTTGCAATGTCTCCGGACGCAATAGCAAGTCATCGCGACGGGTGCTCGATGCCATGATATCCACTGCAGGGAAGATTCGTTTGTTCGAAAATTTTCTGTCGAGCTGAAGTTCCATGTTTCCGGTGCCTTTGAACTCCTCGAAAATCACTTCGTCCATCTTCGAGCTTGTTTCGGTGAGAGCTGTGGCTATTATGGTCAGTGAACCTCCGTTTTCGATGTTTCGCGCCGCTCCGAAGAATCGTTTGGGCTTTTGAAGGGCATTCGCATCAACACCACCTGACAGAATTTTTCCGGATGCCGGAGATACGGTATTGTAGGCTCTGGCAAGTCTGGTGATTGAGTCGAGCAAAATCACTACGTCATGTCCACATTCTACCATGCGTTTAGCCTTCTCGAGAACTATGCCTGCGATTTTGACATGTCGGTCAGCCGGTTCGTCGAAAGTTGATGCTATAACCTCGGCGTTTACGCTACGGCTCATGTCGGTAACTTCCTCCGGACGTTCGTCTATAAGAAGTATTATAATATATGTGTCAGGGTGATTTTCTGCAATGGCATTTGCTATATCTTTAAGCAATATGGTCTTTCCTGTTTTAGGAGGAGCGACAATCAGTCCGCGCTGACCTTTCCCGATAGGCGAGAACATGTCGACTACGCGTGTCGAAAGATTGCATGTGCGACCACTTGTGAGGTCAAATTTCTCATCGGGGAAAAGGGGCGTCAGATGTTCAAACTGCACTCTGTCGCGGATAAATTCCGGGCTTCTGCCGTTGATTAGTTGGACGCCGCTGAGCGGAAAATATTTTTCACCTTCTTTAGGCGGGCGAATCCATCCTTCGACGACATCTCCGGTCTTTAGGCTGAATTGCTTGATTTGCGATTGGGTGACATATATGTCGTCGGGTGATGACAGGTAGTTATAATCGCTTGACCGTAGGAATCCGTAACCGTCAGGCATCACTTCGAGTACTCCGGAAGCCGTCAACAATCCGTCGAAATTGTATTGTGGCATTTGTGGCTCGACAGGTACCTGCTGTTGGTTTTGTTGCTTGTTCTTGTTCTTTTTGCCTTTTTTATTGTTGCCGTTGTTTTGTTGCGGTGCGGGTTGCTGAACTTCTTGTCCGGGTTCTTGGATAACAATCGGAGCATTTGCAGCGGCTGCGGCTGCGGCTGCGGCTGCCTCTTCCTTTTCTCTTTTAGAGCGTGGTACGAATTTTCGTTCGGTGCGGAAAAATGCTCCAAAAGAGCTGTCTTTTGAAGGACGGAAGTCTCGTTTTTGCTGTTGCGGATTTTCTGCCTGCGGCTGACCGTCAAGACTTGGATTTTGCGATTCTTCAGGAGAAAGTTGTGGAATGTCGACTTTGCTGTCGGCGGAATTGTCTGCGGTTGGTTCGGGCAACAATTTTTCCGATTCGTCTACTTCGGTGATTTCCGATTGGGGAAGTGGAGAAATTAGGGTTAACGCATCACGATTGTCGATCTCTTCGTCTTGTTTAACCTGAGGCAATTCAGGCACCTCTTCATCATAAGCATTTTCTTCTGGTTGGGCAGACTGCTTTGCCTGAATCTCTCTTGCTTTAGCCTCTGCAGCGAGTTGTTCTTTCGACGGACGGCCACGGCGACGGCGAGGAGGTTCAACAATGCTGTTCGGGTCGGAGACCTCTAAGCTTGAAGTAGCATTATTGTTGTTCGGCAAATTGTCTATCTCTTGTGGATTTTGGTTTTTTGAATCCTGAGGCTTTTTTACCTTAGGCTTATCTTGAATGTTGTTTTTTACTTTAGTGGGTTTAGGCGCTTTGGGTTCTTTTTTCTTTTTTTCGATAGCTGAAGTAGCGGCAAAATCTGTTGCTTGTTGGTCGAGAATTTTATAAACTAAATCCTCTTGTTGCAAAGCGTCTACTTTTTTGATACCCATGGATTCTGCAATGGCCTTTAATTCTGCCTCGGACATTGCTCCCAAATCGGCGATGTTGTACATGTTAAACTTTAGAAAGTTAATATCTTTAGACTGTTTAGAACTCTTAAATGTGCCATTTGTCACCCTGATATTCGTCACTTAAAACGTATTTAGTTATGACAAGGAGATTTGAATAAGGCACTGATTGTTTGCCAATCGCTCCGGATTGTAAAATATCCGCGCTTCTGATGAGCTATTTATAGATGAAAAATCCCTATTAAAGCACTTTGGCAGTGGAAATCGGCACAAAGTTAATTTTCTTTTTCCGAATTAACAACAAAACTTGATAAAAAGTTTGGCCTGAATGTTCTTAAAGCACTTAAATGCAAAACGGCATTACCGACGCCTCCTTCTGTCGCTACAACAAAGAATGACGACGGACTCGCGCACCCTGATGAAATAATAAGCAAGATGAGCTATACTATATGCTAACGAGGCTGCGTCATTTGACACAGCCTCGTCATTGTGTTGCCTTGGAAGGATTCGAACCCTCACAGGCGGAACCAGAATCCGACGTGCTACCATTACACCACAAGGCAATATTGCTTTTTCGGGATTGATGACTTTCTCTAAAGTCTAACTGAATTAACTGTTAATTCAGTTCCGAATTGCGATTGCAAAGTTAGTGCTTTTGGGCGAATCTTCCAAATTTTTTCAGTGCGTTTCTAAAACTTTTTTGGGCGAGAACTGATGGATGCCACGCAAGTGTATGGCAGTTAGATTGTTAAATCTATGCCGGCATGACTCCCAATCTTTTGTCCGAGAGCTAACAGAGAATCTTTATAGCTCGTGCGTAGTATGCAATTATTGTTGTCCCATGAGGAAAAAGTCTGCATCAAGAGCCGCTTTACAACCGGAACCTGCCGCGCATATCGCTTGTTGATATTTCGGGTCGGCCACATCTCCTGCGGCGAATACTCCTGGCACCGAGGTCTGCTGATCGTTCCCGGGGAGAACTATGTAGCCCTGCTCGTCAAGTTTAAGTTGCCCTGCGAATAGGTCGGTATTGGGTTTGTGTCCTATAGCAAGGAAAAATCCGTCAATTTTTATGTCAAACTTACGTTCCTTGTCAGTGCCGAGGTGTTCAACGAGGTGTGCGCCTTCAACGAATCCTTCTCCAAACAGGCCTAAAGTATTTGTGTTATATAGGACTTGGATATTTTCTTTTTCAGCGACTCTGCGTTGCATCACTTTAGATGCACGCAGATGTGGTTTGCGAACTATCAGATATACCTGCTTGGCCAATCCGCTTAAATAGTATGCCTCTTCACATGCGGTGTCGCCACCACCGACTACGGCCACCGTTTTTCCACGGTAGAAAAATCCATCGCATGTAGCACAGGCTGATACACCCATACCTGCGTAAGTGGTTTCATCCGGCAATCCAAGATATTTAGCAGAGGCGCCGGTGGCAATGATTACGGTGTCTGCCGTGACGGTTATTCCCGCGTCGTCGACAGCTTTAAAAGGGCGTGATGACAGATCAACCTCCGTCACATATCCTGAGCGGATGTCAGCTCCGAAGCGCGATGCTTGCTTCCTTAGGTCGTCCATTAATTGCGCACCCATGACGCCGTCAGGGTATCCGGGAAAATTTTCCACTTCCGATGTCGTAGTAAGCTGTCCGCCAGGTTGTAGCCCTTCATAAAGAATTGGGTTTAAGTTTGCTCTGGAAGCATAAATGGCGGCTGTATATCCGGCCGGGCCAGATCCTATTATAAGGCACTTAGTAGTTTCAGGTGTCATAAATGATTGAATTTTGGTAAAGACAATGTTTTTTTCCTTCCGGCAAAGATAAAGAGTCAACGCAAGTCGACAATTTCAGCCTTTGGAAATGATTTCTTATTGAAAACAAATGTTGACAGGGGATAGTTTTTGCCTTTGCTCAGCGATTTAATATGAATAGCCATTGTCTGGCCTTCGTCAATCGTGATTGCGATGTCAGTAGGCAAATATGTCGAAGCGTCTACTGTTAAGATGGCTCTTTTGACAGGTAGCCCGTTGTTTTCTCGCGGAGTCAAGTCAACGCGATAAGTTCCTTTTGGCGAATTGAGCGACTTTGAAGTATAATTGCTTTTAAAAGAGCTTATTATAACGAAGGGGTTAGTTTCTATCAGCTCTTCGGGGGTGGGTTCGGTGATATTTACTTCCCGTACATCCGGGTTGTAGGCCCACTGAGTGCGCCCGTCGTACCAAATGCTCATTTGCGGTGACGAAATTTTGAATCTGTCTCCCGATAAAATAATTTCGCCTTCAGAAGTATGTCCGTCAGCAGTCATTGAGAAAGTGGCGCAAATGCTTCCGGCTTTCCTTATTGCGTCGGCCGTGCGCTCAAGCACGTCTGTCGAATTTGTCCCGGCTCCCATTGCCGGAAGTAGCGATGTGCAAAGGGCAAATATTGCGTAAATGAGTCGTTTCATAATATAATAATCTTGAAGTTAGGTTCTCTGCAAGCTATTAAAATTCGAGCATACGTTCAAGTTGCAGAGAGTCGATCAACACTTGTCGAGGCTTTGCTCCGGAAGCCGGTCCGACTATTCCGGCCGCCTCCATCTGATCCATGATTTTCCCAGCCCGGTTATATCCAATAGAATAACGTCGTTGGAGCGAAGATGTTGAAGCCGTGTTGGATGTGATAATAAATCTCGCGGCTTCCTCGAAAAGCGGGTCTCGGTCGTTGACCGATGCCATTCCTCCTGATGCCCCGTCGCTGTCAGGCACATAGTCGGGTAGGGGATATGCTTCATCGTATCCCATTTGACTATCTATGTCGTCGACGATGGCTTCTACTTCTTCGGTGCTGATGTAAGCGCACTGGACTCGTTCAATTTCTCCGTTTATTGCAAAGAGCATGTCGCCTTTTCCGATAAGTTGGTTTGCTCCGGGACGGTCGAGTATGGTGCGGCTATCGACCATCTGGGCTACTCTGAAAGCGATTCTTCCGGGGAAGTTTGCTTTGATAATACCGGTAATTACATTAGTCGATGGACGTTGGGTGGCGAGAATCATGTGCATACCTACTGCACGTGCCTTTTGGGCTATTCGTGCGATTGGGGTCTCAACTTCTTTACCGGCCGTCATAATAAGGTCGCCGAACTCGTCGACAACTATGACTATGTAAGGTAAATATCTATGGCCTTTCTCCGGGTTCAATCGTCGCTGTACAAACTTTGAATTGTATTCTTTAAGCGATCTTACATTAGCTTCTTTAAGCAGCGCATATCGGTTGTCCATCTCGATGCAGAGCGAATTTAGTGTAGCCACGACTTTGGAAGGGTCGGTAATGATGGCTTCTTCCTCGTCGGGCAATTTGGCGAGATAGTGGCGTTCGAGCTTCGAGTACAGACTAAATTCTACCATTTTGGGGTCAACCAATACGAATTTAAGTTCTGCCGGATGCTTTTTATATAGAAGAGACGCTATTATAGTGTTTAGTCCTACCGACTTTCCTTGACCGGTGGCTCCTGCAACCAGAACGTGGGGCATTTTAGTCAAATCGGCTATGAAAATGTCTTTAGAAATGGTCGCGCCCATTGCCATTGGCAGGTCGTAGTTGCACTCTTGAAACTTTTTTGACCCGATTACTGACCGGATTGGAACCATCTGGGGTTCTTTATTAGGCACCTCTATACCGATAGTCCCTTTACCGGGAATCGGGGCGATGATTCGTATTCCCAACGCCGCCAGACTGAGGGCTATATCGTCTTCAAGACGTTTTATTTTTGCGATTCTCACCCCTTCGGCAGGAATGATCTCGTAAAGTGTCACGGTCGGGCCCACAGTGGCCTCGATATGCGATATCGGTATTTGATAGTTGTTCAGTGTGGCTGTGATGCGGTTTTTGTTCTCCTCCATTTCGTTCTGATCGACACTCGATGCTTTTATATGTATGTCATTGAGAAGTTCGATACTCGGAAAATGATATTTTGAAAGTTCAGCGGTAGGATCGTAAACATCAGTGGCTATTTCGTCGGCCTCTTCGATTTCGCCGACATTTACTTTGAGCTCTACTTCTTCGTCATCGTTGACATTTTTCTTTCCCTCAAAGAGGTTGTTCCCTTCGCTGTCAACTGCGACTATGGCGGTTGTTGCGTTAGAAGTAACTTCTACATCGTCATTTTGTCCGGTTATCGGTTCAACAGACGTTCCGACGTTATCGTCGGTGTTTAAATCGTCAGCCGTCACAAAGTCATCAGTATCTCCGCCTATGAAGTCATTTCCAAATCCGACAAGCTCACGAGTCTCGTCCACTTGAGTCTGAGGCACGTTAATTTCTTTTGGCAAGTCTTCAATAGCTTCTGCCGACGCTTTGAGACTCTCTTCGATACGTTGTCTTTCAGCCTCTTTGGCTTCGCGTTCTGCGGCAATTTTGGCTTTGTACTCATTTACTCGTCTACGATATGCCACATAGACGAGCCTAAGTTCATTAAGATATATTGATGCCACGAGGGCCAAAAGAACCACGCTGACTAAAATGGCTCCCATAACTCCAGTGGATGCTATCAAGAACCGATTAATCTCATAGCCATGTACACCTCCCCAATATAGCCAGGATGTAAGGTCGTAGGTGACAAGTCCGGACACTACTGAAGTTGTCACTGCTACAATAAGGCTCTTCATCGTGAGGCTCCAAAATGAGAAGCTCTTGTGGTGGAGAAGATATATTCCGAGAGCGAAGAAGTAGAAAATGATGGCAAACGAGCCGAGCCCAAGTCCGTTGGAGATGAAATTTTGTGCCAAAAAGGCTCCGAATGCTCCTCCGGCGTTATTCACATTTTGACTTTCTAACGACATTTCGCTGACAGTTCGGTTTATTACAAAGCTTTGGTCTTCAGCACCATACGCAAAGTAAGATATAGCCGCGATGGTCAGATAAGTGGCCCAACAGATTAGTGTTATTCCTGTAAAAAGTCGAGTACGCTTATCTTTAAAGAATTTGACAATTCTTCCATTCTCGGCTTTTGATTTGACGGTCTTTGCTTGACGCGTCTTTTTTGCTGACGTGTTTTCGGCCTGTTGTCCGTCGGCTGTGTTTTGCCTGTTCGTCTCCCCGTAGATGTTATAGTTTCGTCGGGCATATTCAGGATCGAGCATGTCCGGGTCAAAGTTGTCGGTAAGTATCGTGTCAGTAGATTTCATTTTCGTGTAAAATTTTGCACCGGTGGCATGTGTGTAAAATCATATTCCGCCACATTGAAGTACAAAGATACGACAACACTGCGGTTTAAACAAGAAACCTAACGATGATAATTTCCTAAAAAAGTTAGAAAAATCTTACAGATGCATTATAAGAAATGTGAGGTTGGCTCTTAGAGAGCTTTCAGGGTATTTATGGCATCATGCGGATTTGTGGCCTTAAACACATAGCTCCCCGCAACCAAAATATCGGCTCCGGCATCTGCAAGCTCTTTGCCGGTTTCGTGGTTAACGCCTCCGTCAACTTCTATAAGTGCTTTTGATCCGGTATTGTCGATGAGTTTACGTAGGCGAGACACTTTCTTGACCGATTCCCTGATAAATTTTTGGCCGCCGAATCCGGGATTGACCGACATTAGAAGCACGAGGTCGACATCTGTTATGACATCTTCGAGCATACCGACAGGCGTGGCAGGGTTAAGCGTAACTCCACACTTCATTCCAGCCCCTTTTATCATTTGAAGCGTACGGTTTAGGTGGCGACATGCTTCGTAGTGTACGTTCATAAGATATGCTCCGCAGTCGCGAACCTGGTCGATAAAGCGATCCGGCTCTACGACCATCATGTGCACGTCGAGAGGTTTTGCCGCTAACGGTGCGATTGACTTTATTACAGGAAATCCGATGGAGATGTTCGGTACAAACATGCCGTCCATAACGTCGATGTGCAGATAGTCTGCCGATGAGGCATTAATCATGTTCATTTCACCGTGGAGGTCGGCAAAGTCAGCTGCAAGAAGTGATGGGGCTACTAACATGACAGATTGATTTGGATTGGTTAATGGGTATTATCATTTAATTTGAGTCGAAGCGTTGCGTCCGGGTTTAAAGGCGTTGTACAAAATTATGCCTATACATACGGCTCCGAGTGCAATGCCTGCGTAAGTGAGGTAGTCATTATACTCTTCAACTTTTGCATAGAGCTGGTCTTGTGGCACCATTTTCCCGAGCCAGTATCCGAGAGCTCCGAGTATGCAGTTCCACACTAAGGCTCCGAGTCCGGTGAAGAGCGTGAATTTACCGACATTCATGCGTGCCAATCCCGCCGGTATGGATATTAACTGCCTTACAGCCGGAATCAACCTCCCGATAAATGTCGAGATGGCTCCGTGACGGTCGAAATACTCTTCGGCTTTTTGGACTTTAGCTTCATCGATTAGACATGCGTGTCCTATTTTGCTGTTTGCAAACCGGTAGACGAGGGGCCTCCCGATCCATACTGACAGATAATAGTTTATTAGCGCACCGCCAATAGCACCGGCTGTTGCAATGCCTACAATGGCCACGATGTTGACATCGCCTTTAGTGCAAGCGAGATAAGCCGCCGGAGGCACGATTACCTCGGAGGGGAACGGTATGAATGAACTTTCAATAACCATGAATGCAAACACAAGTAGATATACTGTTGTGGCATCGGCTGTCAGAAATTTCATCATAATTCCTGCCGGGTCGAAAATGGCGAGCTGTATAATGTCAAGAATCATAAAGCCTATAGTTTATGCTGTCAAAATTAGTAATATCAAAGGGCTTGACCAAATTTCGTGATGAAAATTTGTCAAGCCCTTGCTATTAACAAATAAAATTATGTGTCGGTTCGTTTGTCTGATTTAGAAAATACGTCCGCTGAGCTTAAATGTGATGACAGGCCATACGGTGAGTTTGTCCATCACTTTCTGAATGTCGTTGTCGCCACCTTCCTTGTTAATGATGTCATTTATATCGCCGAAGTCGGTGTAAAGCTTGGGTGATCCCATAAACTGAACTCCAAGTTCGATGCCGAAGTTAAGGCGGTTATTGGGCACAGCACGTCCCCATCCGATTCCGAGGTAGGGGCGAACGTTGTTAACCTTAAGACCGCCGCGTACATTACCATTTTGGTCTACAGGGATGGTATAATCACCGATTTCAACGCCGGCGCTTTCCGCCAATGATGAGTTGTTGGCCAAATAATCGCTGTGGCCGGTCACTTTAAGAAGCTTGTTGCCTCCAAAGTATAGACCGCCGGCAATATAGAATGAACCCCAAGGCATAGGATAAACATTTAAAATAATTGAGCCTTGAGTGCGGCCAAATGCTCCTTCGAGGTCGATTGTGCCATCTTCGTTGTAGCTGTAGTTGCCTTGGCTTCCTGAGAAAGTGACGTCAGCCTCAGTGTTCAATTTAAAGTTAGGCAAAGTCGATACGCCGGCGCGAAGTTGAAACCATCTGGTGATGGGTGTTGAAAGTTCAACAGAAATACCATTAGTACCGGCTCCAACGCCAACTCCAACATGTTTGAAGATACCTCCTTGTGGCTGTCCTGCCATGCAATTGACTGACAACATGGCGATAGCAACGATAGCAAGAATAAGTTTTTTCATTAGTTTCTAAATTACTAAAAATTACAAGTGTGATAAAATTTTACAATCTATTCTTAGAATAGGCCTGCAAAATTAGTAAAAATATTGGAATTAAATGCCGAAACTATTTGTTTTTCCGTAAAAACGTGCCATAATTCACGTTTTTTTGTGAATAATGATGTATGAGTTCAATGTTTAGGCATAAAAAAGTGGTGCGCCATATCACATGGAACACCACCCAAATTATTATGTAATACTAAGCTAATTTTTATATTTTATTTCACAAGCACTTTTGTGGCTTTATTTCCGTTGCGCATGATGTATATGCCGGGAGTGAGTGCTTCGGGCGATACTTTTATGCCCTGCAGGTTGTAATATTCGGCATTGGTATTATCTGAGTCAGATTCGATGCTGTCGATTCCTGATGTCTCAATTCCTTCGACTGTGCTGAATGCGCTCCAACCGGTAGCGGCTTTGTAGGCGTCTACTGACTCCTTTGGAACCATCAGTTTGGCTGTTTCTGCAAAGGCGTCAAACATGTATGAAGTATCACAAGTAGGAGGCACGGTGTTGAGCGAAGTTATTTCCGTAATGGCACTGCAACTCATAAATGTCATGGAGCCTGACAAAGTGTTCAATGTCGAGGGGAGCGAGATAGATGTCAGCGCCCTACATCCGTAGAATGTGGCGCTGAGCGATTCAAGTCCTTCATTCAATGTTATTGATGCAAGAGCCGAGCAACCGAAGAATGCCGAACCAATAGACTTTACCGATGCGGGAATAGTAACTTCAGTAAGGTTTGTACAGTTGGCAAATGTTTGGTCGCCGATGGTTACGAGTGTCGAGGGAAGGGTCACTTTGGTAAGCTTCTTAAATCCGTAGAACGCACGACCGATTGACACTACACCTTCCGGAATTACAAGCTCGGTCACTGCCTCACCATTGATATAAACGTTGCCCCATTTGCTGGTGCTGGTCGGGAACACGTTGTAGAGCGGATTGGCATTACCGTTAGCAAAGTTGATGGCGCACCATGAAGGAAGATCTGCAATGTGCAGTTCTTTCAAGTTGGTGACATTACGGAAGGCATCTGTTCCGACGGTTTCGATCGAGGCCGGTATGGTAATTGAAGTTATGTAGCGGTTTGACTGGAATGCGGCGGCAGCTACAGAAACGACTGAGTAAGTCTTATCGTTAGCGTCAACAGTTGAAGGAATGTTAAGGGTAGTGGTGCTTCCCAGACATCCTACCACTTCGGCAGTCTGATTTTCGTTGTCGAGAGTGTACATGATGTTGTCGACAGTAATCTCTGTTACTTCGTCATTTGCGCTTTCGTCGACTTCTGCGGTGTAGATGTTGAAGCTGGCTTCAATTTTGTAGTTCGTAAATGAATATCCGCTGTAGCTACCTTGTCCATTTGTGTCATAACCCATAAACAAAGTAGTGGTAGCTGTTAAAACAGATGCATCATCTGATACGACAACTGTAAATTCCGGATTGTAATCAAGGCCGCTTGTAGTTCGCTTAAACAAATAAAAAATGTCTTTTGCGCCGGTACCCGTTGAAGAGTACTTCCAATCAACCGGCTGTGAACTGCTTATCGAGGCTGTATTGGATGTAGCATCAAACGTCATCGGGACGTTATAATTTTTACCGTACAGAATGCTTGACAATCCAACGATATTAATGGTGTTTTCGGCTGTCTTGGTCAGCAACAGCGGACAGCTGTAGTTGTAGGGCGATATAGTAAAAGACAACTTTCCGTTGGCCGGGATGCCCTCGACATCCTGCATTAAAATTAAACCTCCGGGTTGCCCATTATAGGTCACTACTCCATAGAATCCATAATTGAATGTTATGGTATCGTTGGTTACGGTTCCAATGATGTCTAAATCGCCATAACTGGTGCCGGAAACTGCATACAATGTAACTTCGCCGTATGTTTCGTCTTCTCCGATTACTACTCCGGTAGGGATAGTGATTGTTCCGGTTGAAGCATTGTAAGCGGCCTTAACGTCAAATCCTTCAGCTAATCCTTCGAGGACGATAGAGTCTCCGTCGGCTACTACGTCAAAATAGTAGTTGTAGTCATTGCTTCCGTCGTTATAGATGGTGACGAACTCTTTTCCGACAATGGAGGTCTGACCCTCGGAGTACATTGCAGGTGCCTTTGCCGGCTTGGGAGCAAGATTACCATACTGCAAAGTTGTTGACTTAAGTTGACGAGTGTTGTCGAGCGATAGGCTTTCTATGCTGACAGTCGCCGAGGCGGTCATAGCACTAATGGCTAATGCAACAAGAGTAAAAATTTTCTTCATATAAACATTGATTGGTAAATAAATTTGCACAAATGTACGGCAAAAATTACCCCCCCCAATTGTTTAACGATTTTTAACTATATGGTCAATCAATAGTGCTTATATGAAGGAAATTTTGTTAAAATTAGTGCCAATTTTATATGATTCCGACTTTTCGGAACATTTCGGCATAGAGCGTGGCCTTTTGTTCTAAAGGCAGTGGATATGCCCTTGATGTAGATGGCATACGAAATATGTCGACCTCTCTCCCGTCAGAAAGTGTTCCGTGGTTTATTTGGCCTATTTTTGGAGCTTCGATTCCGGTGATTGAGGCTAAGGTTTCGCCGGCTTTTTCTCCCGTGGTTGCCAACGCGTGGCATTCGGGCATTTTACTTAACAGACTAAGTAGGTCTACCGGTTCGACTATTTCAAGAAACTTGTCGGAGGCATTGTCCTTAAGTCGGCGCACTTTGTAGCCGGTGTCGTTAAGGGCAATGCCTTTATCAGTGAGAAGCCCCTTTATAAGATCGAGTTTGAACTTCTTGCTTTTTAAGTCATATAGATAATCCCTGTTGTCGAAAAATATCAGTCCGATTATCCTCCAAAAGTCGTTGATTCGGTTCGGGTAATAAAACTCCATTGACCAACGGTTAGGCTTGGGCGGAAAAGTTCCCATAATCAGAATTTTGGCATTTACGGGTGTAAATGGCGGAAACGGATGTGTCTCGAGCGGGATTGTCTGCATAAAAGTCTTATTTTAAGAGCTTGTCGGCAATTTTTTCGGCTAACGAGCAAAGTGCTTTTTCGACAGATTCGGTTACCCCCTGTTTCATGTCGACTGATTCGATTTCAGCCGGGTTAAGTTTCGCTTCCTCAAGCACTGTGTTTATGCGTTTGATGCTTTGTGGAGCCCATGTGTGCGAACCGAAAGTTGCGATTATGCGGTTCTTAATCTCGCGTGTCTTAATTGCCTGCACGAGCGCTTCTATCGGCGGAAACAGAGTGTTGGAATAAGTTGGTGCGCCGATAATAAGTCCGTTGTAGCGAAATACATCGCTTAAGACGTACGATATGTGTGAGTGTGAAGCATTGTGCATTTTTATATTGCGTACACCACATTCGGCAAGCTTTTTAGCTATTATTTCTGCCATTTCTTCTGTGTTGCCGTACATTGAACCGTAGACTATGACTGCTCCCGTTTCCGCTTCATAACGACTAAGGCGATCATAAATGTCAATTACTTTATCTATCTGTTCGTGCCAGACAGGTCCATGGGTTGAGCATATATAGGAAATGTCAAGGCCTTTTAATTTAGTCAATGCTTTTTGTACAAAGACACCGTATTTGCCGACTATGTTTGAATAATAGCGGAACATTTCAGGGAAGTAGGGGTCAGTGTCCATTTCAGCGTCTAAAACAGCTCCGTTTAATGCTCCGAAGCATCCGAATGCGTCACCGGAAAATAAAGTTGACTTTTCTTTGACGTATGTCATCATTGTCTCCGGCCAGTGTACCATCGGGGTTAGATGAAACGACAAGGTAAGCTCGCCGAGATCTATAGTGTCGTTGTCGGCCACTTTCAGAACTTTGTCGTCGATTCCGTAGAATCCTTTTACCATTTCAAGTGTCTTGGCATTGCCGACGATAGTCATATTCGGAAAGAAGCTGCGCAAAATTCCTATTGAACCTGAATGGTCGGGTTCCATGTGGTTTATTATTAGGTAATCTGGCGCTTCGCAGCCAATTATCTCGCGGATGTTTTTCTGTAACTTGAGTGCTTCCGATATTTCAACACCGTCGATAAGTGCTGTCTTTTGTGTGCCTTTTACTATATATGAATTGTATGTCACTCCCGACGGCAATGGCCAAATGGCTTCAAAGAGTTGGGTAGTCCTGTCATTTACACCTACGTAATAGATGCCTTCTGTAATATGTTGAATATTCATTTTTCGGTTGCTTTGAATTTTAGTTATGACTTTATAACATAAAAACGTATTAAGCGGCTGACTAAAACCTTATAATTTCAGGCGAAGTTCAAAGTTGAGCAAACCTGAAATGTGCTTATTTGACACAAAACCGGAGATTGTCGCTAAGCTACAATCCCCGGTTACACATTTATTAGCATCCATCGGACACTTTTATTTCAATTTGACACGCCCCTTATATGTTAATTTATAAGAGCTTGTTTCTGCATCCTTTTAATACTGCACAGGATTAAGCCTTTGCGCGTTCAACACGTTCAACGTATGATCCGTTGCGGGTATCAATGCGTACTTTGTCGCCAACTTCACAGAATAAAGGCACGCGCACTTCAGCCCCTGTCTCTACAGTTGCGGGCTTAAGGGTGTTAGTGGCTGTGTCACCTTTGATTCCAGGTTCAGTGTAAGTAATTTCGAGAACTACACTGGTAGGCATTTCGCAGGTTAGGATAGTGTCAGAAGCCGCGTGTACCATAGCTTCACAGATGTCACCCTCCTTTAGGAATTGCACGCCGTCAATGCTTTCGCCGGGAAGTGCTACTTGCTCAAATGTCTCTGTGTGCATGAAGTTGTAGCCCATATCATCTTTATAAAGATACTGGTATGGACGACGTTCGATGCGAACTTCCTCAACTTTGACTCCGGAGTTCCACGTCTTGTCGATTACACGGCCGGTCTTGACATTCTTGAGCTTAGTGCGGACGAAAGCCGGACCTTTTCCCGGCTTAACGTGCAAAAATTCTACAATAAAGAAGTAGTTGCCGTCGATGTCGAGGCACATTCCGTTTTTAAAATCTGCTGTTGTTGCCATAGATGATATTGTTGTTTCTTTCTGTATTTATGTTGTTTTGAGGTGCAAAGTTAGTAAACATTTACCTTTTATGCCATAATTTACAAGGAAATATTTCGGTTATACGGATGAAAACGGCTCATTTTTTGTCTGATAACTGAACTTTTTGTAAATTTGTACGTCACATATTATAATAGTATATTATTCTTGTTGAGAAATGAAAGTATTGAAATTTGGTGGGACCTCAGTCGGGTCAGCGCAAAGAATGAAAGAGGTGGCCAGCCTCGTTTCATCGCGGGGTAAGAACATCGTAGTGTTGTCGGCAATGTCCGGTACCACCAACACGCTTGTTGAAATTTCGGAATATCTTTATAAAAAGAATGTTGACGGTGCCAAGGAGACTGTCAACCAGCTCGAATCGAAATATCGTAAGATAATTGACGAACTTTACGAATCGTCCGAATCAAAGAAACTTGCTTTGGAAGAGATTAAGGGTTGTTTCAATTATATTCGCTCGTTTTCTAAGGACATATTCACGATGTTTGAGGAGAAGGAGATTTTGGCGCAGGGCGAGTTAATGTCGACCGCCATGATGACAATTTTGCTTCAAGAGCGTGGGGTAAAGGTGGTGATGTTGCCGGCTCTCGATTATATGCGTACTGACAAAAACGGCGAGCCTGATTCCAACTATATCCGGCAAAAGCTGACCGCTCTTCTGGATAAGTTCCCGGAAGCCGACCTCTATATCACTCAAGGATATATCTGCCGAAATGCTTACGGCGAAGTGGACAATCTTAAACGTGGCGGCAGTGACTATACGGCATCGCTTATTGGTGCTGCTTTAAATGTGGAGGAAATAGAAATATGGACTGACATTGACGGAATGCACAATAATGATCCGCGGTTTGTTGAAAATACGTCGCCGGTTCACGAACTGCACTTCGAGGAAGCGGCCGAACTTGCATATTTCGGTGCTAAAATTCTCCATCCGACATGCATACTTCCGGCTAAACTCAACAATATACCGGTGAGGCTTCTGAATACTATGCAACCTGATGCTCCCGGCACGTTGATATTTAATACTCCGTCAGGAAACGGAGGAATAAAAGCCATCGCGGCCAAGGACAACATTACGGCCATTAAGATTAAGTCGGGACGCATGTTGCTTGCATACGGATTTTTGCGTAAAGTGTTCGAGGTGTTTGAGACGTATCAGACTCCAATCGATATGATTGCCACTTCGGAGGTGGGGGTGTCGCTGACAATAGATGATGAGCGCAATCTGGATCGTATTCTTGACGACTTGCGTAAGTTTGGCACTGTCACTATTGACCGAGATATGGTGATTATATGTGTGGTTGGCGATCTCGAATGGCAAAACCGAGGGTTTGAAGCAAAGGCCCTTGATGCTTTACGTGAATTGCCTATACGAATGATTTCTTACGGCGGAAGCAACTATAACATTTCGTTGCTCGTTCGCAAGGCTGACAAAGTAAAGGCCCTAAACTTGTTGAGTAAACATCTGTTTAATTGATAAAACACCGTATTTATAACGGATTATGTCGGTATTTCCAATTGAAAAGTTCAGAACGGAGCGTACTCCGTTCTATTACTATGATATAAATTTATTAAGGCAAACTCTCGACAGCATTAAAGATGCCGCCGGGAGTGGCTTTTATGTGCACTATGCTGTTAAGGCAAATGCGAATCCATTGATCCTTAGGGAGGTATGTAATGCCGGACTTGGAGTCGACTGCGTCAGCGGTGGAGAGATAGATGCCTCGTTAAAGGCCGGAATTCCGGCTTCGGGCATAGTCTTTGCCGGAGTAGGGAAGTCTGATGAAGAGATAGCACTGGCGTTAGATGCAAAAATAGGGTGTTTTAATGTCGAGTCCATCGAAGAACTTCGCGTAATAGCGACAATGGCGGCTGATAGGAATGTAGTCGCTGATGTTGCGCTTCGAGTGAATCCTAATGTTGACGCTCATACTCATCACTATATAACCACCGGGTTAAAGGAGAATAAGTTTGGCATCGCGCTTGAAATGCTTGACAATGCAGTGCAGTTTTGCATTGATTCGGCGTCATTACGTTTGCGCGGTCTCCATTTCCATATCGGCTCACAGATTACCGCTATGGATCCATACGTTGTGTTGTGCGATTGTATCAACAACTTGCTCCTGGAGTACGAGTCGAAAGGCATTGAGTTTGACTTAATAAATGTCGGAGGCGGATTGGGTGTCGACTATGACCATCCTGACGAGCATCCGATACCTGATTTTAGGACATATTTCGACACATTCCGTAAACATTTGAACTTAAGACCCGGACAGCAACTGCACTTTGAATTGGGGCGTTCCGTAGTGGCGCAATGTGGCTCGCTTATAACAAAAGTGCTTTATGTCAAACAAGGTGTCAACAAGAAGTTTGCAATAGTGGATGCCGGCATGACCGACCTTATTCGTCCGGCTCTATATCAGGCGCATCACCTTATTCAAAACATAACATCTACGTCTGAAAAGGAATATACCTACGACGTAGTGGGGCCTGTGTGTGAATCGTCGGATTGCTTTGGAGTAGACGAGCGTCTGCCGCTGACAGAAAGGGGCGATTTATTGGCATTGCGGTCTGCCGGAGCATACGGTGAGGCAATGGCTTCTCACTATAACCTACGCCCGTATCCCCGCGCGGTCACTGACTGACCGGCGGGATAGATGGCTTAGATTGAGCGTTTCAAGTCCTCGACCACACGGTCTATTTGATTCATGCGACGGGGTATGTCGATGCCTTGCGGACAGTGAGCCTTGCAGATTTCACATCCGATGCAATGGTCGGCTTGGCGTAGTTTTGGCACTTTTCTGTCATAGCCTATCAAGAATGCACGGCGAGCTTTTTCGTAGTTGGGATCTTTGCGAGAAGATGGAACGTTGCCTTCGTTAATACATTTATTATAATGTGCAAATATTGTTGGAATGTCGAGTCCGTATGGACAAGGCATACAATATTTGCAATCGGTGCATGGAACAGTGGGGAAATTTACTATTAAGTTAGCCGATTCTTCCAGCATGTCCAATTCATCGGCTGTGCAGGGTTCAAGCGGACAGTAAGTGGCAAGGTTGTCCTGCAGATGTTCCATGTAAGTCATGCCGCTAAGGACTGTCAAAACGCCCTCGGGAGTGCCTGCGAAGCGGAATGCCCAGGATGCCACTGAATCGTCGGGACGGCGACGCTTAAATTCAGAGAGAATATGGTCATTTACTTTCGCCAAACGTCCTCCGAGCAGTGGCTCCATGATTACGACTGGAATGCCTCTTCGGTTGAGCTCGTCATACAGATATGACGCATCGGTATTTCGCGGATTTGTTTCATCGGCGTGTGTCCAGTCGACATAATTCATCTGTATCTGGGCGAAGTCCCAATGTATCTCTCCTTTATCTTGAAGCTGAAGCAGATGGTCAAATACGGCAACGTCGCCATGGTAGGAAAAGCCCAGATTGCGGATGCGTCCTGCCTCCTTCTCCTTTACGAGAAAATCAAGAATACCGTTGTCAATGTAGCGCGAATTTAATCCGTCCATACCTCCCATGCCTATGCCATGCAGTAGAAGATAGTCGACATAATCGGTTTGGAGCTCTTTCAGCGAGTTCTTAAACATATTTATCGACGCCTCCCTTGACCATTGGTTCGGTGAAAAGTTTGACAACTTAGTGGCGATGTAATATTTGTCTCTCGGGTATCTGCTGAGTGCTATGCCTGTAGCTCGTTCGCTGAATCCCTTACAGTATGCGGGAGATGTATCGTAATAGTTTACTCCGTGCGCCATTGCATAGTCGATGAGCTTATTGATGGCCTCTTGGTCGAGATTGTTGCCGTCAGGCTGTTCCTTGCTTGGCGGAACTACCGGAAAGCGCATACATCCGTATCCGAGAATTGAAACTTTATCACCTGTGTTTGGGTTGGTGCGGTAAGTCATTTCTCCGGTATTGGATTTCGCTGATGCAAGCCCTCGGGGAGAATCTGACGATTCCGTAGATGAGTTTAGTCCGGTTTTATCTTTACAGGCCGCCAGCATAGCCAAGCTTCCTCCGGCTATAGTGGTCCGAAGAAAGTCGCGTCGAGTGATGTCATATTTGGATTTCATATTATATTCTTTAGAATGGAAAGAATAACATAAATTGGTTAGATTTCGCGGTGACGTTCATGTCCCTCTATGTAAATGGCACTGAATGGACGCACCGGGCAAAGATTTTCGCAAGCTCCGCATCCAATACATGCTTCAATGTTCACAGCCGGAACTTTGGGCGACCTTGGATTTTCGGGGTCAATCGCGGTCATTACGATGGCTCCGGTAGGGCAATGCCTGCCACAATTTCCACACGACGTACCGTCGGTATAAGGCAAACAGTTCTCTTTAATCCATACGGCGTGACCAATTTGTACGGCACTTTTATCTGCCACATCAAGAAGAGTTATCGCGCCTGTTGGACAAACTTCGGAGCATAGTGTACATTCCGGACGGCAGTAGCCGCGTTCGTAACTTACTTCCGGTTGCATGAATCTTGACGGATCGCTTGACGGACGAAGGACACCGTTAGGACAGTTGCTTATGCATAACTGACAAGCCGTACAGCTTCTAAAGAAGTTTGCGTGGCTAAGGCTTCCGGGAGGTGTTATAAGCGTTTTGCGCTCCGGCTTTACTTTATCGATGATTTTAGCAAGTCCGCCGTCGACATTTTTTTCTTCAGCATGTAGGATGGCAGAACCTGCAAGAAGCGCACTTACGGTAAGGAAATCTCTACGCCCGGAGTTGGCAGTAGCTTTTTCCAACGCAGGCTTTTTAATAATGCGGGAATAAGATATGGCATCTTTACTGCACGCTCCTATGCAGTCCATGCAAGCCACGCATCGCGAGTAGTCGATAGCCTCATTCTTAAAATCTATGCAAGAGGCTTTGCACTTCCTTGCGCAAGAACCGCATTTTATGCATTTGTCAGTGTTTATGACCGGTTTAAGCCAAGAATATTTTGCAAGATAACCGAGTACGGTGCCGACAGGACAAATGGAGTTGCAATATAATCGTCCGTTCGACCATGCAAGAACTGTTATTATTATGAAAGTAATAGCCGCAACAACCAGAGCACCGGCGGAAATGTAATAACTTACGTGGTAAAATGTGTATTCATCTGCTCCTTGAGTAGTCGCAAGCAGATTATTAGCCTCGCTGTAGACTGGCCGGAAAAGTGTACCCGCGATGCGTCCGTATGCACTGTATGGATCGATGTAAAGCGCTAAATTTGTAAAGCCGAGTATCAGGGCTATGACAAACAGAGCGAGGAATGAAACGCGTAGCCAAGTCAAGTCGGCAGAGTATCTGAACCGGGAGCGAGCGCGTTTATTAAATCGGCCTCTTACCCATGAGATTATATCTTGAAACACTCCAAGAGGACATAGGACAGAGCAATAGACCCTTCCCAAAACCATTGTTGCTATTAAGAGTGTTGCCAGAACAAGAATATTTGCCGAAAGTACAGCCGGAATAAATTGCCATTTCGCAAGCCATCCCCAGCCGTGAGCCGCTGTAGCTGAAAAGTCTACGAAAAGTGAAGTGATGGCAGTAAAGCATATTACGGCTAAAATTACTCTAATCCGTTTTATCATAAGTGTGAAATTGGATATTATTAATTGAGTGCGAATTTACTACATTTATCCGGTAAATTCAATTCCATTAAGTTTTTGTAACAAAAAAACGGCCATCGGCGATGATTGCCGACAGCCGTAATCAATAAGTACCTGTATTATATTTTCTTTGTGTGCTTTTATTATTTTGACTGTTTAAACAGCCATTCGCGAACCGACGGAATCTTGTAGGCGTAGTCGAATGAATACATGTGCTCGCTTCCTTTCAGATCGTCGGGCAAAACCGTTTTCGGTTCAAACTGGAAGATGTTGACCGGAGCCCCCTTTGCAAGCATTGTGCCGGCAAGTTCGCTTTGGCGACTTTCTGGAAGTTTTGCGCTCCATGCCGCGAAAGTGTAATTCACACCATCTTTTTCTGCGGCTTCTTCAAGAGGCTTTAAGTCGCTATAAGCCTTACCCTCGTCGCCGGCGATAAAGTATATGAATTTATGCTTTGCCAGTTCAGGGAATGTTGCGATGTCCCAATGGCTGTCAACGAAAATTGAAGCCGCGAAAATGTCAGGATAAGCAACGTTGTAATACATTGAAATCATTCCGCCCATTGACTGACCTGTGGTATAAAGTTTCTTTGTGTCGACGTTGTTTTTGTCTGTAACGTCTTTAAGTAATTTGATGGCAATATCGACTTCGTCGGTGTGCTGGTAGTCATCATTGACTGCAACTCCTGAAAATTGGGGAACAAGTACGTAACAGGGATGTGCTTTTTGCCATTCATCCGTAGCCCAAACGAGACCGCCGTATCCTTGAGTTAGCGGCGATGTAACATCTTGTCCGGGGGTGCTTGCATCGGCAATAAAGAGCACGAGAGGATATTTTTTCCCCGCTACGGCATTTTTAGGTGAGAATAGATTGTACTTCATTGTCTTTCCTGACTCGGCATCGGCATACTCGAATTGCTTGAACTGAGGCAATAAAGTCTTAATCATTGACTGGAGTGTGGCATCGCCGGATTTGTCAATAACCGGACCTCCGCCTGCCGAACCGAGTTGCGGGCCTCCAGCTTTGGAGCCGACTTTTTGTTCCGTAGCCTGTGCATCTTTGTCGGAATCTTGACCGGAATTTGACTTAGTCGTACAAGAAGGCATGAGCGATAATGCGCATACCACTGCTAATGACAGAAAACTGTTCTGTTTGATATTTTTTAAATTCATAATAGATAGAATAAAATGATGTCTATAGACTATAAAGCTTTTAGGCGTTAAAAAGTTTACCGTGGCACCGATAAAAATTTTCAATGCCACGGTAATATTTTGAATAATAGGATTTTAGTTGACTAAAGTATCTTGAATGAACGGCGAATAAATGTGCTTAGGTCTTGGCCTTTGAGCAGTCCGTTGCCGAGAAGCGCGAGGTCAATCAGTTGTTTTACTTTCTCTTGACCGGACGCATATTCAGTGATGGTTTTAGTCTCGTCTTCACGAAGTTTGCTGACTTGCGATTCCAGCTCCGACAGCCGTTTTTTGTCGTCGTCGCTCATCGTTTTGTCTTTGTTGGCATCTCTAAGAGAAGTGATTTCAGCATTGCTTTTTTCAATCTCCGACTCAATGGGCGCAACTTTTGCCATGATAGACTTGTCGGCTTCATCTTTAATCTCTTTGATTAACGTATGTTCGGTATTTACAATCAGATTATAGCTGTCAGGCAACTCGCCATATATTGCAGACATGCCGGGTTGCATGGCGGCCATATCCTTCATGCGTCGCATGTATTCATTCTGAGTTATCATCACCGGAGCGGCATCGTGTGCCAGTGACTCAAATGTCACGAGAAATTCAGCCTTCTCAACATGTGGAATCTGTGATTTAAACATCGTTGTAAGTATATTGCGCTGAGTAGGAGTCAAATCAGCAACTTTTCGATCTTCTTTGCGTATAAGATTGTCGATTATGTCCGAATCGACCCTGACAAAGTGCGACTTTTCAAGCTTTTGCTCAAGCAGACCGATGAAATGGCTGTCAAGCTGTCCATCCATAACAAGCACATTATATCCACGCTCTGTAGCATCGTTGACGTAATTATACTGAGCTGTCGGGTCAGTTGTGTACAGATATATGACATTCCCGTCTTTGTCAGTCTGTGTCGCTTCAATCAATGTGCGGTATTCCTCAAGTGTATAATATTTACCGTCTGTATCTTTTACGAGGACGAACTTCATGGCTCTTTCACAGAATTTTTCATCTGTCAACATGCCATATTCAATGAATATCTTAATGTCGTCCCACTTTTTCTCAAACTCAGCCCTGTCGGCCTTAAACAGTTCATCAAGTCGGTCAGCGACTTTTCGGGTAATGTAAGTTGATATTTTTTTGACGGCCGTGTCGCTCTGAAGATAAGAACGTGATACGTTTAGCGGTATATCCGGCGAGTCAATGACTCCTTGCATTAACATCATAAACTCCGGTACGACACCTTCTACTGAGTCTGTGACGAACACTTGATTACAGTACAGCTGAATGCGGTTACGTTGAATGTCGATATTGTTTTTCAGTTTTGGGAAATACAAAATTCCGGTAAGCGTGAACGGATAGTCGACATTAAGGTGAATCCAGAAAAGCGGATCGTCTTGGCCGGGATAGAGTTCGGAATAAAACCTGCGATAGTCATCGTCAGTAAGATCTGCCGGCTTTTTAGTCCATTCTGGTTCCGTGTTATTAATGACTTTATCCTTGTCGGTATCTACATACTTTCCGTCTTTCCATTCCTGCTCTTTTCCTGAAATGACGGGTACGGGTAAGAACCGGCAATACTTTTTAAGTAAAGTGTCGATTCGTGCCTGCTCGAGAAATTCTTTATTGTCATCGTCGATGTATAGGATTATGTCGGTACCTCGACGGTCTTTATCAATGGGTTGCATTGAGTATTCAGGAGATCCGTCGCACGTCCAGCTCATTGCCTGCGAACCTTCCTTATAGGATAAGGTTCGTATCTCGACTTTCTTGGCTACCATAAACGCCGAGTAGAATCCAAGTCCGAAGTGGCCTATTATATTTTCGGCCTTATCCTTGTATTTTGCCAAAAATTCTTCAGCGCCTGAAAATGCAATTTGATTAATATATTTGTCAATATCTTCGGCAGTCATGCCGATGCCATGGTCGCTGACCGTAAGTGTGCCTGCTTCTTTATCGACAGTGACACGGACTGTCATGTCGTCCATATCTCCTTTAAATTCGCCGAATGACGATAATGTCTTGAGTTTGTTGGTCGCGTCGATAGCGTTGCTCACAAGCTCGCGGAGGAATATCTCATGGTCGCTATAGAGGAATTTCTTAATTACGGGGAATATGTTTTCAGTAGTTACCCCGATTTTTCCTGTCTGAGTGTTCATAATGGTTTGTATATTGTATTTTGGTTAATCTTTATATTAATAACATCCAGCAAAGTCAATGCCAGAGGATAAGCATGTCATTTATTCATAATAAATGTTAAATATGTGTGACATTTTGGCTCTGCCTGATAAATAGTGGCTGACTTATTTGTTTACATGATGAAAATAAACATTATTAAACATACTATTTCAATTATTTATCTATGAAAAAGGTTGTCTTACTACTTGCCGTGCTTCTGATGGCATCGTCGGTGACGATGACTGCGGAACAGACATCTGTAGAGCAGATTCTGGCGCAAGCTAAGGCCGCGTCAGATTCTAAAAACTACAATTTGGCCGCCGGGAAATATATTCAGGCTTACAATGAGTATATAAAGGCAAAAGATTACGAACAGGCCGCCCGTTCGGGTATGAGAGCCGCCAATGCTTACGCTAAGGAGAAGAACTATGATGGTGCCATGCAGCTCTTAAACCGTATAGACAAGAGCTTGACTGATTTGGAACGTGCTTCAGGGAAACCGATGTATGCTCCGCATTTTCAGGTAGAACGCGGACGTCTAAATTTATATCTTATAGTGAAAAATACACCTGCGGCAAACTCCTCGCTAAAAAAATTAGAGCAATTGTCTGATTCGTCCAAGAGCCAAAGTGTGGCAAACGACCTGCTTTACACTAAAGCAAAATATCACTATGCTCTGGGACATACGGAAGAGGGCGATGTTTACACCGCACAGCTTATAAAGAGGTTTGACAGTGAAAAGGACTACAAAAAAGCCAAAGAGGACTATCAGACATTAATCGAGCGTGCTGTAGCCGGAAATAACGCCCGTCAGCTTGACCAAACGTATGAAGGTTACATTCAATGGTCTGATTCAATTGATGCATTAAGTGCTGACAGCAAAGTGGCAAGTGTTAAAAAGAAATACGACCAAAGCTTAAAGGCCATAGCGGATCGTGAAGGTACAATTAAGTCGAAAAGTGGACTGATATTAGCCCTTGGGATATTATTGGCGGTGTCGGTAGGTGTGATGATATTACTTTGCGTTGCATTATGGCGATTGTTTGCGCGCAACCGAAAGATGCATCGCGCTGTTGATGATGCTAACGAACGAAATGCGCAAAAGACGATGCTTATACGCAATATATCTTCACAAATGGAACCCGCTCTGTCTGCTTTGGATCAAAACCATCCTGCCGTGAAAGGTATGCGCCGCTTCACTGACCATGCACGAGAATTGTCTGAACTCGAATCGTCGCTTGACGAACGTTATCCATTGGACGACGTAAATATTCAGTCGTTCTGTGATGAAATGGTTGAGCAGATTCGTCCGCTGCTTAAGTCAGGCGTAAACGTGGTGGTCAATGCTTCAAAGGCTGTGGCAAAACTTAATAAAGAGGAGACCGAAAAAGTCGTGGTACAGCTATTGAAATATGCGGCCGAACAAACCCCGGAGGGTGGCAAAATCACATTGGATTATAAAAAGCGTGGCGCTAAACTGCAGCAGTTTATAGTAACCGACACGGGAGCCGGTATTCCGGAAGATATGCGCGAGAATATATTTAAGCCATTTGCTTCTAATGTCGATTTGATGAAAGATGACGGCTTGTCGCTCCCGATAGCGTCGTTAAGGGCGGTTAAGCTTGACGGAACGCTTAAGCTTGACACTTCTTATCGACATGGAACACGCTTCACTCTCGACATACATTCATAGTGCTGCAAGATGATGTTGGGGAGAATGTTTTGCTCCGACATGAACTTTTAAGAACTGAACACCGTTTAAAATTGAGGTAACTTTATTTATTAACTCAAAAACTTGAAGTTATGGATTTACAGAGTATATTGTCAGAATTGACATCTAAGTTTGGTGGAGGGTCGTTTGACGTATCTGCTGTCACCGAACATCTTAAAGGTATTGACACAAGTAAGTTTTCAATGTCAGAGATAATCGAAAAGATTAAAAGCTCCGGTCTTATCGGAGATCTTGACGGTGATGGTGTAAAGGAAAGCCCTATTGAAGAAATTAAAGGCAAAATCAGTAGCATTTTCGGCAAGTAAACCTACAGAATCTGTCTAAAATAATAGAATAAGCCCTGATACCACTCGATCGAAACGAGAATGTATCAGGGCTTATTGTTTTTTACTGGCTGCTTTTTCTTAACTTTGCATGTCGGACACATTACGTTAAAGAAAAAGTAAGTTATTATGAATGAAAGAAGTACCCTGATGCCGGTATCAGGCTCTAAACGACATATATTTCTTGATGCTCTGCGCGGATTTGCACTTTTGGGTGTATGTCTTGCCAACTATCCTGAATTTTCGCTTTATACCTTTCAACCGCAAAGAGTTGTTGAGGGCATGTCGTCGGCTGCTGTTGACCGTGTTGTGAAATTCCTTCAATACGTGTTTATCGACGGTAAATTTTACACCTTGTTTTCTTTGTTGTTTGGAATAGGATTTTCGATAATCATATCCCATGCGGCCGAGCGTGGTGCCAATGGGTTCAAAATATTTTATCGCCGAATGATAATATTGGCGCTTATAGGTTGCACGCATTTGATGTTGATATGGAGCGGTGACATACTTTTGCTTTATGCTGTGTTGGGAATGTTGTTGCCTTTGTGCAGGAAACTGTCTGATAAAAAGATTCTTGATATAGCTTTGTTGCTACTTTTACTACCCATTGTTGTGGATGTTATATGCGAAGCTACCGGAACTTTTCTTGCGAAATACCCTTACGATCAGTGGTGGTATTATGCGGGTATCTATGGCATTACTGAGGAAAACTTTGGAACATGGCTTCGCGATGCGGACAGTTATGGTAAAGTATCGCATTTTCTCGTTCAAGGAGCGTGGGAGAGGATGTATGAATTTGTAGACGGCAACCGATATTTTAAGGTCATGGGGCTGTTTATGATAGGTTTTGTGGTTGGTCGCCGGAAGATATACGCCGACTTGAAAAGTCATCGTCTTTTGCTTAAGTCAGTAGCGCTATGGGGAAGCGTCTTTGGATTGCCCCTGTCTGTGTTATATGCCTGGAGCGGTGTCAATGGACATCCTTTTGGAAATGCCATACACACCGTATTATATACAGTAAGCGTCTATCCACTCGGATTTGCCTACGCGGGGTTGCTTGGCCTGTTCTGTATTGGACACAGGGATTTGGCCGTTTGGCGGTGGTTTGCTTATCCCGGCCGGATGGCACTTACCAACTATATCGGTCAATCTGTCATAGGTGTGTTCTTGTTCTATGGCATAGGATTTGGCCTTGGAGGCTCTATAGGCCTTTCGGTGACGGAATTAGTGGCAATAGCCGTTTTCTTATTTCAAATACTTTTCAGTCGCGCTTGGCTGAGTTATTTTCGATTTGGTCCGTTGGAATGGGCTTGGCGAATGCTCACCTACGGTCGCTGGCTAAACATCCTGTCCACTTCCAAAATGTGAACAATAAGCCTTATTGTATAAATGCATATAAACAGCTAATTTTAATTGAAAAGAAAGCTATTTTAGCCCAAGACTGCGACTTTTGTTTGCTTGTATCAAGGATTTAAACTAACTTTGCAATGGGATAGAGACAGCTCTACCCATGACATTTTGAAAAAAGAAGCGTTATGCTCATCTCGAAGTCGGGAACGTAGGAAATTCAGGACTTTTAAGAGAGTGCGCATAGTGGTTCTCACGCTTACGGCGTGGGCTGCTATTACCATTTCTCTTAAAAAGGTTCTTCCTACGACCTCCGACTTAGAACGTGGCATAGTTGGCTCACGTTTCTTTATTTAAGAATCTCTGTTAAGAGCCATGGCAGAAAAACACTTTTTCAACATGAAAAGAATCTTTACATTAATGTTGCTCTTTGCAATGCTATCAGTGTCATTCGTGGCATGCTCGGATGATAAAGACGAGGCTCAAACTTCATCAAACCAAAAGAAAATAATTGGAGTATGGGAACTGACCAACTATGGTTATGGGATGAGTTCTAATTGGAAGTATGTACGTTTTGATAGCGATGGGACCGGCTATTACGATAGTAATCCTGACGGTGTACTAAATCCCTCTCAAACACTGCCTGAATTAGTATGGTCTTTTACGGAAAATGGTAACACTTTAATTGTAGTAGGGGGTGACGGCTACTATACATACTCTTTTGAAAAGTTTGAATTCCTGCAGAACGGCAGTTGGATGGGCGTTGATAACGGAACAACTTATATCTACGCTAAATATGATGGGAAGTAAATAGTTTATACCCGAACTGGATTCCGGCTCTTTGCTTAGGGTTTAGAAGTCAACGGACAAGCGGAGGTTGAGCTGCCGGCGGGTCAGATAGTTGGGAACGGCATATTGGATATTGTTCACGTCGGTGACCCAATAGTAGCTGCTGACGTTGGATATATCGAACAGATTAAAGCAGTCCAGTCCAATCCAAACCGATTTGAGGTATTTTGAAATGCCGGAGCGGGATTCACCCTCTTTTGTCGGTGACAGTAATGCATAGGATACTCCGATATCCACGCGCTTGTATGCCGGGGTTCGGAAGTATCCTTTATCGCGTGAGCTACGTGGAGCGGTAGTTGGAAGTCCGTCAGCGAATATTCCTCTTAGACTAACTTTCATTTTAGGAAATTTTGGGAAGTAATCTGTGAAATATAACGCAAAGCTATAACGCTGGTCGTTCGGGCGCGGCACTTTAGCTCCGTTGAGGTTCTCTTGTGTTTTCATCAGAGAAAAACTTATCCATGAGTCACTTCCCGGTACGAATTGGCCAAATAATTTAAAATCTACTCCGGCAATATAGCCATTGGCTGAATTTACACCGTCGTAGACCACCTTTAGATTATCCACTTCGTATGGGATAAGGTTTGACAAGGCTTTGTAGTAAGCCTCTGCAGAGAATTTAAACGGGCGGTTAAGTGCTCGGAACGTATAGTCTGAGCCAACGATAAAGTGCAGACTGCGCTGTGACTTAATTTCGCCATTAAGTGTAACTACATTGTTGCCATCCTCGTCGGTTACGATTTGTCGCATCTCCTTGAAAAAAGGTGATTGATAATAAAGCCCGGTAGCAAATCTAAATGCCCAATGTTCGCTGCTGGAGGGTATAAATCCGATGTTAATCCTTGGACTTAGTAGCCATTCGTTGTTATAGTCCCAGTGAGATAGACGAAGTCCTCCTGTGAAGGTATAGTAACCGCTTGAGGCATTCAGGCGGTATGTGTCCTGAACAAAAGCGCTGAATCGGTTGCTTGAAATGTCTTGTCGGGATGTGAGATTATATATCATCCTTAAAGCGTCGCCATTGTTTGGCAGAGAGTAGCCGGCTGAATCGCGCAATTCCCATTCGCGTGCACGCTCGAATACGTTTTCGTGGTTGAACGTCAGTCCGTACGACAGATTGTGACCCGAAATTCCTGTGTTGCCACGAAGTCCGATGGAAAATACCTTTGCTTTGAGTCGGTTTCGTGCATGTTCATGGTATTTGCCCACGCCAAGTTCACCTCCTACGCCTTCGTCGCCGGATGTGCCTGCCTGGTCAAGCCAATACTCTCCTGTAATGTCGTAAGCGACAAGCTCATTGGTCAGATAGCCGGATGCGAGGAGGGTATAGCTTGACGTTTTCGACGGGGTGTATTGTAGTGCCAAAGCCCCGAAATACGTTTCAAATCTGTCCTTCTCATGTCCGTCAAAATATACTGTAAACTGTTTGGCATCGCTGGCAGTGCCAAAGTTTGTGGTACGGTTTACGGGCGTGAACTTATAGTTGTTGATGGCTATGTTTCCTAAAAATGAAGCTTTCCATTTTGCCGACAATCGATAGTTTAGGTTGGTTTGATAATCAAAGAAGTTTGGATCATACTCGCCTTTCGTGTCCATAGAACTGAGTAGGGAGCTGTTTCGCTTATAGCGTATGCCATGCAGTTGCGAAAAGTGTTTTGTTGACTGCCCTATTGATAGACTTCCTCCCATTAAACTCAGACCCACCGAACCCTCAAACGACTCAGGCTGGCGATATGTTATGTCGAGCACTGACGACATTTTGTCGCCGTATTCAGGAGAAAACCCGCCGGTAGAAAATTCTATCTTGTCTACCATGTCGGGATTTATGATGCTAAGACCTTCTTGTTGTCCGGAGGTTATTAAAAGCGGGCGGTACACTTCTATTCCGTTGATATACACGCTGTTTTCATCAAATGATCCACCGCGAACGGAATACTGCGACGACATTTCATTGGACGAGTTGACTCCGGCCATGGTGGTAATCAGTGATTCAACGCTACCTCCGGAGACATCGGGCGATAACTTTAGCTGACCGGCATCAATGGTCTGCAGAGAGCCCGTCTGCTTCTTAAATTCCGTCACTTCAACCTCCTGCAGTTCACGGGTGTTTCGGAACATGCGCACGTTTAGCGTGACATTGTCTTTAGCGTCGATGAGCTTTTGTTTTAATTCCTTGAAACCGATACAAGTGAATATTACTTCAATAGTGTCAGATTCGGCTGTCGACAGTGTGTAGTCGCCATCAAGGCCGGAAGTCGTTCCTATTGCGGTTCCGGCAATCCGCACTGTCGCAAACTCGATAGGTTTATTGTCGCTGTCCGTGATTTTGCCGTGGATTTTCACCTGCGCGTTCAAAGCCGGCATTCCCACGAGAACAAGTAATATGGTAGTGATGTATAATCTGAAATTCATTTTGTTGGCATGTATACAATTAAATAACGTAGTTGCTCTCTTAAAATTATATAAAAGGCGATTATATAGTGCAGATTTTATCTCAGAATATTTTTTGTATACAAAATTTATTCATTAATTTCGCCACGTTAACCAATATAGATTTTGACCATGGATAAATCAATTATGATGAGTCGCAATCATCTCGTTGCGACATTAAAGAAATCTAATAAGGATTTTACAAAGGCTGACATTATCCGTTATGTCGAAGATGAGGGCATTGAGATGATTAACTTCATGTATCCTGCTGGTGACGGGCGTCTGAAGACGCTTAACTTTGTTATAAATAATCTCGAATATCTTGAGACGATTCTGACGTGTGGTGAACGTGTCGACGGTTCGAGCTTATTCCCATTTATTGAGGCAGGAAGCAGCGATTTGTATGTAATGCCAAGATATTCAACTGCATTCCGCGATCCGTTTGCGGAAATTCCGACGGTTACAATGCTTTGCTCGTTCTTTGACAAGGATGGAAAGCCATTGGATAGTTCTCCCGAACATACACTCCATAAAGCATGTGTGGCGTTTAAGGAGGTTACCGGAATGGAATTTCATGCCATGGGCGAGCTTGAGTATTATGTAATAGCCCCGTCTGATGGTATGTATCCGGCATCTGACCAAAAGGGGTACCATGAATCTGCGCCGTTCGCTAAATTCAATGAGTTTAGGGTGAAGTGCATGTCATACGTGGCGCAGACGGGTGGACAAATCAAATATGGACACAGTGAAGTTGGAAACTTTACTCTCGACAATACCGTATATGAGCAAAATGAGATAGAGTTTTTGCCGGTTGCGGCGGAGGATGCTGCCGATCAGCTTATGCTGGCGAAGTGGGTTATCAGGAATCTTGGCCATAAATTAGGATTACAGATTACGTTTTCTCCAAAAATCACTACCGGTAAGGCAGGCTCAGGACTTCATATACACATGAAGCTTGTCAAAGACGGGAAAAACGTTATGCTTAAGGATGGAATCCTGTCGGATGAAGCAAGAAAAATGATTGCAGGTATGATGGCTCTTGCTCCGTCAATAACTGCATTCGGCAATACTAACCCTACATCGTATTTCCGTCTTGTTCCTCACCAGGAAGCTCCGACAAATATCTGTTGGGGCGATCGTAACCGCTCTGTGCTTGTGCGTGTGCCGTTAGGCTGGAATATGAAAGCGGATATGTGCTCATTGGTCAATAAACATGGTAATTCCGGACATTTCGATACATCGCAGAAGCAGACTGTGGAGATCCGTTCAGCCGACGGTTCGGCTGACATCTACCTGCTTATTGCAGGACTTGCCGTCGCTGCCAGATATGGTTTTGAACTTGAAAACGCGCTGGAAATAGCTGATAACACGTACGTCAATGTAAATATACATCAGAGTGAAAATGCTGACAAACTGATAAAACTGTCACAGCTGCCCGCTAATTGCGGCGAATCGGCCAAGTGTCTGAATGAACAGCGGAGTATATATGAAAAATATGACGTGTTTAGCCCCAAAATGGTTGACGGAATTATAAATAAGCTTGTAGCTTATGATGATGCCAAGATAATAAAGGAGGCGGTTAATGACGCCAAAAAGATGCAACAACTTGTGAATAAATATTTCCACTGCGGATAAAACGTGGGACTACCAATCGAGGGAAATCTGAATATTTCCTGTTGATTTTCCGGTAGTTAAATCTTTCAGAATTAATTGATGTTTCAAACATAGCCGGAGATAGGCGAGTTGCACCTATCTCCGGCTATTCATTTTATGCATCTTTCAGATGCGATATTCCATTTTTATACACCCCTATGTTTTGGGGCATCTTTCAGAGGCTAAATCAGTTTACACAGCCTCGCCTTTGTTTTTACCCGTTAGAATTTATCGGGGAAGTGTCGAATAGTCGCGTGAGTAGCGAAGCATCTGTGGAATGTAATCCTCGGTATAGCATATACTTACGTCAGTTACATTGCCGTCGGCATCTTTTACGAGAGAATAAACCGGATTGACAAATCCTTTATATGGGGCAATGTCGAGTGTAGCATATCGGTCAAGAACTTCTTTGTGTATGGCCGGATCGACTTTTACGGCATACTTTTCGACTAAGGCGGCTCCTGCAGCATAGTCGCCTTCGCTCTTTATGCGCTGAATTTCGCCCAAAAGTTGGCCGAATAAGTCGCGAAGTTTAGCATAATCGTTGATTTTAATGTAAGTCTTTCCGTCGCGATTGACATATTCGATGACGTTATCCTCTTTGCCGTGTTCGTATGCCCATTCGGAGATTAATTTTCTATTTCGCATGTGGGCCTCTTCCACGTCTTTCCCCGGTTCGATTCGCATTAGCTGGGTCATCAAACCGTTAAGAATGTATTTATAGTATTCAGCTTTGTAGGCATCGGGGTTATCAAGCAACCCGAGTTCAAGCAATTTGGGATCGGCAAGGTAATAAAGGGCAAATAGGTCAGCGCGGGCTTCTTCAAGGGTTGATCCATGGGCTTTAAGGGCATCTTGATCGACCCCGGGAAGTAGTTTGCCGGAAGCGTGACCGAGACATTCATGCAAGTCGGTGTGCAAATTGTCGGTTATGAACAGATATTTGTCCATAAGGTCGGATGTCTCCTGGTCAATTACGAACTCTGCGTTGAATCCGTCGCCATGCGATGCTGCGTCGTAGGCCTCTGTGATGTTCTCCAAAGTGACAGACTTTGAACCGTGGGCGGCGCGTATCCAGTTGGCATTCGGAAGATTGATGCCAATGGGTGTAGCGGGATAAGAGTCGCCGGCAAGGATTGCCGCTGTGATCACCTTTGCCGATACGCCTTTGACTTTGTCTTTGCGGAAACGTGGATCTACCGGACTGTGGTCTTCAAACCATTGGGCATTTCCACTGATGGTCTCTGTTCGGTTAGAGGCTGCGATGTTTTTGAAATTTACGATGGATTCCCAGTTTCCTGTCATTCCCAGCGGATCGTCGTACGATTCAATGAATCCATTAATGAAGTCGACTTGCGAAGCTGTGTCTTCTGCCCATAATATGGAGTATTCGTCGAAGGTGCGAAGGTCTCCGGTATTGTAATATTCGATGAGTTTGTCGATATATGCTTTCTGGGCATCATTTTCCGCATACTTTGAGGCTTCTTTAAGTTCTCCGACTATGCGTTCGATCGCTTCTGAATATAGACCGCCGACTTTGTAGGGCTGTTCCACGACTTTGCCGTTGACTTTAACTTTTCGAGTGTTAAGTCCGTATGAAATAGGCGTCGTATCAGTCGTGTCTTTTAAAGCGGCATAGTAAGCTTCAACTTCGGCCTGGTTAACTCCTTCATAAATATTTGTTGACGAGGTAAGTATTAGGTCTTGTCCTTCTGCTTGATTGACTTTTTTCGGAGCAACAGTGGGGTCGAATATCAGGGATAGCAGTGTCTCTTGATTCTTTGGCCGTTTGTCTTCAGGAAGAGCATTGATTTGGGCTACCAAGAATTCTTGTGAGAACTCCGGCGAGAATTTGTCCATTGAATAGTGGTGGTGCAAACCATTGGCAAACCAGATTTGTTTCAAGTATTTTTCGAAAGCCTTATAGTCAGCAGAATTTTTGTCGCCGTTATAATTAAGGTATATGTTCTCCATCATGTCACGCACGGCAAGGTTGTATTTGCCGTTTTGGTCCCACAGAATGTCGCGTCCGGCAATAGCCGCTTCTGTAAGATGATAAACGAGCATCTTTTGCTGTAGCGACAGACTGTCAAATTCGGGAACTTGGTAACGAAGCACCTCGATGTCGGCAAATCGGTCAACTACATAATCGAAATCGTCGGCTTTAGAATTCGCATTTTTAGTAGAACATGAACAAGCAGCGACTGCCACTGCCATGCATCCTGCGATGTGATTGATTCGGTTCATTTTAAGTGAGTTTATGGTTATTACTTTATTCTACATATAAAATCAGCCCTTTAAGATATTCTCCTTCAGGATGGTAAATGTTGACCGGATGGTCGGCCGGTTGGGTGAGCTGATGGAGTATTCTAACTTTTCGTCGGCTTTGAGCAGCTGCTGAGAATACGGCCAGACGGAACTGTTCTCTACTTACGGCTTGTGAACAAGAGAATGTGAACAGAATTCCTCCGTGGGCAATCTTCTCGAATGCCTTGGCATTGAGCTTTCTATAACCAATTAAGGCGTTTTTCAGCGCACTTCTGTGTTTGGCAAAGGCAGGCGGATCCAATATGATCAAATCGTATGCGTCATTCTCCACTGCGCCGAGAAATTTGAATGCATCTTCTGCGAATGCCGAATGTCGAGTATCATCAGGGAAGTTTAAACGAACATTGTCATCGGTAAGGCTTACTGCTTTAGCAGAACTGTCGACCGAGTGAACAAGCGTTGCTCCACCACGAAGCGCATAAACTGAAAATCCTCCGGTGTAGCAGAACATGTTCAGAACTTTTCTCCCGGTTGCGTAATGTTCTAATAGGGAACGATTGTCACGCTGGTCCACAAAAAAACCGGTTTTCTGTCCTTTTAACCAATCGACATGGAATTTGAGACCATTTTCAAGAGCGATATTGGTGGAATAACTGCCTATTATATAGTCATTTTGCGGATCAAGATGGGCTTTGTAGGGGAGAGTGGTCTCTGACTTATAATATACATTTTTTATACCGGCACCGTCAAGATTTACGAGTTGCTTTGCAATCACGTCGCGGAAAAAGTGCATACCGGGTGAATGGGCTTGGAGCACTGCCGTATCTCCGTAAATGTCGATTACCAATCCCGGCAGAAAATCTCCTTCACCATGTACGAGTCTAAATGCGTTATTGTCAGTACGAATCAGTCCAAGGGCTTTCCGCAGACGGAAGGCTTCGGTCAGTCTTGCGGCGAAGAAATTCTGATCAATTGTTGCATCTCCCCACTCGAGAATGCGCACGGTTATACTGCCTATTTGGTAGTCGCCAACGCCAATTAAATTGCCTTCGTTTGAGTAGACGCTTACGATGTCGCCCTCTTCAAGTCCTTCAGGCATTTTGGCTACGGCGCCCGAAAACACCCAAGGATGCAATCTTTGCAATGATTGCTCTTTACCGCGTCGAAGCACTATTTTAGGATATGATGATGACATGTTGTTCGTACAATTACATTATTTATTTAAGAAAGAATCTATATAAGTCGTTCCCGTTAGCGTATAATAGCAGTAGAAATAGGAAACACATGCCTGCTATCTGTGCATATTCCATGAATTTTTCACTCGGTTTACGGCGTGAAACTATTTCATAAAGCAAGAACATAATATGACCGCCGTCGAGTGCCGGAATAGGCAGGATGTTCATAAATGCGAGCGCTACTGAGAGGAATGCAGTTATCTCCCAGAATGACAGCCAATTCCATTTTTCTGGAAATAAGCTGCCAATCGCTCCGAATCCGCCAAGGCTTTTCGCTCCTTCTGCTGTAGCGACATATTTCATTGAGCCTACGTATGATGAAAGCCGGTCAGTGCCCATTTCCCAGCCTTTCGGGAAAGATTCAAGCAGACTGTAATTTCTGACTTCAACGGGATAAATATCCGTTATAGGCAATAATTGGATTCCGATTTTACCACCTTCGGTAGGCGTGATCTTGATAGTCATCTGCTTACCGTCGCGTTCGATTCCCATTGACACCTCATGGCCTCCGTTTTTAGCAAGCTCTGAGGTAAATTCAGTGTATGAACGTGTAGATACAGAGTCGATGCTGACGATATGGTCTCCGACCTGTAAGCCAGATTTTATTGCCGGTTCACCGTTGACAAGACTGCCGACAACTACCGGCAGACGATAAGTAAAGAATCCCTTTTCATCGTTGATTCTAAATATAAAATTGTCGGGGATGGCTATCTTAACGGAATCCGTGTGGTTACGTAGAACAGTGACTGTATCGGCTTCCACCATATTTATAATATGATTTGCATCGGCCACATCGATCTTTTTGCCATCGGCCAAAAGAGGTATATCTCCGTTTTGGAACCCGACTTCAAGGGCTGCCGGAGCGAACTCCATTCCCTCGTAAGCCTTATCGTATGGTATATATTTCTCGCCCCAATAGTATGCTATTCCGGCATATATAAGTATAGCGAGAATAAAGTTCATTAGCACTCCCGCCACCATGACGAACAGGCGTTGATATGCCGGCTTAGAACGAAACTCCCAGGGTTGGGCAGGTTTTGCCATCTGTTCTTTATCCATAGATTCGTCTATCATGCCGGCAATTTTGACATAACCACCGAGGGGAATCCAACCTATGCCATATTCGGTGTCGCGCCAAGATGCAATTTCGTTGCCGTCCTTGTCATAGCGAGGTTTACTCTTTTTCGGCTTATATTTAAATAAGGAGAACCAAGGGTCGAAGAACATGTAGAATTTTTCAACTTTGATTCCGAATATTCTGGCAAATATGTAGTGGCCGAATTCGTGAATTATTACTAATAAAGCAAATGCCGCTATTAACTGCGCGGCTTTGATTAAGAATGATTCCATTAATTTTCGCTTAGATTGTAGCTATTAGTTTGATGATAAAATAGATGATGCAAATTCTCGGGTTGCATTGTTCGTTTCAACGTAATCCTCGTAAGTGGGCGTTGAAATGAATGGCATTTTTTCGAGTGAACGCTCGATAATTTTACGAATGTCGAGATAGCCTATTTTATTATGCAGAAATGCCGCCACGGCGATTTCGTTTGCCGCATTTATTATACAGGCGGTATTGCCACCGGTTTTTAATGCGTGATAGGCTAAATTTATCATAGGAAATTTTACTGTGTCCGGAGTATAAAAGTCTAAATGCGCGTATTCTGTGATTGACATTCTTCGCTCATTGGTAGGAAGTCTGTGTGTGTCGCCTAAAGCAAAGCGGATCGGAAGGTGCATGTCAGGAATACCGAGCTGTGCTTTTACGGCACCGTCCACAAATTCGACCATAGAGTGGACTATTGACTGAGGATGAACAACGGCCTCGATTCGTTCCGGTTCAATTCCGAAAAGCCATCTTGCTTCAATTATTTCAAATGCCTTGTTAAGCATTGTGGCCGAGTCTATAGTTATCTTTGCTCCCATTGACCAGTTAGGGTGGGATAGCGCATCTTTTACTGTGACGTGTTTTAGCTCTTCAAGAGTCTTTGTGCGGAACGGGCCTCCGGATGCAGTAATGATAAGTTTCCTTACAGTATCCTTGTCCTCACCTATCAGGCATTGGTATATGGCCGAGTGTTCCGAATCGACGGGCACTACTTTTGACTTTGAGTCAGCCAGTAAACGTGTGACGAGCTCTCCGGCCACGACAAGGGTCTCTTTATTGGCTAATGCAATGTCTTTACCCGCATTGATTGCACGAATGGTAGGTTCAAGCCCGCTATAACCGACAGTCGCCGTAACAACCGTATCGACTTGCGGTAGCTCCATTGCATCGGCAATAGCTTCGGGACCGGTTGCCGTAGAAATTCCAAAAGGTGAGAGTGCCTCTTTGAGGGGGGCATATTTAGATTGATCAGCTATGACGGCCAATACAGGTCGATGCTTGATTGACTGTTCGATAAGACGGTCGACATTTGACCCCGCAACAAGAACAGAGGCCTTAAATCGCTCCGGATATTCCGAGATTATGTCAAGCGTCTGGACTCCTATCGAGCCCGTACTGCCGAGTATTGCTATTTGTTTTGCTTGAGTCACTTGAAAAATTTGATATGTGGCTTAATTATAATGTGCAAATTTAGTTCAAATTCCACTATTTAAAAAATCAGCAGATTATAAAAGCTCATAAAAGCATATAAAAACGGGATAAAATAAGCCTTAAGGTAGGCTGAAGTCAATTACCACCGTATGTAATCAAGCGGATTTAGCTTGGTGCCTTTGTTCCACAGCTCAAAAGTGAGGGGCAGAGTTTCTGAGCCCTGTCTCACTGTCATAAGTCCGATTGGTGTTCCTTTTTCGACTTTAGAGCCGTTCGTTACAAATAATGTAGGCACACCTGAATATTTAGATGTCAATCCGTCGGAATGTTGGATAATAACTGTGTTCTGCCGGTTGGTAGAATAATATGTGTCAATTACTGTGCCCGGAAGTACTGAAAGGACCGGGGATTTATCAGGCGCCATAACTTTAATTTCGCCGTCGGCGGATGAAGCAGTTGCGAGCGAGCCACGAGGTAATGGATTCTGAAGCGAAATCCCTTCCGGTGTGATTGTTGAGAGTATGGTGACATTATATCTATTGTCCTTGTCATATTGCTTGACAAAATCCTTTTCGGCATCGGATGATGGAATTAGTGAATCTAAATTAGACTGAAGATTCTCCGCGTTATTGTCGCCGGTTTCTGAACCGGGACTGTCGGTTAGGATTCTGCGCAGATTATCAGCGTAAGATTGGGTTATTCGCAACTGTGTCATCATTGAGTCGACTCTCATTGAGTTTACAATATTCTCCTGCCTTTGTGACTGCTTCAAGTAACCGGGTAGGAATGTTTTTATAGGAGTGAATACGATTAGCATCGCAATGGTGCTTCCGAATGCAACGATTAATAGCGCGACAAGAGCTACGACCTTCTTCTGCGACATCTTTATAGTCCATATCTCGTTGAAGGTGTTGTCATTAATGAATGAAAGCCTAAATCTTCGGCTTGTGCGCAAAGGATGTTTCTTGTGCGGTCCTGTAGATTCTATTTTGCGATTAATATCCATGTCGAATTTCGTATATTTCGCAAATATACCCATAATTTTTGAATATACCGAGTAATGGAAAATTTACTTAAAATATTGAGCGAGTTGGCAAATTTGGCGAATAATTAAGATTGCATGTAAATTCATTTAACAATTTGTTGCTAAATTGTGTCCAAAAAAGTTGCAGGATATTCAACAAAACTATAACTTTGTGAAAAATTTGTTTGAACAAACTCCGCATATAGGACGTTAATATATCAAAATTCGGCAGATGTGACAGAGCCAAAACATAGATCATTTGCTTATTATAAAGACGAAGGGTTTAATAATTTGTATAAATTAAAATTTAAAGAAGAATGAAAAAGAACATCCTTTTCGGTTTTGCTGCCTGTGGCGCTATGCTCCTTTCAGCAAATGTCGCTTCAGCTCAGGAAGCTGTTGTGATTGAAGAAGCCGTTATTTCAGAGACTGAGGTAGAGTGCGGTGACCACTACTACTCAGGTAAGGGCGACAATTGGTTCATCCAGCTCAGCGCAGGTATGGAACTTCCTATCGTAGAACACTTCCCCACCGATTCAAAGCGTCACATCACTGCCGCTTACGGTATAGGCTTCGGTAAGTGGTTCACTCCTTATTTGGCATGGCGTGTGTCTGGTCAGATGGCCGCTTATCACTTCAATGCTTCAAACGATCCCAACTACAGAAAGGCTAAATTCATTAACGGTAACGTTGACTTGATGTGGGATATGTTTAACAGCTTCGAAGTTAACTCAAAGCGTATTTTCAGCGTAGTTCCGTTTGTCGGCGTAGGAGCTTCTTATTCATACGACATGACTCCCGGTAACATCATGGAAAACAGCGGCAGACTGAAGACTCGTTGCTGGCAGATTCCGGTGTCTGTAGGATTGCAGCTCCGTTTCCGTCTCAGCAAGACAGTTGATTTCTTCGCAGAAGGCCGTTATTCTTTCTATGGCGACACATTTGATAACATCGCTTACGGTAGCGAATCTATCGACATGAACTTGACTGCTATGGGCGGTTTCACATTCAACATCGGTGGACGTAGCTTCAAGAAGTTCAACCCCTGCACTTATCTCGGCTACATCAACCAGCTTAACGGCCAGATCAACGACCTCCGTGGTGCACTTGCTACTTGTGGCGCAGCTCTCGCAGCCGCTGAAGCTAAAACTTGCCCCGAAGTTGTTGCAGTAGAATGCCCCGATGCTCAGGCTCCTCTGTTGTCTACCGTTCGCTTCACCATCAACTCGGCTAAGGTAACTGACAAGGAAATGGTTAACGTTTACAACATCGCTCAGTGGATGAAGGCTAATCCCGAAGCTAATGTAGTCATCAAGGGTTATGCTGACAAAGACACCGGTACATCTGCTTACAACATGAAGCTGTCTGAACGTCGTGCACAGAGCGTTTACAACATCCTTACCAAGGAATACGGTATCAATCCTGACCGTCTGACAATGAAGGCTGAAGGTAGCGATTCTCAAGTTTATGACACTAATAACTGGAACCGTATCGTAATCTTCTCTCAGGACTAATAAACGGACGACTAATTTAAATATATAATTAGTAAACTCTTTGTGGAGGCTGTGCCAATGGTGCGGCCTCCTTTATTTTAGTGAGGCTATGTCGAAATGGAATTATGCATTTGAAAGATGCATAAAAATGAATAGCCGAGGACTGTTGCTTACGCTTCAATTCTCGGCTATATCTCCATTATGACACACCTATTTCTTTAAGATGTGTATAGGGAATACTTTAGTGTCGACGCATACCGCGCATCATTTTCATTGGATTGGCTTTCATTGTCGTAGCCATTTTCATCATTTTGCGAGTCTGGTCAAACTGTTTAAGCAGGCGGTTTACTTCCTGAATAGAGGTTCCTGAGCCTTTTGCTATGCGCTGACGACGGCTACCGTTAATGATGTCCGGATTTTTTCGCTCTTTTTCAGTCATTGAGCGGATTATGGCTTCAATGCCTTTAAAGGCGTTGTCATCAATATCAAGGTCTTTGATAGCTTTGCCTACTCCCGGAATCATTGATGCCAAATCTTTCAGATTACCCATTTTCTTAATCTGTTGGATTTGGTTGAGGAAGTCGTTGAAATTAAACTCGTTTTTCGCTATTTTGCGTTGCAGTTCGCGCGCCTCTTTTTCGTCGAACTGTTGTTGTGCCTTCTCAACGAGTGAAACTATGTCGCCCATGCCGAGAATACGGTCAGCCATGCGTGAAGGATGGAATACATCGAGAGCATCCAGCTTTTCGCCTGTGCCGACAAACTTAATCGGCTTGGTTACAACAGTGCGGATTGACAATGCGGCACCGCCACGTGTATCACCGTCAAGTTTTGTCAGTACAACTCCGTCAAAGTCAAGGCGATCGTTAAACTCCTTTGCGGTATTTACGGCATCCTGACCGGTCATTGAGTCAACGACGAAAAGAATTTCGTTCGGACGAATTGCCTTCTTTATGGCCTCTATTTCGTCCATCATGGCTTCGTCAACAGCGAGACGACCTGCAGTGTCGACTATGACAAGATCATAATGGTTGGCTTTAGCGTATTTAATCGCGTTTTCGGCTATTTGTACCGGGTTTTTATTGTCATCTTCTGTATAGACAGGTACGTCAATCTGCTGACCGAGCACTTTTAGCTGTTCGATGGCGGCCGGTCGATAAACGTCGGCTGCAACGAGCAGGGGTCTTCTCGCTTTTTCGCTCTTTAGCTTCTTTGCAAGTTTCCCCGACATAGTGGTTTTACCTGAACCTTGTAGACCCGACATTAAGATTACTGTCGGATTTCCTGAAAGATTAAGCGCGACGGCCTCGCCACCCATAAGTGTGGTGAGCTCGTCGTGGACTATCTTTACCATCAATTCGCTTGGCTTTATGGCGTTTATTACGTTTTGGCCTAAAGCTTTGGCTTTGACGGTGTCGGTAAACTGCTTGGCAACCTTAAAGTTGACATCGGCATCAAGCAGTGCTCGTCTTACATCCTTCAGGGTCTCGGCAACATTAATTTCTGTAATGCGGCCTTGGCCTTTAAGGAGTTTAAAACTCCGTTCGAGTCTTTCACTAAGATTTTCAAACACGATTATATGATATTATTGATGTTATAACTATTTGTTGTGAGGAGAACAATGCCTGATTCTTGCACTAATTGACCAACTTATTTGTAGCCGTATCCGGAAACACTACTGCCGGTTTGAATGTCTTTGCCTCATCAAATGGCATTAAGGCATAACTCATTATGATGATAATGTCTCCGACAAGCACTTTGCGGGCCGCGGCTCCATTTAGACATACCATGCCGCTCCCTCGTTCCCCGGGAATTGTATAAGTGTCAAACCGTTCTCCGTTATTATTATCAACTATGAACACTCTTTCTCCCGGAAGAATATTGGCCGCGTCCATTAAGTCCTGGTCAATGGTTATGCTTCCTATGTAATCAATATTGCTTTCTGTCACAGTGACACGGTGAATCTTAGACTTCACCATCTGTACTTGCATCATGGTGTCCGTACTTAGCTATGAAGTGGATATTTAATATTATCGATTAATCTAACGTCGCCGAGGTAGACAGTAACGCATCCGACACCGGCACATTCTTCATTTTTGAGCCATTCAGTAATGGGTTGCATATCGGCTGGATTTACTATTTCGTAATATTCTACTTCCATTTCCGGATATGCATTTATTTGAGTCGTCACCCAGTCTTTCACTTCGGCTACGGATGAATGTGATGACAAGTTGATGCTTTCGGATAAGATTCTGTGGATGTTGGGTGCCACTTCTCGTTGATGTGGGGTAAGTCTGACGTTGCGCGAACTAAGAGCCAATCCGTCGGACTCGCGCTTGATAGGACAGGGTATAATCTCAAGATTCATCTTCTCAAGCTCTACCATTCGCTTTATTACTGAAATTTGTTGGAAATCCTTTTCTCCGAAATAGGCTCTGTCAGGATTAACCATGTTAAACAGGCGGCTCACTACTTGAGCCACGCCGTTAAAGTGTCCCGGACGCATTGCTCCCTCCATAACTTCGCCTACCGGGCCGAGGTCAAACACTCGGGTGTCCGGTTCCGGATACATCTCTTCGACTGTCGGTATAAAGGCGATGTCCACACCGGCATTTGCAAGCTTCTCGCAGTCTGCTTCTTCGGTGCGGGGATACGTGCGCAAATCGTCAGGGTTGTTGAATTGTGTGGGATTGACAAATACGCTCACCACCACTAAATCGTTTTCTTGACGGGCTCTCTCTATAAGGGAGATATGTCCGGCGTGAAGGGCTCCCATTGTAGGTACAAGACCTACGCTGCGGCCATCCTTTTTCGCCTCCTCGGTCGCTTGACGCAACCGGTTGACTGTTCTGATTATTTCCATTATTATAGCCTGTTTAGCTTAACAGGGTGCAAAATTAAGCATTTAATCCATAACCTCCAAATTTTGAGATTGATGTAATGTTAAGCTGCATCATATATGACGTCAAACTCTACGATAATTATCAATAGACATTTCTTCACATTCATTAAAGGGCGTGTTAATGTTTTTTATATGTCGCAATATAAACCTCTCACTGCTTATCAGCGTTAATATGCTAAACAAAGTTTCACTTATTATCTGTTTAATATTATAAATTAATTCGTCATACGTATTATTATGAGAACTTTAAGAACTTATTTGATTGTTGCCGCCATGACGTTGCCGATATTATCGGTCGCACAGTTGGCGAGTTGGTGCCTTGCTCCAGAATATGACAGCGTGGAGCTAATCGGCACGGATCTTTATAGGACGGAAAAGGACGGGGTGACATCGCTTTGGACTCTTCAGGGCAAAAAAATCTCGGATATGGCGGGTGCTAAGCTTATGCCTTTCAAAGATGGTATAGCTGTTGTTGTTGATGCAACAGACCCGACGTTGCTTATGTCGGTAATAGATTCAAAGGGAACAATGACCGACTTGTCTAAGTATGGATACAGGGTTGACCCTAATTATCCTTACTATTCCGATGGCTATCTGTTAGTTCAGAATCAGCAGGATTACATTTATATTAATAAACAAGGTCAAAGCGTGTTCGGGCCTTTTGCCATGGCATATCCATTCTCTGACGGTGTTGCAAGTGTCAGGGCATACGAAGGTGCTGACCGCAACAATAAAGACCTGTTTTGGGCATACGTATCTGAGACATTCCCGACTTTCCCAGACGACTATAAGTTTGACGAAGTAGTTTTCAATTCATCGTTCTCCGGTGGAAAGGCAGTGGCTATAGTAGGCAAAGACGCTTATCTGCTCACTCTTGACTCAGCAATGAATATAACTACCGAGCCTATTTATTTCTCTGACGTTAAAGAACCGCAAAACCAAGTTACGGTTGATAAGAAAAATATTGACGGTGACTGGAATAACGGAATCCTCACTATTCAGGGGAAAAATTCAATGCTTCAGTTTGATTCAAATTTAAGGCCGACTGCAGTGAAATTCATGGATGCCGATAATATAGTGTTCAAGTCATCAGCTCCTGATTCAGTAAAACTTATCACTGTGTTGGAGCCATTTACAGATACTAATAATAAGGTTGGAATAAAAATTGACGGTGCCACACTACTGTCAGGCCAATTCGAAAATGTCACTTCATGTATAGGCAATCAGGCTGTCGTCACTACAAAAGACGGAAACAAGGGTGTGGTTCGTCTCGACAAAGAAGGTGGTATACAGCTCAGACTTAACAATGACGATAATATTGGTTTTAGCCACAGATATGCTATTGTAAAGCTTACTGCTACGTTCCCGTCATATATGGATGTCGACAAGGCTATTTTGCTCAGCAACTCTCCTGACTGCGAGATTCTTTCTGAGACTCGTCGAGAAACCAAGAACGTCGAATGTAACACCCTAAGCTATGATTGCCGCCTTGAAATACCGGATAATCTTAGCGATACTCTTCAAAACCATGACTATTATTATGCCCTTTCCTACAATGGGCTTACATCAGCCGGACATAAGGTGACTATTCCGGAATGGTACATGCAGTTTTATGAAGTCGAATTCGGAAAGACAGCCTTTAAGCTTAACGGTCGCAATTCACTCAATGTTGACTTTGAGCTTACAAAATCAGATTTGGCTCCCACCGACGGTAGCAACTACTTTAAGAGCGTTGAACTTGTATCGAAAGATTCTGTTTCAGCTCCTGCCCTGAATAAGATTAATGAGAACCGCTATTCGTTTACTTTGCCGATTGCCGGTCGCGATCGCGCTGACCTTGCAATTAGAATTACAGAAGCCGGATGTCCATCTATAGAATATCCGTTTGTAATCAATTTGTCGAGAAGTGACGGCATGAGCAATGTTAAAATGATGAATTCAGGAGTCGCCCAGAACACCCGCACCGCGCCACAAACGCAACAGATGGCAACGCAGCCGGTAGCTCAGCCTCAAGCCACGGCTCCAGTACAGCAACCACAACCGGTACAACCCCAGCAGGTTCCTGAGACACAGGCCATAGAATCGTCGGCGGCCCAGATGGTCAACGTAGAGATTTCTACGGCATCTTAAGGCCGGAATAAATATGAATGTGGCTGTGTCCAAATTCAAAAGCTTCTAAAAGAAGCCCCAAAATGCATAGCCGGGCAAAAGTGAGAAATCTGGTAAAGATTTAATGCCGATTTACAGATTGTTAAATCTTCCAGATTTTTATTCCTTATCAAACTTAAACCGGGGATTGGCGCAACGCGCCTATCTCCGGCTATTCATTTTATGCATCTTTCAGATGCGATAATTCTATTTTGACGCATCGTCATTATTTATGTAAACGTTTTTATCTTCGAGGTGGCCGGCGTTTGCTTGAGTGAGACGATGGATCGCGATAGGCTGGATAAAGTTTATGGATTATATCGGGTCGGTGCATACGTTGTAGCGACTTTATTATGTCCGGTCGATATGTGGCGTCATACCAAAAGAAATATTTACGTTGGGCGAGCTTTTCTTCGGGCCGCACGGCGCAATAAATCCGCTCGCCGGTATAAGGGTGATACCCCGTATAATATATCTCTGTGGCTACCGTCATTGGAGTAGGGGTAAAGTCTTGCACTTGCTCAAGATGCATGTTAAGATCTTTTGTTTCGCAAGCAAGTTCAGCCATGTCGACTTCTTGGCATCCCGGATGGGATGATATGAAGTAAGGTATAAGTTGCTGTTTTAACGAATATTGGCGATTTATTCGGTCGAATATCTTCTTAAATTCATAGAATTGGTCGAAAGAAGGTTTACGCATTATGTTGAGAACATGGTCGGAAGTGTGTTCTGGGGCTACTTTAAGACGCCCGGACACGTGCTTTTCAATCAATTCTTCGTTATAAAGTCGGTTGGCCCGGTCTGTCGCTTCATTTCCGGTACGATGCATTGACAGATCGTAGCGAACCCCGCTTCCGATAAATGACTTTTTAATGCCCGGCATTGCATCTACGGCATGGTAAATGTCTAACAATGGGGTGTGGTCAGTGTTGAGGTTGTGGCAAGGCTTGGGATGCAGGCATGACGGCCGCATACATTTGTCGCATATAGACAGGTCCTTGCCTCCCATGCGATACATATTTGCTGAAGGCCCTCCTAAATCGCTGAGATAACCCTTGAAATCAGGCATTTCCGAGACTTTTTTTACCTCTCTCAATATAGAGGCTTTGCTTCTTGAGGCTATAAATTTGCCTTGATGTGCGGAGATGGTGCAGAATGCGCATCCCCCGAAGCATCCTCGATGTAGGTTGACCGAGTGTTTAATCATTTCCCATGCCGGAATTGTTTTTCCTTTATATCTGGGATGGGGTAGTCTTGTATATGGCAGGTCGAACGATGCGTCAATTTCTTCTGTCGTCATAGGTGGTCGCATAGGGTTGATCTTAACCACTTTGTCGCCATGTGGCTGCCATATAGTCGCGCCATGCATTCGGTTGGACTGTTGCTCAACATGCTTGAAGTTGGCTGACTGTGCCCGCTTGTTTTTCAGACACATCTCATACGAGGCGAGAATGATGTTATTCGTATCGGCCGCCGGCATCTCTTCGAGATATGTTAAGTAGGCTGTTTGCGGGATGTCGGTCATTTCGATAATTGACTCTCCGGCCTTTAGCCTTGACGCTATTTCGAGCATAGTTTGTTCGCCCATTCCGTAGCTCACCATGTCGGCTTGAGCATCCAATAGTATTGAGGGGCGCAACCGATCCTGCCAATAGTCGTAATGAGAGACTCTGCGCAGTGATGCCTCGATGCCTCCCGCTATTATAGGAGTGTCGGGGTAAAGCTTTCGTAGAATTTCAGAGTAAACTATTGTAGGATAATCCGGGCGCATACCATGTCTGCCGTCGGGAGTGTATGCATCGTCGCTTCTTCGACGGCGAGCTGCCGTATAGTGATTTACCATAGAATCCATGGCTCCTGCAGATACTCCGAAAAAGAGTCGTGGTTTACCGAGCTTACGGAAGTCCCGCAAGTCATCGCGCCAGTTGGGTTGCGGCACAATGGCCACACGATAACCGGCGTGTTGCAACGTACGTCCAATTACTGCGGCTCCGAACGACGGGTGGTCTACGTAAGCGTCTCCCGAGAAAATTATCACATCGAGATAATCCCATCCAAGCAGTTCAACCTCTTTCTGTGATGTAGGGAGCCATAGCTTCGTGTCAAATAGCCGGTTCTGGGTCATCCTTCAATGTTTTGTAAATGGTCTTCCATTTTGAGCAACTCGTCACGCATACGCGCGGCTTCCATGAAGTCCATATTTTTAGCCGCTTCTACCATTTCGCCACGGAGTCGGGCAATGGCTCGGCGTAGTTCTTCAACATTCATATACGGAATGATCGGATCTGCGGCGAGATTAACCGATGTGGTATATTCGTTCATGTATGGAATTTGCTCCTTTTGACCGATCTTATCAGACTTTTTCACCTTCTCTTTAGGAGTTGTATGCGCTCCTGGGACTCGCGGTGCCTCTTCGTCAACACCGATAATAGCTTGTCTGGCCTTCACGATGGCTTGAGGTGTTATGCCGTGCTCTTCATTGTAGGCCAACTGTAGTGCACGCCGGCGTTCAGTCTCCTCGATAGTCATTCGCATCGAATCTGTGACCTTATCGGCATACATTATGACTGTACCGTTAAGGTTTCGCGCCGCGCGGCCCACAGTTTGTGTCAGTGAACGATGACTACGTAAAAATCCCTCTTTATCGGCATCCAAGATTGCCACAAGCGACACTTCCGGCAGGTCAAGCCCCTCTCTGAGAAGATTGACCCCAATAAGCACGTCATATACGCCTGAGCGAAGATCGTCAAGAATGCGGATACGGTCGAGGGTGTCTACGTCACTATGGATATACGCAGCTTTTATGCGCATCTTCAGCAAAAATTCATTGAGTTCTTCCGCCATACGTTTGGTAAGTGTAGTCACCAATACGCGTTCCTCCCTTTCGACACGAATCTGAATCTCCTCCATTAAGTCATCGATTTGATTCATTGATGACCTTACGCTGATAAGGGGATCAAGTAGTCCGGTAGGGCGAATTATCTGCTCTACTATAACTCCTTCACTCTTTTCAAGTTCATAGTCGGCGGGTGTTGCGCTGACATATATTGTCTGATGTGTCAGCGACTCAAATTCGTTGAATTTAAGAGGGCGGTTGTCGAGAGCGGAAGGCAGTCTGAATCCATATTCTACGAGATTCATCTTGCGTGAAACGTCGCCACCGTACATGGCTCGTATCTGAGGTATTGTCACGTGGCTTTCGTCAATGATAGTCAGAAAGTCTTTCGGAAAATAGTCAAGCAAGCAGAACGGGCGCATTCCCGGTTCACGTCCGTCGAAATAGCGGCTATAGTTTTCTATACCGGGGCAATGGCCTATTTCACGTATCATTTCGATGTCATACGTTGTCCTCTCGTATAGTCGGCTTGCTTCAAGCGGTTTTGCTTCCCGATTGAAAAAGTCTACTTGTTCACCGAGGTCTAACTCCATTTTAGCAAGTGCTTGTCCCACACGCTCTTTTGACGTGACGAAAATGTTTGCGGGATATATGTTGAACTGATCGTGCGAACCGAGCGACACCCCATCCTCTGCATGAATCGTGGAAATAGATTCTATCTCATCGCCCCAAAAAATCACGCGGAGTGTGATTTCTTCGTATGCAAGCCGAATGTCTACAGTATCGCCTTTTACGCGGAAATTGCCACGTCCGAGTTCTAACTCATTCCTGCTATAGAGGGCATCGACCAGCTTACGAAGGAATACGTTTCGGGCAATTTTTTGCCCGACATGGATTGCAACGACGCTTGCATGGAAGTCTTCAGGATTTCCTATTCCATAAAGACAAGATACTGAGGAGACCACTATTACGTCTTTTCTTCCGGAGAGCAAAGCCGAAGTTGTTGCCAGGCGAAGCTTGTCAATCTCGTCGTTGATCATCAAGTCTTTTTCAATATATTTGTCTGACGACGGGATATAAGCTTCCGGTTGATAATAATCGTAATAGCTTACAAAGTACTGTACGGAGTTGTTTGGGAAAAATTGCTTGAATTCGCTATATAGCTGTGCGGCCAAAGTCTTGTTGTGGCTCAAAATCAGAGTAGGCCGATTGACTCTTGCTATGACATTTGCAATGGTAAAAGTCTTTCCGGAACCTGTCACGCCTAACAGAGTCTGCGCTTCAGTGCCGGAATTAAGGCCGTCAACCAGTTGCTCTATTGCCTGTGGTTGGTCGCCTGTCGGAGAATACTTTGATTCGAGTTGAAAATCCATACATTAAAGTTTGTTGAGGAAGATCCTAAATTTATGCCATAGACATTCATTTAAGGTGGAGAGTGTGTCCCATCCGATTCTTTTTAGTGCTCATGTAGCGGAGATTATATTCGTTGGGCTCAATTTCTATAGGCACATTTTCTGTTATTTCAAGACCGTATGATTCAAGTCCGACACGCTTGACAGGATTGTTTGTCATAAGGCGCATTTTCCTTACACCAATCTCATGCAGAATCTGCGCGCCAACTCCATAGTCACGCTCGTCGGCTAAATGACCCAGACATACGTTAGCGTCGACCGTGTCCATTCCGTCTTCTTGTAGCTTGTAGGCTTTCATCTTTTCCATCAAACCTATTCCGCGACCTTCTTGATTAAGGTAGACGACCGCTCCGCGACCTTCCTTTTCGATCATTTCCAATGCGCGATGCAGTTGATCGCCACAGTCGCATCGTTTTGAACCGAAAATGTCACCCGTGGCGCACGATGAGTGAACTCTAACGAGGGCCGGTTCGTCGCTTCCGGCAAGGTCACCTTTAATAATGGCTATATGTTCAAGTCCGTTACTTTTTTGACGGAATGCTATCATTCTAAAGTGACCCCACTTTGTGGGCATGTCCACCTCCACGCCTTTTTCGACAAGTGATTCTTGCTTATATCTGTATGCAATCAAGTCTGCTATAGAGATTAACTTTACACCCCATTCGTCGGCTTTGCGGCGTAATTCAGGCAGACGTGCCATGCTACCGTCGTCGCTCATTATTTCCATCAATGCAGCGGCCGGTTGTAGCCCGGCCAAACGAGCCATATCGACTCCTGCTTCCGTATGGCCGGAACGGCGAAGCACGCCTTTGTCTTGTGCATAAAGGGGGCAGATGTGTCCCGGACGGCCGAAAGTTTCGGGTTTTGAATTTGGGTCGGCGAGTGCGCGTATTGTTGCGGCCCTGTCATGGATGCTGACTCCGGTGCTGCATCCTTCAAGTTTATCGACTGTGACTGTGAAAGGTGTCCCAAGCATTGATGTGTTGCTTTGTACTTGATGCGGCAGATCTAACTCTTCACAACGGCTGATAGTCAGTGGTACACAGAGAACTCCGCGCGCATTTTTAAGCATAAAGTTTACCTGCTCGGGTGTGATTTTTTCTGCCGCCACTATTAAGTCGCCTTCATTTTCACGGTCGGCATCATCCACTACAATAAGGAATTTACCTTCACGAAAATCTTTAATAGCATCTTCAATGGAGTCAAGTCGTATATCGCTCATAGTTTGATTTATCTTAGTGTTCAGGATTGTTTTCTATGTCTGTATTTAAAAGTACCGCCAATTCTTCATCCGTAGTGATGATATGACGAAGCTCCTCTTTAAGTTGATTTTGGCTTCTCAAACCTATCAAGTATAGGGGGATTCCGATAGGAAATATAATTATGAAGACCCACGACAGCCATTTATAGCTCGACGGTTTGTATAGCCAAAGATGTCGCATTACCGGAAGTTCCATAAGCTTTAGAATAATCACCCTTACCGATGAGTTTGACAGATAGTCGACAAGCTGTTCGAGTCCGGCACTGATGGTGTGAAGCTGTCGGCGATCATAACCGTCAAACCAATACTGAAAATATGATTGTCTGCCGTGATAGCGATCAATAAATTGTCTGCACAATTTGTTAAGATCGTCTATTTTGGCCAATGCGACATCTTTTTCAACATCATCCATAATTAGCTCCTTCACTTCAAGTTTTCTGATTTCCGCTTTGCCAAACAGATGGCGGAAGAAATTAACGTAGGCGTCTTTGTTGAAAACGGCCGAGTCGTTTACCGCCTTATAAGTGAAGAATATTCCTAACGGTAGAAGCACGAAGGTGGACAGCCAAATGCCTTCCCAAACTTCGAGCTTGCCGTCGCGGGCCATTTTGTAACCGGTGTTGTCGATGATATAGTAAAAAATAAACAGAAACACGGATATAACCAAGGGCGTACCGAGTCCACCCTTTCTTATAATGGCACCTAAAGGAGCTCCGATGAAGAAAAATACCAGACATGCCATCGATAGGGTGTATTTCTTCATAAGTTCTATGGCGTGTCGGCGTATGACGCGACGATCGTCGCTCATGGTCAGCGATTTAAATTCGTAGTCTTGTTTCGCGCGTTTTGCCTTGCCAAGAGCCTGATTTAGATATGATTTCTTAAATGCCGGATTAGCACCCGTAAAGATTGAGTCAAGATTCAGAGGTTTGGCCATTTGAACCTCATTCTGGTGTGTGGTCACCATACCTGTGTCAGTACGTACGTAGCGGTAATAATTAATATTGAAATACGGTATTTCCTTAATCGATTTGCCGTATACATCTCCGACGCTGTCAACGCGGGCGTTTACCGAGTCGATAGTGGCTTGTAGTTCGGCGATGTTTTTACCTACATATTGATTGCGCATACCGCTTTCATCCATTCGATTGAAGTTCGCATCAAATGCTATGAGCACTTCTTTGTTGTCGAATGTCTCGCGACGGTAAGGAACATTACTGGCCGACATACCCTGTTGTTCACGCAGATTCTCAAACTGTTCTCCGTGCCATAGAGTTAAAAACAGATGTTCCTTGTCGTCGGTGAAGCTCATCTTTCCTGAATCTGCATAAATGATGGTGGCGTTATCGGTTCCTTTGCTGACATTATATATAAGCAAATCATGCAGTATACCCGTGTCGCGGTCTTTTTTGTTTACAAAGATGTTGAAGCCTGTTATCTGATCATAAAATACTCCTTCAGGTATGTCGAGTTCAGGCGACTTCTGTCTCATGGAGTACAAAAGCGTGTACATTTTTGTCTGTGCTATTGGCAGGACATCGTTCTGGAAGAAGAAAGCTCCTATGGCTACAAACACCATCAGCACTATGAGGGGGCGCATTGACTTAATCAACGATACTCCTGAGGCCTTCATGGCTGTCAGCTCAAACTGTTCGCCAAGATTTCCGAATGTCATAAGTGAGGCCAAAAGGATGGCAAGGGGCAATGCCAGCGGAACCATAGTCAATGCGGCGTACATGAACAATTCAAGGATTACGTTCATCTCCAACCCCTTTCCGACTAAATCGTCGATATACTTCCAAAGGAACTGCATCAGCACAATGAACAGGCATATAACGAACGTCATCATGAACAGAGGCAGAAAGCTCTGAAGCATAAACAGATATAGTCGCTTTATCCTAAGCATGTACGGTCTAAAAATATGTTTGAATTTGACAAAAATATTTGCGGAGACAAATTTACGCAAAATCGGCGGAAAAAACTAATTCCGCCGATTTTCTCTTCCGATTATTCTAACGATTTAATAAAAGGAGTGTGTGTCTCTGTACAAAAAACATTATCTTTTTACGTCAAATCCCCGACGACGCAATGCGTCAAGCGTACAGTAACTCATCGCTTCGTGATAGTAGTCAACAATGTGCGAGGCCCAGTCGTTGTCGGTTTGTGTGCCGCTTCGTGTAGCGTTATATTTTTGAATCAGGTTGTCATATTCAAGCAGTTCCTGAACCAAAGAATCCTGCCGGTAAGTGTTGTGGTGTATGACGAGTGAATGTGGCTGTTTGGGCTTTAGGTCGGGATGCTCGCGAGGGACTCCGATGGCAAGACCGCACACTACGAAAACTTTTGGAGGCAATTTTAGAAGCCTGGCGAGGGCTTCCGGTGCGGCGGTTCGGGCATATCCGATCGGGCATGTGCCGAGACCACAGGCTTCTGCCGCATCGAGGGCATTCATCATAGCCAAAGTAGCATCTACTACCCCGACGATAACCCCGTCGGCGGTATGCTGAAATTCAGGCATGTCGATTAATTTGGCTTCGGAAATACGCGAGATTTTATTGTAGTCGGCACAAAAGATAAGAAAGTGCGAACACGTTTTAATCTGCTTCTGTCCGATAAGTTCATACATGCGCTCCTTTATATGCTGGTCATGGACATCAATTACGGAGAACTGCTGCCCGTTGTAGCTTGTAGGAGTGTTACAAATGGCATCATATATAAAATCCATTGTCTCGTCCGAAATAGACTCGCGTTCATATCTGCGGACACTTCTGCGGTCTAAAAGTGTAGCCTTAATATCTTTCATGAGCGAAATGCGGTGAGTTAATATAGTAAGATACTCTCACAACAATCCGCACGTCGAAAAGTTCATTTCAGCTCAGTAAAAGGCGATATGTTGCCGATATTCATCAAATCAGTGTCAAATGTCTCGCGGTTAATGGCTTTGTTGCGTACTTTGCTTTATAGGCATATACGGAACTTACGGATAGCGTCATGGCCTCCGCAATGCTGTTGACATCGTCAACACCCAGCCGAACCAAAGCCACTACGCGAAGTTCTGAAGTTAGATGTCCGTCCGGTAAATAATATTGTTCGTCCGGCCTAAGCAGAATGTTGATCTCTTCTATAAAAGTAGGGTAGATGCTTAACAGTGAAGCGTCGAATATAGTCATGAACTGTTTGCGTTGCTCATCTATGATCTTGGTTGATTTTGAAACTTCGTACAAGTCAGCATATTGTTTTGTGGCAACTTTCCTGCTGACAAGTTTTCGGAAGTCTGCAATACGGTTGGCTGACACTACTCCTAATTCAAGAAACTTTTTCAAGAATGTTTCTTTTGCATTATTTGCTTCAATGACAAGATGGCGTTCACGTGATAGTTGCTTAACGATTTTTTTATATCGCTTGAGGCTGATGGAGATTAATATACCCCATAGAACAAGCATGACGATTAGGCCTGACAATAATCTGACATTACTGTCTATTTTTGAACCAAAACTATTGTCAATAGTAATTAGGGTATTTAGCAATGCTTCGTTTCTAAGTGATTGCGCACCCGCTTCAGGTACTAATTCAATCGCTTTTGACAAATAAGAATGTGCGCGGTTAATGTCACCGTAGTTATACAGTTGCTGTCCCGCTAAATGCAACGCGATGCCTTCGCGGTCGCCCCTCTTAATTTCGCTTATTGCCGAACTGGCAAGATAATACATCCGGTCATGATTCTGTCCCGTGATTCTGTTGCATCGCGCCATTAGTCGTGACGCCTCGGTATAGATAGGATGAGTGTCGTCAAGATCCTGAATCAAATCGTATAATGCCACTTCTGCGACGTGGTGTATGCCTCCGTCAATATATCGTTTGGCATCGCGGATGAGCCATTCCGGTGACTCCGGAGGGAAATATCTCATGGCATTTCTGCGAAATTCGGCGCATTCGGTTTCGTATAGTTCTGTGTCGGTGTCTGTGTTCATGTAGTATTCGAGCACAGTTTCATACATCTTCTCGCCTGCGCAGTAGTAGTCAGCATATAAATGTTGAGGAAGATTGTCGAAATTGACGGATCTAAACATCCTTAGAGCCTCGGCGATGAATCCGTTTGACGGATATACGGTGGCCAGTGCAAGACGGTATTGGAGCGCAAAGTCATCGAGTTTATGGCTTTCGGCCATTCCCATTCCCAATCTGAGATATTTTATTGACAAATCGGTGGAATACGACGATAAGGCTTTTCCCAGACGCAGGTACGCACTGATTGTGTCGGTAACGGATTCACCGAGATTTGTCATTATGCTGTCGAGGCTTTGTTCCCTGACCGCAAGGTATTTTGCCCTTTTGTCAAGCTCTCTGTCGAGTTCTTGGAGTTTCCCGCGTACCTGATCTGACGTAGCGCGCAGAGGTAGATCCAGTGCAATCCCTGTCAGCGGAACACATATTAGGGTTATAAGTAAGGTTAAAATCTTTTTGCGCAAAGCGTATATTATAATGTTGACGAATTGAAACTGTATTTATGATTTCATAAATCATTGCAAAGTTAATGATTCAGAATATATCGACATTAGCTTTAGCTAAATTTAACTTGTGACTCGTCACACAAAAAATGTTAAGGCTTAATTTCCGAGGTAATTTGACTTTTCATGTTTTGGTTGACTGTCGCTATCCTTATGAAATTTTCATAATGTCATCGTCGAATGTGTCTCGATTGATTGCTTGATTTCTAATACGTGTGCGGTAAGTGTAAATTGTATGTACCGAGAAGTTTAGTGCTTGCGAAATTGTTGAGCTGTTATTGATGCCAAGGCGTACAAATGCAAGAATTCTCAGGTCAGTATTGAGCAGTTCACCCTCTTTTAATATAATCTGCTGGTCCGGCAGGAGCAGTTTGTTGACTTCCTCTATAAAAGTTGGATGTATATGCAGGAAAGCACGGTCAAAATTGTCGTAAAATTCTTGAGTATCTTCTCCAACGAGTTTCCCTGACTTCATCAGACGCAGCAATTCTTCTGAGTGTCCGGTCGATATTTTCCTTATTGAAATCTGACAGAACAGATTCAGTTTGTTCATATAGATAGTACATAGATTTAGGAAGTGGCTCATATACATCTCCTTTAACCCATTCGCATTCTCAAGTTTTGCCTGAAGTTCTTTCATTCGCTTCATTTCCCTCAACAGGAGTGACAGTACCACGATAAGACATATCATCAGCAACACGAGAAACATGATGGCCATGTATAGGCGGTTACGACCGAGTTTAAGAGTCTGTTGGTGTGCTTTGTCTATGACCGGTAAGGCCATAGATGTCTGAAGCATACGCATTGCCGCATGGCATTCAACGGCGTTGTCGAGTGCTTGGGCGAGATACTCGCGCGAACGTTCTATGTCGCCGTTTTCATACAGATGCATCCCGAGCTGTTGTAGCGACACTACCTCCCTTGTCGCCGATTTCGTATCTGCGATAGCTGAAATTGCCAGATAATAGATCTGCTCGTCATAGAGTCCGTCAGATTCAGATGCTTGGCTGATTATATTTGCGGCGCGGGCTGCTAAATTTGAGTCGTCAGGAATGTTTTCCAGAAGTTCAAGCAATACGGCTTTAGCTTGTCGGTGCTTGCCTATCATAAACATGTATTCGCCAAGATTCAAAAGATATTTCGGGCTCTCCTTGTCAAGCATGTCGAGTAGTTGCTTTTGCAGTTCGGTGGCTTTATATGTCCATCTGCGGTATTCATCCGGATATGACGAGTAAAATGCACCTACATAGCTGTAGAGCTGACGTCCGCATTCGAGTGCAAGTTCTTTGAGCTCCGGCGAAAGCGTATTGTAGTCTAACGACTCGAAGAGGTTTACGCCGTCGCCAACAAAACCGGTAAGAGTCTTACATACGGCTGACTTCAAAATGAATCTTACTTCAGTGTCATGGTCAGATACGGCCACGGCTTCAGAACGGCCTTTTTCGTAACTCACCAAGGCCGAATCAGTGAGGAATCCGTCATAAAGATCCCCCTTCGATTCTATTAGACGAAACCATTCAGATGTTCCGGTGGGAGTTAAGCGCAGTTTGTTGTTGACAGAATTATAAGGTGTTGGTGCAACTCAAAATAAGTGTCACGTTTTTTTAGTTCACTGTCTAAAAGATCCAATGCTTCCGACACTTCTTTTTTAGTTACAGATGACGTTGGGGCACCTTTTGCCGTTGAGGACAAAATTAGTATTGCTGACAGCAGAATTAATAGCTTTGGCATGTGGTCTTGCACTGAGTTGATTGTCTTTATCCGAATTTCAGATGTCAAAAATAGTGATTATTATTTAATTCTCTTGTGCAATATCCTTTCATCGGTCAAAATTATAACATTCATTAAGGGTATTGGATGATGTCTAATAAATAAAGTATATATACTTTTGCATTGAGAATAGTAGAATGTTTGAATATATGCCAATAAGAACTATCGACCATATCCCGTCAGACTCTCCAATAGCGGCTCATGTGGATAATATTGCTTTGTTTGACAGCATTGCTAAAATTAGCGGTGTGGCTCTTCCGGTCAAAATTGATTTTACACTGTCGATTATGTGTGAGCAGGGCAGTCTTGTAATTAATTATGACCAACGAACATTTACTCTCGTTAAAAACTGTATTTTGGTGCTCAGACCGGGACATATTTTGAATAGCTATGAGGTGTCGGATGATTTTCGGGGACATTGTATTATGGTAAGCCCCGACTACCTCGGCGATACATTGCCATCGATGTCGCGTATAATGCCCCGAATGGTCAGCATTATGGACCGTCCGGTCATTAAATTGTCGGATGAAGAGTCTCAAAGTCAGCTCGAACTTTACGAAATGCTAAGGAAAAGAGCCTACGGCGCAGATTCAAATCCGTTTATGACTGAAACAGTGGGGTCTTTGCTCCGGGCGTTGTTTTTTGAGACTCTTGGAATGTATTCAGAGCATTCTTCTGAAAATGCTTCGGCAACCATCCGCCGGATGGATGCCATACTATATGACTTTATTAATCAAGTTGAGAAAGATTTCCGTTTTGAAAGGTCGGTGAGCCATTATGCCGAAAAGTTGTGTGTAAGTGCCAAACATCTTTCTGCGGTGATTAGTGAGGCCAGCGGGCGCACCGCGCGCGAGTGGATAGACTCTTATGTGGTATTGGAAGCTAAGACGCTTTTGCGCAATACTGGAATGACTGTGCAGGAGATAAGTATGCGGTTGAACTTTGCCAATCAATCGTTCTTCGGAAAGTATTTTAAACATAGGGTGGGGGTGTCTCCTAAGGAATACCGTGACTGCCGTGAAGCGACTGAAAGTGGAGAGGGATAATGTTTTTATACTTTTTTGTATTTTAATGAACCAAATTCGGCTTAACAGTGTTAATGGAGTATAATTAACATAAACGAGTTATGGATAAAAAAAGTATTAAAGGTACGAACACCGAAAAGAATTTGTTAAAGTCATTTGCCGGCGAATCGCAGGCACGTGGACGGTATACAATATTTGCCGAAGTTGCCGAAAAGGAAGGTTATGAGCAGATTGCGGCTATCTTCTTGGAAACTGCCGGACAAGAATATGCCCACGCTAAGAAGTTTTTCTCATATTTGGAAGAGGGAATGCTTGAAATTACTGCGTCGTATCCCGCTGGGCCTGTAGGTGACACTAAACAAAACTTGCGAGAAGCCGCTGCCGGTGAGCATGAAGAGTGGGCCGATATGTATCTCGAGTTTGCCCGTGTGGCAAAAGAGGAAGGCTTCCCCGAAATTGCTAATAACTTTAAGCTCGTGGCTTCTGTTGAGCAGGGACACGAAGAACGCTACCTTAAATTGCTCGAAAGAATATCAAGCGATACCGTATTTAACGACAGCGAGGAGGAGGAATGGCAATGCCGATATTGTGGTTATATTCACAGAGGAAAGTCCGCTCCAAAAAAATGTCCTGTATGCGGTAAGGAACAAGGATATTTCGAGCGCAAGAAGAATAACTATTAATTGAAAATATATTGTTGTAGAATAACTGTTTAATCTGTTTTGTTGGATATATGTTTATCAGGAGGCATCGGTGATATCCGTTGCCTCCCGATAAGTTTTTGTGTGTTATTGTGGACAATGGGCTGAAATATTTTATAACTTTGTATTCAGATATTTGCTATAACTAAAAAGGACTTCATGCAATCAACCGTTTCTGTGCCTGCACGCCATGCGAGGATCGATGTAGCCGATGTATTGCGAGGATTGTCGGTGATGGGTATAATAATGCTTCATTCGATTGAACACTTTAATTTCTACTCGTTTCCCTCTACTGAAAACCAAAGCCTTTGGCTGAATTTCTTTGACAAATCTATTTGGAATGGAATGTTTTTTCTGCTCGGAGGTAAGGCTTATGCCATATTTGCATTGCTTTTTGGCTTTAGCTTCTTTATTCAAGACGACAATCAGCGACTAAAAGGCAAAGACTTTAGGCTTCGTTTTTGCTGGAGATTGTTGTTGCTATTTCTTATTGGAAATATTAATGCCATGTTTTTTACGGCAGAAATATTAGTGTTATATTCGATTGTCGGTTTTGTGCTTGTGCTGACATGCCGAATATCAACAAGGACTCTGATTTGGCTGGCTGTTGTGTGTATGTTGCAGCCGATTGCAGTTTATAATGTAGTCAGAGCCGTTCTTGATTCTTCTTACGTAACTTCATCTATTCCTTCTTCTCACTTGTGGGGAGCGGCTTTCGCTCAGCAGTCAGGAGGAACGTTCTTGGGTACGGTATTGGTTAATCTTTGGGAAGGTCAACTGGCCAGTTTGGCATGGGCATGGGACAATGGACGAGTATTTCAAACCGCTTCCTTGTTTATCCTTGGTATGCTAATTGGTCGTGAAGGTTGGTTATTGGAAGATAAATTAAAGAATTGGATAGTAGTGATGTTGGTTGCTCTTGCCGTATTTTTCCCCTTGAATGGATTGAGCGCGATGATTCCAAGCTATATAGAAAATAAGAATATAACTGTTCCACTGTTGTTGTTAGTTAATTCGCTGGCGAAATTTTCGTTTATGCTGATATTGGTGTCTGCCGTATTGTTCCTGTATTATAGGACAACTGCTAAAAAGTTACTCGAGAAAATTATACCATACGGAAAAATGAGCATGACATGTTACGTCACTCAAAGTATCGTCGGCTCTATGATATACTATAATTGGGGATTCGGCCTTCATGCACATCTTGGCATCACGGCAAGCTTTCTTGTAGGTATTTTGCTGTTCCTGATTCAGTTCAGCCTATGTCGTTGGTGGATGTCGAGGTATTCCCATGGTCCGCTTGAATACGCATGGAAGCGCGCTACATGGGCGGTATAAGAACTGTTATCTAAAGGCATTTTTGCTTAAATGCATAGCATTGAGCTGAAAAAATTATGTACCTTTGTATTCGAATAAAAATAGAGATTATTAACTAAAATTATATATTTCTGATTATGGCAAAAAAAGCTCTTCTGATGATCCTCGATGGTTGGGGCATCGGTAACCATGGCAAAGGCGACGTCATTTTTAATACTCCCACTCCATATTGGGACTATCTAATGAAAACTTATCCGCATTCTGAACTCCAGGCAAGTGGCGAAAACGTAGGTTTGCCTGACGGCCAAATGGGTAACTCAGAAGTAGGGCATTTAAATATTGGAGCCGGTCGTGTGGTATATCAAGATCTCGTCAAGATTAATAAGGCTTGCCAGGACGGTTCTATTCTGAAAAATCCCGAAATCATAAATGCATTCAGCTATGCGCGCGACAACGGCAAAGCCATTCACTTTATGGGATTGACCTCAAACGGCGGTGTCCATTCTTCACTCGACCATTTGTTCGCTTTATGTGATATAGCAAAGGAATACGGCTTAGAGAAAGTCTATATCCACTGTTTCATGGATGGTCGCGATACGGATCCTCGTAGCGGAAAAGGTTTTATTGAAGAACTCCAAGCGCATTGCGACAAATCAGCAGGTAAAATTGCTTCAATAATAGGCCGTTACTACGCTATGGACCGCGATAAACGTTGGGAACGCGTAAAGGTTGCATACGACCTTCTTGTTAAAGGCGAAGGTAAGCAGGCTATCGATATGGTTAAGGCCATGCAGGAGTCTTACGACGAAGACGTTACCGACGAATTCGTAAAGCCTATAAATAATGCTTCCGTTGACGGTACGATTAAGGAAGGCGATGCCGTTATTTTCTTTAATTATCGTAATGACCGTGCTAAGGAATTGACTGTAGTCCTTACTCAGCATGACATGCCGGAAGCCGGAATGACTACTATCCCCGGGTTACAATACTATTGTATGACTCCTTACGACGCATCGTTTACAGGAGTACACATCCTTTTCGACAAGGAAAATGTAAACAATACATTGGGCGAATATCTTTCGTCGCTCGATAAAAAACAACTTCACATTGCTGAAACCGAAAAATACGCACATGTGACATTTTTCTTCAATGGCGGTCGCGAAGCTCCCTACGAAGGCGAAGAACGCATTCTCGTAGCATCTCCTAAAGTTGCCACTTATGACCTTAAGCCTGAAATGAGTGCGTATGAAGTAAAAGACAAACTCGTAGAAGCCATCAAAAGTCGTGAATATGACTTTATTGTGGTAAATTACGCTAATGGCGATATGGTCGGACATACCGGTGTCTATGAGGCAATAGAGAAAGCCGTCAAAGCAGTCGACGAATGTGTGAAAGATACTGTTGAGGCGGCAAAAGAGGCCGACTATGAGGTGATTATAATTGCTGACCATGGAAATGCCGACAATGCGATAAATTCCGACGGAACGCCTAACACGGCACACTCGCTTAACCCTGTGCCATGTATCTATGTAACTTCTCGGAAAGATGCATTAGTTGAAAACGGCAAACTCGCTGACGTTGCGCCAACCATCTTAAAGATAATGGGAGTGGCTCAACCATCAGAAATGACCGGACATGCCTTAATTAATTAAATAAAGCACTTCCTGTAGTAAATCCATTGTTTTTTGAAATTGGATTACTCCAAAAAAGTTTCCCGGGTAAACCGCCTTAATGGCAGATTTATCCGGGATACATATTTTGAATCTTCCGTGGTCTACTCAGTCGCTTCTTTGAAGGTATTTACAATGTAGCGGACATCATCGTCGGTGACGCTCCCGTCCGTTCATCTTGGGCTTGCAAAGCAATATCTTTCTCACATGGGGTCAGTCGCGGCGGAAGATGTCGCGGGTGTAGACTTTTGCTTCTACGTCTTTCAGGCAGGGGTCGTAGCGGTTGGCGACGATGGCTTGGGAGAGTTCTTTGAACTTGGCAAGGTCGTTGACAACAAGACTGCCGAAGAAAGTTGTGCCGTCTTCGAGAGTCGGCTCGTAGATGATTACCCGTGCTCCCTTAGCTTTTATTCGCTTCATCACGCCTTGGATGGATGACTGGCGGAAGTTATCGGAGTTTGATTTCATAGTCAAGCGATATACTCCAATGGTACAGGGCGTAGATTCAGCGGAATGTCCATATCCATTATTATGAGAGTAGTCATACCATCCTGCTTTCTGTAGTATCTGGTCGGCGATGAAGTCCTTGCGTGTGCGGTTCGACTCGACAATAGCCGACATCATATTTTGTGGCACTTCCGCATAGTTGGCAAGCAACTGCTTCGTGTCCTTGGGCAGGCAGTAACCGCCGTAGCCGAACGACGGGTTATTGTAATGGGTACCGATTCGCGGGTCAAGACCCACGCCTTCGATGATTGCCTGAGAATCAAGGCCTTTAACCTCGGCGTATGTGTCAAGTTCGTTGAAGTAGCTGACGCGGAGGGCAAGATAGGTGTTAGCAAAGAGTTTGACCGCCTCGGCCTCCTTCATGCCCATATATAGCGTGGGTATCTCCTCTTTGATTGCACCCTGCTGGAGCAGTCCTGCGAATACATGGGCCGCGCCGTTCATCTTCTCAACGTCTGTTACGGCCAAGATTGCTTCATTCTCTTCGGCGAATTCGGGGCGATTGATAATCTTGGGCACACCGGCTATGATGCGCGAGGGGTAAAGATTGTCATACAGCGCCTTGCTTTCGCGAAGGAATTCCGGAAAGAAGAGAAGATTGAACTGCTTGACTCCTTTCGAGGCATACTTAACATAAAGGTTGCGGCAATAGCCTACCGGAATGGTTGACTTGATAACCATCACGGCATCCGGATTAACGCTCAAAACGAGGTCAATCACATCTTCAATACAGTGTGTATCAAAGAAATTCTTTACCGGGTCATAATTGGTCGGAGCCGCGATAACGACAAAGTCCGCGTCTTTGTAGGCCGAAGCCCCGTCAAGCGTCGCGGTTAAATCAAGATTCTTTTCTGCCAAGTATTCCTCAATGTAATCGTCCTGAATGGGTGACTTTCGCCTATTGATCAAATCCACCTTTTCGGGGATTACGTCAACGGCAGTAACGTGATTATGCTGAGCCAACAACGTGGCGATACTGAGTCCGACATACCCTGTGCCGGCAACTGCGATGCTATATTTCCCTTTCATTTTGTTTTGTATTTAGTCGAGCATGTCTTCGGGTTCGAGTGGAGTATAAGGGCCGTCTTTGACCTCAAAAATGGCGGAGGGTTCGATTACTTCGACACCATGCCACTGTCCTTTGGGTATCTGTACGCCGTAATTGCCTTGGGTCGGATCGAGCAGGAAGCGCTCGACCTGTGCGCCCATGTCATCGTAGAACACAACGAACATCTTACCACGGAGCAATGTGTAAGTCTCTGCCGTATGCCGATGTCGGTGAATGGGCACAGGGGTGCCGGGCAAAAGCACATTGATTAGCCTCTGCGCCTTTGCGTCAAGGCTTTCGTGGAGGTTATAGTTCATGCGGAGACGGGGACTTGCCTCCGCCTTGGCAGTCACTCCGTCGAGTAGTTTGTCGTTGATAATCATACCTGTTTTGATTTGAGATAAGCTTCATGGAGATGATAGTTTTTCTTCATGAAAAGGAAATAGGCAACCGCTAACACTATGATTGTGATGCCGAGATAGATATAATGGTTTAACGGGCAGAACATCATGCCGAATGAAATCGCGAGTTGGATTATCATATACAGCAATGACACCTGAACGTGGGGCATTTTCAGTTCATTCGCCATCAGCTGGTAGGCGTGCTTGCGGTGTGCCTCTCCAAGGTTTTCATGCAACTGGATTCGGTGGCAGATGGTCAGCACCGAGTCGGCGCCATACACGGCCAGAAATACGATATACGCGAAGTCGCCGGTCAGCAGAATCAGCCTGCCGAGGGCGAAAAGCAGAATGAAAGCTATCGTGATTGAGCCGACATCGCCCGCGAAGCATTTAGCCTTCTTGCGGAAGTTGAAGAAACAGAACACCAGCAACGAAATGCCGGTGACATAGAGATAAGGCATCTCCACAAAGTCAAAGCGGGCGTTCAGATAAATCAGCGGAGCGAGAACGGCGAGGGAATAACCTCCGGTAATGCCGTTTATACCGTCCATAAAATTATACGCATTAGTTATACCCACGCATATTATCAATGCAATCAGCACAATCCACCAGTCATGCCAGTTGAAGATGCCGAACTGATAAAACATAAGGAACATCGCCACGAACTGCACAACCAATCTCAATGAATCTGGCAAAGAATGAATGTCATCAATAAAGCTTATTAGTCCTATCAATGTCAGTCCCAACAGAAACCAGCCATAGCCCAATCCAAAGAAAGCCGCATAAATCCATGCTCCGAATAGAAAGACAATACCTCCGCCACGAAGTGTAATGGAGGTATGCGACGAGCGCAGATTCGGCTTGTCAATAATATTCAGCCTATCAGCCACACGAAAGTATGCCAATTCAAGCAGAACCAGCATCACAAAGATTATACCGTAAATCATAAGAACATCAAGTTGTATAGGTTGTCGAGTATGGTCTGTTTGTTAAAATGGGTATTGCAATAAGCTTTGGCTCGTTGCCCCATCTTGTTTAGTTCCTCTGTGGGTATGTTTTTAAGACTCCTTAAAGCATTGGCTAATTCTTTTGGAGATGATGCCGGGACACTTAGTCCGCAATTTATTTCCTTAATCAATTGATTTGCATCGCCATTTATCATTGCAATAATCGGACGACCATTAGACATATATGCCTGAAGCTTGGCAGGAACTGTCAAATTAAGTATTTCATCGTCCTTCAATGCAAGGAAAAGACAATCAGCCTTTTTAAAGAAAGAAGGCATATATTTAATGTCATAGCGACCTAATAAAATTAGTCGATCCTGAAGTTTATATGATGCAATTTGTGATTCAACCCACTCTTTTTTTCGTCCATCTCCGATAATAATGAAGTGAATATTATCTTCCGGAGAAAGACATTTTGCGGCTTCTATAATATTATCGAAATCTTGTGCTTCACCTATATTACCGGCAAAAACAACATTGAAGCCGACCGGAAATTCAGGAATTGGTAAATCATTGTAAGCCTGCAGTTCGTCCTCAGCCCAATTCGGCATGTGGATAATTTTGGCTCCAAAAGCACCTTTAGACTGAATATTAGTGGAAAAGCCATTGGAACTTACAAGTATCTTATCGGAATTTTTGTATTCAAGTTTTGCAAACCAATTGAAAAATTCAAGAATTTTAGGACTGTTAATTCCTCCTGCCGCTCGTAGACTTTCCGGCCATAAATCAAGAACCCATGTGTATAATTTTCGTCCCGTTATTTTCTTAAATAATACACCGGGAACTGACATCATTACCGGTGAAAGTTGTTGAACAAAACAAGCATCATAGTTTTTGTTTGCCAAAAGATGAAATGGTAAATATAAAGATGCAGTTAAAAAATATGAGAAATAATTTGCAAGAAGTTTAACTTTGCTTCCATCCCCACGTGGTATAATTGGGAGCCGAATCACATTGACGCCATTAATGACCTCCTTATTTCGTTTGAACCAGCCATATCCGTCGAAGAATTTCCCCTTGGGATAGTTTGGGGTACCACATATAACCGTCACATCAACACCTCGATTTGCCATATCATAGGCAATATCATTGCCCCTGAATGTTTCAGGGTAAAAGTATTGACATATAAAGAGCAGCCTCTTACCCATAAATCAGAATTTTCGCCAGACCATTTTGTTGACAACGCTGGTGTAAGACTGAATTAACTTGACTATCTTTGTGGAGACGTTGGTGTCAACGTAGTTGGGTACAGGGATGCCGAGGTGGCCGTTGCGGTTCATCTCAACAGCTACATCCACGGCTTGCAGGAGTGATGCTTCGTCAATACCGGCGAGGATGAAGTCGCCTTTGTCGAGAGCTTCAGGACGTTCAGTTGAGGTGCGGATGCAGACAGCGGCGATTGGTTTGCCGATACTGAGGAAGAAACTCGATTCTTCGGGGAGTGTTCCTGAGTCGCTGACCACAGCGAAAGAGTTCATCTGAAGGTTGTTGTAGTCGTGAAAACCGAGCGGTTCATGGGCGATTACGCGTTTGTCGAGTTGGAAGCCGGATGCTTCAATGCGTTTGCGGCTGCGCGGATGACAACTGTATAGAATAGGCATATCGTATTTCTCCGCCATTGCATTGATGGCGGAGAAGAGCGAAAGGAAGTTTTTATCTGTGTCAATATTTTCTTCGCGGTGAGCAGAGAGAAGGATATACTTGCCTTTTTCAAGATTAAGACGTTTTAGAATGTCAGAAGCCTCTATGTCTTTGAGGTTGTTGTGAAGTACCTCTGCCATAGGCGAACCACTTACGTAGGTGCGCTGTGGCGCGACACCGCTGGCGTTGAGATAGCGACGTGCGTGTTCGGAGTAACAAATGTTAACATCACTGATGATGTCTACAATACGGCGGTTGGTTTCTTCCGGAAGACATTCATCGAAACAGCGGTTACCGGCTTCCATGTGGAAGATAGGAATATGCAGACGCTTTGCTCCGATAACGCTGAGGCAAGAGTTGGTATCGCCAAGTACGAGCACTGCATCGGGCTTTGTTTCAACCATCAGCTGATATGATGCAGCGATGATGTTACCCATTGTCTCACCGAGGTCTTTGCCTACGGCATCCATATAAACCTCAGGGTCGGCAAGCTTCAAGTCTTTGAAGAAAACGCCATTAAGATTATAGTCGTAGTTCTGACCGGTGTGGGCGAGAATTACGTCAAAATATTCGCGGCAACAGTTGATTACCGCTGCAAGACGGATAATCTCAGGTCTTGTACCGACTATGATGAGAAGCTTCAGCTTACCGTTATTCTTAAATTCAGCCATTTACTTTTTCGAAGAATGTGTCGGGATGATTGGGGTCGAAGCACTCGTTGCAGTACATTACTGTCACGAGGTCATCGGTGTCCGACAGGTTAATAATGTTGTGAGTGTAACCAGGGAGCATGTGGACGGCTTCAATTTTATCTCCACTTACTTCAAACTCAATGACTTCGTCTGTGCCGAGTTTTCGTTGTTGAATTTTGCCGTGCCCGGCTACCACAATGAAGAACTCCCATTTTGTGTTATGCCAATGCTCGCCTTTGGTTATTCCCGGTTTGGAGATGTTCATGCTTACTTGACCAACGTTAGCGCTCTTTACAAGTTCAGTGAATGAGCCGCGAGGGTCAACGTTCATCTTCAATGGGAACGCCACTTTTTCTTTCGGAAGATAGCTCAGATAAGTTGAGTACAGATCTTTGGCAAACGAACCGTCAGGAATCTCCGGGATAACGAGTGTCTTTGGTTGCTCCTTGAATTGGTTGAGCAAATCTACGATCTGGCCAAGTGTTGCTTTATGCGTATAGGGGGCGCAACAGAAGAGACCATCCTTTTCCAGAACTGTTTCGACTCCGTCAAATTCGCAGTGATGTTCCTTGCCTTGCAGAGCTGCAAGCATCTCGTCTACGAGGTCATCAATGTAAAGCAATTCAAGTTCAACCGACGGGTCATTGACTTGAATAGGCAGATCATTGGCTATATTATTGCAAAAGGTAGCAACTGCCGAATTGTAGTTCGGTCGGCACCATTTGCCGAAGAGGTTGGGAAAACGATAAACCAATACTTTCGCTCCTGTTTCCTTTGCATAGTCGAAGAACAATTCTTCACCGGCTTTCTTGCTCTCTCCGTATGGATGTCCGGCATAGCGGCCAATCAGTGTTGCCTGAATGGAACTTGAAAGCATCACAGGACATCGGTTGCCATGCTTCTTAAGAGTATCAAGTAATGTTGAGGCAAATCCGAAGTTGCCTTTCTTGAAATCTTCCGGGTCGGTGGGGCGGTTGACTCCCGCGAGATTGAAAACGAAATCTGCTTTTGCGCAATATTCGTCAAGTTGCTCCCGGGTGGAATCGATGTCGTATTCCATAACATCGTCAATACCAAGGTCTGGAAAACGGCGGTCTTTGCCGTCCTTAATAGCGTTGAGTTGGGCGCAGAGGTTTTTACCAACAAAACCTTTTGCACCAGTCACTAAAATTTTCATTGTACGAAATTACCTTCGCCGCTAAGTTCGTTTTGGATATATTCCAAAGATGCAATCTTCGCTTTGGTTTCCTCGACATCCAACTGGCGAGTATTGTTGGAGTTGAACTCGGTTAGTACATTACGAGTTTCATCACCTTCCTTGAAATATTTATCATAATTAAGGCCACGATTGTCAGCCGGTACGCGATAGAAATTGCCAAGATCTTCTGCTTTTGCACATTCCTCGTTGGTCAGCAGGGTTTCATACATCTTCTCTCCGTGACGGATACCGATAACCTTGATGTCCTCAGCCTTGCCGCCAAATAATTCGCAAACGGCCTGTGCTTGTGTGCCAATTGTGCAAGCCGGAGCTTTCTGTACGAGGATGTCGCCATTCTGTCCATGCTCGAAGGCAAAGAGTACCAAATCAACAGCCTCATCAAGACTCATAATAAAGCGGGTCATCGACGGCTCAGTAATAGTAATAGGATTTCCGGAGCGCATCTGTTCTATCCATAGGGGGATTACAGATCCACGCGAACACATCACATTGCCATAACGAGTGCAGCATATCTTGGTCTTACCCGAGAAGCGACTCTTAGCAACTGCAACTTTTTCCTCAACTGCCTTGGTGATACCCATCGCATTGATAGGATAGGCGGCTTTGTCTGTTGAAAGACAGATTACAGCACCGACACCAGCTTCTATAGCAGCTGTCAATACATTATCCGTGCCGATGACATTGGTTTTAACTGCCTCCATCGGGAAGAACTCGCATGAAGGAACTTGCTTAAGTGCAGCAGCATGGAAAATGTAGTCTACGCCCGGCATTACACCACGACAAGATTCCAATGAGCGAACATCACCAATGAAGAACTTAATCTTATGAGCTACTTCAGGATAACGCACCTGATACTCATGGCGCATATCATCCTGTTTCTTTTCATCACGACTGAAAATACGGATTTCTTTAATGTCCGTATTAAGAAATCTACGGAGCACGGCATTGCCAAATGACCCAGTACCCCCTGTTATCAAGAGGGTCTTATCTTTAAATATTGACATATTGATGTTAGTTTATTATTTCGATAAAATGGATTCGTACAAATCGATATATTCTTGATATTTGGACGACTTATTAAAATATCTCACAACTCGCAATCTACAATGTGAAGTACTATAATGTGTCGGAGATTTTTTGATTTTGACAATAGCATCCACAAGACCCTTAATATCTCCCTGCTGAACTACTATACCACTATTACTGTCAATGGCCTCCGGAGATCCACCGGTGTTGTATGTTACTATTGGCGTTGCACAAGCCAATGCTTCAACATTTACCGTAGGGAAATTGTCACCCCACGTTGGATTCAAGAAAACATCCGCTCCTGCATAAAGCATTGAGAGCTCGTCTACGTTTGAGGTACGTTCAATTCCTATAATTCCTTTCGGCAAAGATTTCTTTTGACTTGATGTCACACCTACCATAACGATAAGTTCATTTTTTGGCAGGAGAGCCCGCAATTGAAGAATATCTTCAAATCCCTTTTCTTTATTCCATACACTGGCCACACATATCACGTATTCCCCCCCCCCATTAATATTTGTTAACCTTTGGTATTCATTTATATATTTCCGATAGCATTCATCTTTTGCAAAGAAATTTACAGCTCTATCTCTGCACTTAATTTTAAGCTCATCAATATCTTTAGCATATATCGCCATAATCGAATCTACAAGTCCTTTGTAATCTCCTTTTTCGACGATGAATCCTGTGTTTGCATCTATTGCCTCGGGAGATCCCCCTGTTTTATATGTTATGACGGACGTTCCACAAGAAAGTGCCTCTAAATTGACCGTTGGAAAATTGTCTTCATAAGTAGGATTGACCAACGCTATTGCAGCAGAATACAATTCTGCCAATTCTTTTACCGAATTTGTTCGTTCAATTCCATCAATACCGGATGGCAAAGATTTAGTCTGAGACTCAGTAAGACCTACCAGTTTGATTCCTATCTCTTCTGGCAGTAATTCTCTTATTTTAAAAAAATCCTGCAAACCTTTCCTTTCCTCCCAGACACTTGCCACCCCCAATACATATGGATGTTTCGATTTCTCTCTTGGAGAAAATATCTTGGTGTCGATACCATTGTGAATTGTAACTCTTGGATACTGAGACAAAAAACTTTGTCCAATCAAATTTGAAAGCCAATTTGACACTGGAACTAAAGTGAGATTATATAAAGAAGAAAATAGTGTTTTCTTCTTTATATAATTTGAGGCACTATTGTCCAAAAATAAGGAACGTGGATATGTATTAATCCTCTTGCAATTGCCACATCCAGAAAGCCATTTCTGACATTCCTCAACTCCATAATAAGCGCAGTGTCCTGTAATAGGCCAAATGTCATGTAACGTCCAGACAACCGGTCCTCCCCAACTTTTTAAAAAGTCAAACAACAATTCGTAGTTTAAATAATAACCATGAATGTTGTGAAGATGAATTATATCCGGTGATATTTTCTTTATCTCCTCGATAAATTGCTTGGTTGCATGTTTTGAAGACAAACCCTGGTTATCAAAAAGCCTTGAAAGAATAGCGTGCCGATTAATGTCATAATCAGTTCCTATCCTAATCAGATTAGACTTACTTGGATTGTGATTCCTACCGTATGCTATATATGAATCCCATCCATTTTCAATAGCAACTTGCCCAATATCTTCCGCTATTCTACCGGTTAACCCCAGTTCGCAGTAACATTTATTTGCAATAATTTTCGATCCATATTATTCGGAGAAAATTTTAAGTACCCATTTTGACGCTCTTAAGGTATGGGATTGATATAAGAATCGTTCGCCATATTGATTATTGAGCCTGCCAACACAAAACATGTATTCCTCCTTCCCATCTATGAAGAGTTTGAAATTTATATCTTCAGAGCATAATGGCGCATTAAATATTGCATATAAAGGTTTAACCGAAGACCATGTTATACTCACAACGCCTTCTTCGGAATCTATTTTTATTGGCAAGAATTGTGGCTCGAGTTTCCCGAATTCTTGACTTTTTAGGAATATTCTTTTTAAAATACGTGATTTGGAGAAATCTTTATTTAAAGATATGCCCAAAACGCCTAAGAAATTTTTCAGTACTACATCTTCATAAGTATGAGTATTACCAAATAAACCCTGCCACGGGCCGAACGATCCTTTAAAAATCACCCCATTTCTTCTATTACAGATGGCAGAAATTGACGGCCCGGCTTCAGCAAGATACTCTTTTCGTCCATCAAACCATGCAATAAACGCTTCTTGATCTTTTTTGACATGAAATCCGGAATCAGAAGAAAGGAGATGCTTTGACTTAATTTCATACTTACCAAAATCCCTTTGGGCCAGCACAATCCAAAAGAGGAAATGAGCTATATAGACTGAGGCATAATGGTAGTCCCACCAAAGATATCTATCCTTTCCACTGAATTTATTGAGCAGAATATTGTCATTGTTCAACAGATCTACAATTTTTGAGGGACTGAGAAATGATTCTGCTTTTTCAAGTTCTGTTAGCAACCCAGAAGAAGCAAGCAGATATATCCACGGACCCCATGCGAATATCTGATTGCATCCTCTGCCTTGATAGTTTATATCGCCATCCGGAAGTACAGTCTCAAAGAGAAACCCCAACTCTGTAGATAGATCATTATCTACGCCAAGGTTCTTTAGAAATTGAAGCGTGGCTACAGTCGATACATCATATTGAAGATTGAAACTTATACCTTTAGGCAGACGGTCTTCGATAGAGCCATCTTCATTAGTTGCCTCCTCAATTTGATTTTTGCAATTTATACATGCTGTTCGATACTTTACATCTGACGTCCATTTGTATCTCATTTCATTGACATACCACCTCATTGGTAGCCAATTAACAGTCGAATGATTACTGTCGGGTGTATGAATTACAACGTCGATGATACGCTTCTTCATAACCTCGTCCTTGAGGTGGACATATATAACCGACAGCGCAAAATTGTTGAAATCAGCATGAAAGGCCGGTAATTGGGCGCTCGCTTCGTATCTATTCAAAATACTTTGAAGTAAATCTACACCAATATGATAGTATTTGTCACCATACAAGGACCCATATATAATATATGCTGCAGCCGCGTGCGTCGCACCGTAATGAGCAGATATTTCCTTACATTCATGAGGATCTATGAAATATAACTGACCGTCAGATTCCAGTTTTGTGTATTGCAAGCACTTGTCAAGTACCGTCGTAATTATGTCATTTAATATATTGTTATTCATTGCTTGCTGTGATTTCTTCAAGTACGTCCAAAGTAGCCAGCGACATTTCAAGTGGGACGAGGTAACTCTCAGCCATGTTCTCCTTGATACATCTCTGTGCTTCATCCACCTCATATTCAAAGCCATCAAACTTATATTTAGCCTGAAACGACTCTAACAATACTCCGTTTTTGTCATATCGTCGTATACAATTCGTACGGTTAAATTGAGAATTCCATTCTATCGACCCTTCGGACCCAACGACAACGGCTTTGCTTAGAGAATCAAAATCAGAGGATAAATTGATACTAACCTTTATCGAATTCTTAGATGCCGATATTTGCCAATCGGTGTCAAGCCCGGATGAATCTATTCGAGACTGAGCCGTCAACTTATCAGGCTTTCCATTAAGTAGATGCGTCATAAACGCGAGAGCATAGACACCGAAATCACGGATAACGCCTCCGCCCATATTGGCATCGTATATGGCATATTCTGGCCGTCTGTGCTCTCTTTTATAAAAATCCACACGAATAAATTCCACTTCGCCGATTGCACCGTTCCTTATCCATTCATTGCCCTTTCGGAACGTTGGGAGACATTTCATCCACATACCTTCCATAAGAAAGCACTTATGCGTCCGGGCTATTTCCATTAATTCTTTGAGCTCGGAAGACGTGAATGTAATAGGTTTCTCGCAAAGGACGCTTTTGCCATTTTCGAGGCAAGCTTTCACATTTTCATAGTGGCATTTTATCGGTGTGGCAACATAGACTATATCAAGTTGCAGGGATGAATCTTGCAACATATCATAATACGTGCCGTATGCTCTGCAATGTCCGTGGCGGCTTGCAAACCGTTTGGCCTTATCAATCGAACGAGACGCAACGGCAGCGACATAGCCATTCTTATTTCCGTCTATTGCATTTGCAAAAGTTTCGGCCATATATCCGAGGCCTATTATGCCCCAGCGAATAGCCCCGGGATTTTTCTTGACACGACCGAATATAGACCTGCGCCAAATAAGAAGGGCTTTACGTTTAATCCTGCTTATCATGCTTTATTCTTTATATCAGACAAGCAAACTTCATATTGACAAGGTCGACCGTTCAAAACGCAATGGTATGCCTCAATCATATATTCAACCATTCTGTCAAATTCATTAGAAAGGCTACCAGCGATATGAGGAGAAAAAAATACGTTCTTGCAAAAATTTAGCGGAGCCCAAGGGAGCAATGGCTCATGAGATGTCACGTCAAGTAATGCGCACATATCCTTATTCTTACGCATAACTTTAGCCAAATCCCTTTCCACAACCTGTCGACCTCTTCCGGTATTAATGAATGTCGCCCATGGCTTCATTTTTGATAATAATTCATAGTTGATAAGCCCTCGGGTTGCTTCAATATCCGGCAAGTGATTACTTATGACATCGCTTTCCTTGAACAGGTCAGTTAAATCACTACGTTTTGCCCCAAGTGAATTAATTTTTTCATTTGAGACAAAAGGATCATACACAAGAATATTAAGCTTATACGGCTTAAGCAGTTCGATAACCTTTGATCCAATTGCTCCGCAACCAATAATGCCAATTGTAGAATTAAAGTTTCCTGCTTTTTGCTCTGAAATCTTTCTGGCAGAAGTCAATCGTAACGTCCATACGGTTCGTTTATATTTAGTCGAAGCCTGAAAATAGCCTTTATTCGCAAGTATAATTTGTGCTGCTGCAAATTCTGCTACAGGTACTCCGTTTGCAGATGCAGCACTAAAAACCCTAATACCTTTTTCCAAAAATGGCTTTGCAAAATATTTTACAGTTCCAGCCGCATAGAAAACAGATTTCAACTTCGGAAAATAAGTCGTAATCTCCTGTTCATTTAATTCCGGCATATACCATGTAGAAAATATATGCCTATAATCATAAGCTCCAGACAAATCTCTCGATGAAAGACATTTTACATCCCTAAATTCTTTTGAACATCTACAAAGAGCATCTTTGAGTCTCTTTCCGTCAGATAATTCTTTGGTGAGTATCACCACTTCATTTTTCATCATTATGAATTAAGTTATGTAGTTCAATCGCATATGCTGATGCATAGACAAAAGCACAGGATGAATAAAGATCTTTGACGATGGCACCTTCTGTGCAAAATGAAAATATCCCCCCTCCACATTCGCCATCAATCGCTGTATGCCTACAGCACCAATCATATGCTTTTTGGGCTGCGGGATACACAGTTGAATAATTAGAAATTCTGTACCATTCCATTAAAGCCTTTGCGATTACAGATACACCTTTACAGTCGTTACCCATTAATGGTCTTGTTAAATTGTATGGCCAACTACCATCCTTGTTTTGTTTTGCTATGAGATTATCAATGGTGTTTTGTATCGTTATTCGTATTAATTCATCATTCAATACCTTATATGCCGGGATCATACCTTCCAAAGCCCATGCTTGCCCTCTGGAAAACATTCCACCTTGGGGTTGGTCATCTCTATTAATGCTTGTTGCAAACCCTTTGGACGTAGAATTATAAAACAACTGGATATAACGCTTTATAAACTTGTCTAAGAACATTTTATAAACCATATCCTCCGTTAATTCGTACAGAACGGAAAACAATCCGGCGGTGAAGCCAACATCAACAATAATACTCTCGACATTCCACTGTTTATCCCTCATATTGAAACCTGTATAGACCATACTATCTTCGCGACACGTGTCAATAATCCATTGGGCACATTTTTTTGCTGATTCAAGATACTTTATATCTCCAGTAGCCTTATAGACTGACAACATAGCATTATTTGCGATATATGCCGAGTCATTGGGCGCAAGCATCGGGATTGCTCCATGAGCATCATAGTCGTTGCGAACAATCCATCCCCCGCATGGTTGTTGATATGACAATAGTTTATCAGCAAGGCTGGTAGCCCCCTTTATATCTTTTATGTTTGTCAGAAGTCTTACAATAGCGGCATTTGTCCAAATCCAACTGGGTAGGCACCATTCTTTTTTTTCAAGTATATATCCTGCATAATGAAAACCATTGAATGCATTTTCATTTTTGATAACTGAATTTTCTATGAACCTCATCCAGTCATCAACTGGGCATATTGGTGCTACTTTTGCTACAGAAAGTGTTACTAACTTCAGGGCGGAATCAGCTCTTCTGCCCAAGAGCCGCTTTGCTAATATATGCGCAAGGCTGTATAGCCTGAAAATAAAGTCAGTCATTTCACTTGATTAAAACCGGAGCCTTTGACATTTTGGGGAATAAATATTCTTTTACGCCTAAGTATTTGAATATAAATACCAGCACATAGCATCCTCCGATAATTAAAAGACTCAGGAGTAAGAATATCGGAAACTCAAAAATAGTATTTCTCAAGGAGGAAATATATTCTAAATAAGGCAATGACTTGCACGAAAAGATCACAAAATAGTGTAAAAGATAAATCTCTAAAGTCATAGTGCCTATTGATTGTAGCGCCTTAGATATTTTGGATTCTGCTATGCTGACTTGAAATATTCTGAATACTGTGTAGTACAATGTGATGATTCCTGCTATAGCCACAAGGAAATGAAGAATGAAGTTCATTGGGAGCCTAAAGGTTGATACAAATATTATGAGACTCGTTATTGCGACCCATTTACTTGTGAGAAACTTCATTGCATAATTTTGATTCATTTTTAGCATTATGCCAATGTAGAAATATGGTAGATATAGGAATAAGTCTCCAAGACTCAATAAGTTCCAAAAAGAATGCGACCCACATCCGAGTATTTTATCCGCCAGTATCGCACAAGAAGTAATTAATCCTATATATAATGATAGTAATATATTTCGACTCCTTAATGTTAGATTCTTTTGTGTGAAGAAAATGAATATTGGAGTGACAAGTAGGAACATCTCTACTGCAACAAATGTAAACCAATAACCATCTTTGAAATGATCATATAGCGAATCATGCAGCGCCATCTCGGAATATGTTAGCCAAAATAGAAACCAAAATATTACAGTAGGTAGAAACTGTGATAACAGCCGATTTTTCAGCCGCCGTTTCCAAAGGTCATATCCGTAAGTCGCTGAATACGCAAAGATTCCACTTATAAAGAAGAATAATGGCATGTGAAATAGTGTAATTGCCTGATATACAATGCTTCGATTACCCCCCCCCAATTCACTGATTGGTAATAGTTTAGTGCAGATATGCCCATATACTACAAGTATCATGGTGATACCTCGGAGCGCATCAAGATATTCAATTCTTTTGTTTCCCATACAATAATATTCTGAATGCAATTCTTCTGAATTGTTCCTTTGATGTCAATTTATAATATCTTTTAGCTTTATCATAATACTCTTTCGACAATGACCTTTTACCATTTTTAAGAGCCAATTCTCCTATAGCCACAGCATTGGAGTGGTATATAAATCTTATATCTTCATCTGGCAATCTTTCAATTATATTTTTGTATTTATTCAGATATTGTTGCTTGATTGCTATCATTTTCTCTGCTTGTGGCACATTAAAATTCTCATTGTTTTTAATAACAAGAATCTCAGGAATTGCCACTAATGAATATCGAACAAACAGACGAACAAGAAATTCATAATCTTGATGACGAAGGAATGATTCGTCAAAACCGTTCAACTCTTTTATGACACTGTGTCTTACAAACAGATTTGAACCCGTACAAAACATGAAATTTCCAGCAAGAGTCTCAACAAGATGTCTACCCGATTTAACTCCTTTGTAATTAAGATAAGTTTTGCCATGCCGACGGAACTCACATCCGGTAAATATTCCTGCGCATTCAATTTCTGAATCTTCAATAGCTCTCAAGCATTTTTCCAACCGGTCAGGCATGTATTCATCGTCGCTGTCAAGAAAACTAATGTAATCACCCTTGGCAATGGCAACGCCGGTATTCCGAGCGGCTGCCCCATTCTTATTATATGGGTGCTTAATATAGTTTATTCGTTTATCTTTCTCGATTGCAGAAGTTGCTATTCTTTCAGTATGCCTTCGTGCTTCGGTGTCGGGATTATTATCATCAACTATAATGAGTTCCCAATCTTTAAAGGTTTGATTGACTACACTGTTAATAGCCTTTTCAAGAAAGACCGGCTCTCCGTATGTTGGAATTATTACAGAAACCATTATAATATCGAATTTGAACATGTGAAATACTTATCATACTTCTTCATCTTAATATTCTATATATCA
>CAZIXM010000002.1:0-140075 GCA_964543345.1 uncultured Muribaculum sp. | reverse complement strand
GGTGTACCAAAGGTGTCCAAATTTGAGTGTCCAAAAAGAAAAATCCTTTATAACTACTTGATTTTAAGTAAGTTATAAAGGATTTGCTGTGCCCAGAACAGGACTCGAACCTGCACGCCTCGCAGCACTCGCACCTGAAACGAGCGCGTCTACCATTCCGCCACCTGGGCTTTGCGAGGACAAATTTAAGACTATTTTTTTGAACCTGCAACCTATAGCGTAATATTTTTGTTTTTCTGCGTAAAAATAGCCTCTAAAATAGCCTATTTATAGTCTTCGCGGCTCAATTACAGATGAGCCACAAATTGTATTTGCCGCAAGACTTCGGTATGAAAGACCACGCAACTACCGGTCATGGAAACTCCATTTAGAGTTGTCGCTGTCCATGTCAAATTTAGTAAGCGTAGGTGTGCTGTCGGCGGCCGCTACAAGCACAAGTGGCTCCTCCACGCCCGGAATCGACTTTGGCATTATGCGATAAGTCCCGTCAGTTAGCTGCTCAATGCGCCACAATTGTTCCGGGGCACCGGTAAAGTGAGGCACTGCCACGACTTCGGCCTGAGCGGTTGCCGCCAATGCGCGGTCGGTACCTTCTATTACAATTTTGTAGTATTGCCCTCCGAGGTAACCTCCGGCTTCAGGCACTACAGCCACAGTCCAGCGCTGATGTGGCCTGAACATATAGTCGCCGATCCTCACATCGATCTCTCCCGAAGGCCATGTGTCGGCAACGTCAGCCAAAGTCTGCGACTTAATCGGCTCCACCGGACCCGAATGATCGCCCCAGAAACGCATCCGTGGAACGTTCATCCTTACAAAATCGACGGCAAGCTCCAAAGCATACCCTCTTCGTTCCGACTCAATCTCGTAAGTACCCTCCTTAAACTCTTCCCCTGCTACTGGCCAATCGTTCTTCCAGAGAAGCGGTCGTATGGCGAGGACACTTCTGCCGCCTCTGTCAAAATCTGCTTCATAGTGATACGACATTTTTTCAACCCCGTCAGCTTCAATATAGCGGCCAAAGTGTCCAGGACCTGTATTGCGCGAGCCTGCGGCTATCACCATTTTACCCCCGCCTTTAAGCATGTCTCGTCCTACATTATCAAGATACGGGCCTGTGACATTACGTGACCTGCCGACAACTATATTATAGGTCGAATTGGGGCCATCGCAACATGTTCCATGCGTACCAAACAGATAATACCATCCATTGCGGTAGACCAGATCAGTAGCCTCACAGTCAATGGCAATATCTACCGGTTCGTTTCCCTCAACTCGTTTTCCGGTAGCTGGGTCAAGCTCCACTATGCGAATAAATCCGAAATAAGTTCCGTAAGTGAGCCACAGCCTTCCCGTTGTAGGATCGAGCAACAATCCGGCATCTATAGCATCGCAGTCCTCGTCGTCGAGCGAACGTGCAACCTCTACTGCTTCGGTGTATTCAAAATCGGCCGACATCGGGTCGAGTGTCTTATTCCACATGGTCAGCACCCTACCGGCATGGCCTCCGCCCAGACCTCCGCCTGTCGCACTATAAGCCACAAGATAGCGGTCGCCAATTTTTATAGCATCAGGCGCGGCTCCTCCACCGGTACGCACCGCTCCGCTTCGCCATGTCCATCCGTCATCCGATATCAGTCCGCCGCCTCCGGTCCCGAATGTATAATATTTTCCGTCACACTCCATTATGGTTGAAGGATCGTGGATATACGGCTCGCCGTCAAGTGCAAACGCATCTGACGCACAGCCCAAAACGAGAGCCACGCTTCCCAACAATATACTCTTTGTCTTCTTGCTCATTGGTACCTGATTGTGAAATTATTAATAGGCTTACCTTCCTCATCGACAAAACGCGCGCAAAAGTCGCTCATTCCTGGTCCGTTAATCACTGCACACCGAAGCACGTTTTTTCCTTTCTTAAGCGTCAATCTTTTCGACACCGCATCGTCGGCCACCATGCGCCTGTCGCCTGAAAGCACGAGCACCTCCTCGCCGTCGAGCCACCACTTTGAAGCCGAATTCGAGCCTGCCGACAAACGTACTCCAGAAATTTCCTCCGGACAGTCAACAACGGTCACCGCGAAAAAAATAATTCCATAAACCGGTTTCTTCAGTGCGGCCGCAAATCTATAAAGTTTAATGTTGTCAAGTTTGCTGTCAAGTGAATGCCAAGCCAACGTATTGCCGGCGACCACCGCCTTTTCGCCATCTTTCGGAACAACGTCAAATTGCCCCTTAAAATACAACGTATCAAACGACTGTTTTAGATAACTGTCGGTAAACACTGTGTTCGATCTATTAGGCTTCACGATCGGCTCGAGCACTGTCCAACGCCTTATGAATCCGCAAGAGTCCGGCACCAAATACTCCGAACTACTCTTCTCAAAATAATCCGAAAGATAAGTCGGAGTCTGAATCACATAATTCTGACGCGGAGGCGGAAAATCATCCGAATCCGCCGGGGCCGCCTGACCCGGCGCAGTAAGCCAACATGCAACCAACGTCGCACCCGTCAAAAAATGCCTAATCCCGATTTTCATAATCATTAGCCATTCTATTTATTGTCGGTCAAAAGTTTATCCGTCTTAAACAGCCGCGGCACAAACTCTTTCAGGCAACGTCGCGAAGTCAAAAATTCATGGGCAGTTCCAGGCGATTCATAATATATCGTATTGATGCCGGCGGCATTAAGTCCGTCGCTCAAGCCTTTAGTACGCTCAGGATGCTCTTCCGAACCTATACCAAGGAAAAATACATGCACTTTGTCGTTAAACGCCTTTCGATCCTTAAACACCCCGCCGTACACCGAGTCAAGATTATTAAGGTCGATGCTTCCGGCACCGCTAAAGCCGCCGATATAAGCAAACTTGTCAATGTTAGAAAGTGTGGTATTAAACGTCAACAGTCCGCCCCACGACAAACCTGCCATCGCGCGGTTCTCCCGATCTGTCAGAGTACGAAAGTTTGCATCGATGTGCGGAACAATCTCCTCGACCAGAATCGACGGGAACTGACCGCCAAAGCGCTTCATAGCCTCCATACGCGACTCACCCTCCTTGACATCAAACGACTCTATATTGCCGTTGTCCATTACCACTATCATCGGCTCCGCACTTCCGTCGGCTATCAGATTGTCCATAATGAAGTTCATCTTGCCCTGATTGGCCCAGCTTGTCTCATTCTCACCCATACCGTGTTGAAGATACAACACCGGATACCGCTTCTCAGGATTCAGATAATATTCCGCAGGCGTATAGACCATACATCTGCGCCATTCGCTGCGTATATTTGAGTAGTACCAGCTCTGGTTAACCAGACCGTGGGGCACATCCTTTATGGCATAATAGTCGACTCCCTCCTCAGGAATCTCCACCCCGCTCACCCAGCGTCCCATCCCGAAAAACGGCTTCCCGTTAGGATCAGCATGGCTCACTCCGTCCACTATCACCTGATAATAGTGAAATCCAACCACCTCCGGCTCCTTTGAAACCAACGACCAATAGCCGTCAGCCTCCTTAGTCATCTCGCCACGGAAACTGATCTCCACCTTTTTGGCATCGGGAGCATATACGCGGAAGTGCACCCGACCGTCCTTACCGACTCGGGGATATTCGGCACCATTAATGTTATGTTCATTACGCATAGTTCCCTCAGGAAACGCCTCACTTTGTGCGAACGCCACAAAGGGCAAAGCCACAAACGACGTGGCCAACACTCTAATCAAATTCATCATAGCCTATTAAAAACTTTAATCTTAGTCATGCGTGTATTAAATTCACGATTAATTCACAGTGGCAAATGTAAGGCATCTACGACTCATCCTTGTCCAATTTCAGATATAATATTTGCAATAATGGACATTTAAAAGTCATATAATTTCCGTTTTAGCGCCCAAATCTGTTCCATCATATAAATAAACATGTCCAAGCCAATACGGCCAACAATGCCATCAACAAGTTTCTTTTCATAATTGATTGATTAAAAAATTGATTGATTAAAAAACACTACTGTAAAATTACTTTTTCGACAAATGCCGTATCTCCTACCGTTGCACGAACAGCATATATGCCAGCTTTCCATCCAGAAGTATCAATGACTGTATTACCAATTCTTATCTATCCAAAAGTATACACAGACCCAATTATCTATGTCTATCTGCATTTGGCGCATATCCTTGTTGGATAAAAGCCCGAACGAAGTTCCATTTTCAAGATACAAAAATCCACCATCACATCCATCAAGTAAAATTGACGAAGCATTCCTTACCAAATAAACCTTTTCATCCATCCAGAATCCCGAATAAACAAATTCACAAACTTTAAACGCAGATCCATTTAGTACTTCCTGTACAAATTCCGGAAGTTCTTCAAATGCGATGGGGTCGTAGGCCATTGATTTATCTGGACTAAAGTATAACCTGTCTCCGATAGCCAACGGATACCTCGACTCCTCTTCTTCGTCCTTGCAACTACTGCACGTCATTGTAGCCAATACGGCCAACAATGCCACCATTTTATTCCATTTCATAAGCTATTTAATTGTTTTTAGAAAGACAATAAGCGAGGATGCATATACCGTACTCCCCGCTTATTATCAACTATTTAATCCTAACGCTCTAACTAAGCGTCTATACATTTAATCTTTCTTATTCCCACAAGTTTACAGACCGCTGGGGTTCTGCTTTAAGTTAGGGTTGACAGAAGTTGCAATGAAAGGATATGCAAAATATTCATGTTTGCCTTTGACGAAACCTGTTTGCCCGACATTAGGATTCGAGTATTCCACATAGATGCGGTGTTTAGGCTCACCCTTTGTAAAAAATGCATCGTAAGTCGACGGAATATTCTTACCGTTGTTTACAACACCGTCAGTGTCTCCCCAGCGAACCATGTCCGGGAAACGTACTCCCTCGATCCACATTTCGTAGGCCTTCTCATTCTTTACCTCGTCCAAAGTAAGAGCTGAAGATACGTGTGCCGAGCCGGCGCGATTTTGAATGGCGTTAAGATATTGGAGACCATCGGAATCGCCGGTCTGCGCACATGCTTCGGCATACATCAGGAGAACTTCGGCATAACGGAACAAAGTAAGATTCTTGAACCCATACCAACCCTTCTCATTGTCCTCGTCCCAGGGCACAATCTTATGTGCAAAATATCCTCCGAAACCATATAAGCCCGTCTGATCTTTAATACCTATCTGGTCGCTTGTCTCAAGCTCTTCGCGAGTCAGAGTGACTGGATTTCCTTCGGAGTCGCGCGTGTTCCACTCCATTTCATAAAGGAATTCCTCAGGGGTCATAAAGGTGGCTTTACGTCGTGGTGAATCGCCATCGTTAGCCAGCATTTTTTCGGCAAAGTCAACACGAATAGAGTGTCCGCCCCACCCGTCAGGGCCAATGAACAAAGGTTTCGAGGCGAGTTTGTCGGTACGCCAATTCCAGAATTGAATCCACATCCATGATGTGCGCTGAATCTTACCACCCCAGTCTGTCACGCTCGTGTTTTCAAGACAGTTGATTTGAAATACCATCTCCTCACAAAGGTCGCCCGATTCGTGGAACAGATTTGCCCAACGGTCGGTAGGAACAAGCTCATACTTGTTTGAAGAGATTACCTGCTTAAGATTTTTCTTCGCGCCGTCATAATCCGCCATAAACAAGCGTGCCTTACCGGCTACGGTGAGAGCGAATCCTTTCGTCACCTTAGAAGCGCCTACTTTGTCAGTGGGCGAAGTACGCTCATCAAGGTCGGCCACGGCCATTTCGGCTTCTTCGGCACACCATTTAAGCAACTCCTGATGGCCTCCTTCAAAGTTGCCGGGCTTGGCATCGGCATCAAGAATATGGTCAATCAGCGGAGGACAATCCCATCCTATGGCGAGCATGAGGTGCGCCCACGCGCGGAGCGAACGGGCTTCCGCGAGCACGCGCCGTTTAGTAGGAGTATCGTCAGCCACACGCTCTAGAATCGTGTTAGCATCATAAATCGTACAGTACAGTCCTTTATAAGTTTCGCGGATTAATTCATTATTAATGTCATAGCGGAACTCATTGATTTGAGCGGCGAAGTCATTATCGCCATAATAGTTACCGGCAGCCAGCATGTCGTCGCCGGGTTCATTGAACAACACAGGCAGAGCCACATAGATACCGTCATTGCCCGAGATATGGTAAGCTATGCACTGATAGAGATTATTGAGAGCGTTCTGCGCGTCATCGTCAGTCTGATAGAAATCATCAGCTGAAATTACGCCTTTCTGAGCTATGTCAAGGCGATCTTCGCACGAGCTAAACAGCGATGCCACACCTAAGCATATTAGAGAAAATATAATTTTTTTCATGATTAAATCCAATTTTTATAGAGTTTAGAAACCGATTGTAGCACCGAAAGTAACCTTCTTCATTGTAGGATAAGACCCGATGTCGTAACCAGAACTTCCGCCGGCGGCTGACGTTGTGGCTGTTTCCGGATCCATACCCGGATATTTCGTGAATGTAAAGAAGTCGTCAAGCGACACGAAGAAGCGCAAATCTTTAATGAAAGCCTTACGGGTCAGATTCTTGGGTACCGTGTAGCCAAGCTGAATCTGCTTGATTTTAAAGTATGCGCCGCTGAACATCGAAGCACTTGAGCTCCAGAAGTTCTTATCTGTTGCTACCATCCCCGGATAAGGCATTGAGCCGCTATGGTTCTCAGGAGTCCAGGCATTTTCCATGTAATAACTGAGTGAGTTACGCATCGGTGAGTCGGCACGGTACAGTACGTTGAAAATCTTATTGCCGGCAACACCGGTTCCGAACACCGTAAAGTCAAAGCCTTTATAAGCAAGATTCAATGTCAATCCGTAAGTAAGGGTTGGAATTGACGAACCGATGTCAACCATATCATCCTCCGTTAGCTCAGATGAACCTACGATAGTTCCGTCAGGCTTGCGGAACAGCGGAGCACCGGTCTCCTTATCGACACCTGCATAGTCATACGCACGGAAATACCATATTGAATGTCCCTCCTCGAATGCGCTGTGGACAAGATTGTTCGTTCCGTCTACGCCACCGGTCGAGGTGGTCAGGCGTGAAATCTGGTCGTACAGATAAGTTACGCGGTTGCGTAGAGTCGACATATTTCCCGAGATGCTGTAGCTTAGGTCCCCTATGCGGTCACGCCAGCCAAGCTCCACTTCCAGACCACGGTTGTTCACCTTACCTGCATTGATAGTCACGTTTCCGTTGGCATAAACTTCAGGGATAGGAGTTATGCTGACGAGCAGGTCCTTAGTGTCTTTATTGTAGTAGTCGATTCCCACAGAAAGTCGGCCGTTGAAGAATCTGGCATCCACACCAAAGTCCACTTGCTCCGAAGTCTCCCAGCGGAGATTAGGATTTGCCATGCGTGACGGATATGAACCATAGTTAAGCGTCGGATCGTCGCCATACTGATACCACGCCGCGTTATAGCTGATCGGAGCTGCGTAAGGATATCCGCTGAGCACATTAATGTTACCGTTTCGGCCCCAAGAGGCACGAATCTTCAACAGCGAAAGCGTCTCCGGATTGATATGGTCGCGAACGAATGACTCGTTGCTGACAGTCCAACCTGCGGAAACTGAGGGGAATTTACCCCAACGCTTATTAGCCGGAAGCTTCGAGGTGTCGAATGCGTCGGCACGGAAGTTGAACTGGATGTTGTAGCGGTTATCGTATGCATACATGACACGTCCGAAGTAAGAAAGGCTTGCCGAAGTGCTTATAACGTTGCCTATGCTCTTTGTCGGGCCGTCGGCGAGCACATAATCAAGAAATTGGAAGCCCGAACCGGTGCCTTTAAGAATAACTTCTCCGTTATTACCCTTCGCTGAGCCTGAAACATTGTCTGACTTATACTGAGTGAACGACATACCGGCCATTGCGCCTACTTTATGCTTGCCGAAGCTTTCGTTATAGTTAGCGAAGTTTTCCCACTGATAATAATAACTGTTGTTTGCGCTTGCCGATATTTCATAGTCGTCGGCTTTGGCCATACCGCTCAGATAATAGGGCTCTGAATAGCTGTGGCTGTTACTTTGGGCTATACGGTAAGAAAAGCGGGATGTGAGTATAAACGTCTTGAACGGCATAATATCAACATAACCCGTACCGCGAACTGTGAATCCGCTATTTTGCGCATTCCGGCGTGCAAGCTGAAGCAACGGGTTGCCGTTCTCTTCATCCTGAAACTTTGAAGTGGCATAATATTTTCCATTCGGAGCCATCATTATTAAATCAGGATTATCCTGATACGTGGTCATTACACCGGTCGTAAACTGCGACGGGTCGTCCCAATAAACCGGTGTCAACGGGTCAAGCAGAAGAGCCGGAGCCAACATTGATCCGTATGCACTCGAATAAGGCACCGTACGCATCTTCCATCGCTCTATCGATGTATTTGTTCCAACCTTAATCCAATTGTAAATCTTATATTCAGCATTCAGTTGGGCGGTCAGACGGCTATACGTGTCCTTCTTTCCCTTAACAATACCGTCGTTGTCAACATAATTGATCGATGTGAAAAAATTACCCTTTTCATTGCCGTCCTGCAGAATCACAGAGTGCTGTGTAGCCCAACTTGGTTCAAACACTTCGCTGATCCAATCTGTACCGACGGGATTGTCGTAATTGACACCATTTTGGTCGCAGAGAGTCTTCATGTCGTAGCCCGACATCTCCTTGTAGCTGATCCAATCTTTGGCACCAAAAATCTCCGGAGTCTTACCGAGGCGCTGGTTAATGGCCTTGAACGAATAAATCACCTTTGGCTGGCCGTCGCGCACGGCACCGCTCTTGGTAGTGATAAGAATAACTCCATTACCGGCCTCAGCACCATAAATGGCCGCAGAAGCCGCATCCTTTAGCACCTCAATTGACTCAATCATTGATGGGTCGAGATACTGGATATTGTCAACCTTCAGTCCGTCGACTATCAACAGCGGGCCGAGATTTCCGGAGTTTGACGAATAACCGCGAATTCTGATGTTAGCTCCCGATCCGGGTGCGCCCGATGTGTTCAGAATCTGAACGCCCGCTGCCTTACCCTGAAGCGCGGCCGCGGCATCACTTGTAGCCAGTCCCTTTATGTCGTCGGCCGACACAGAAGACACTGAGCCTGTCAAGTCGCTCTTCTTCTGCGTACCATATCCGACTACCACCACTTCATCAAGTTCAAGATTATCCTCCTTCATTACGATGTTAAGCTGTGTCTTTACACCTACAGCCACATCTTGAGTGACGTATCCTATATATGACACACGGAGGGTGGATTTCGCGCCGACTTTCAGAGTAAACTTACCGTCGGCATCGGTCATGGTCCCATTGGATGAGCCCTTTTCAATCACACTCACACCGACCATCGGCTCGTGGTCGGCATCGGTCACAGTACCCGTCACTATGTGAGTCTGGGCCGAAATTCCTATACATGCAAACAGCATGTACAGGGCAACAATTACATGTTTAGTCATGCCAGTATTAAATTTATGATTAATAAACTGACGCAAATGTAGCCCCGGGCCGATTAACCAATATTTAAATTTAGACATATAATTTTCAATTTTAGGTATTCTATTCATTTTTAGACAGAAAATACATTTTTGTAGCGTTATTTTAACGATTCGTGTACTCTTGATTAAATTTCTTTTGATTAAATTTGCTATCGCTATAGTACCGCATCACCTTGGCATAAGAGACGAATAAAGAATCAACCTTACATATATATTATTAATTTCGCATCTTTAAGTATGAGACCTGTCATCATAGCATTCTCGCTGCTTTTGCCAATGCTCATTTCAGCCGAGACAAGAAAATTTTACAATGTCGCGGACTTTTACGGTATTGCCATCACAGAACCTAATGCCGTCTGTAGCGATGACAATGGGTTCATCTGGGTAGCTTCAAAGGAGGGTGTTATTCGTCTTGCCGACAATGGTAGCCGTATGTACACCCTGCCCTACTCGTCAATGTATGTGATTTCGGTTGAAGTGGTTCAGCGCGACGGGCGCATAGTAGCTTACACTAATCAAGGTGAGGTGTTCGTCTACGACCCGCTATCAGACCAATTTGACCGTTTGATGAGCCTCCCGGATAGACTCGGAGTTGAAAGTCTGTATCTGTCGCAGATAGAATTAGACGAAGATGGTGGCATTTGGTTTGCCAGCTCAAGCGGACTTTTTAGGGCTAAAGGCGACGAATTTCTGCGAATCGACATGGTTAAAGGAGCTCTCGGCGACATGACTGTGCTTGACGACGGGCGTCTCATCGCCGGAGGCCCCGAAGGCCTCTTTGCTGTGGACACTTCCACTATGAGTGCCAGCCGTATCTGCGACGTTGCACACACTTTTCCGACACTGATTTGTGAAGACACTACATTGGGCCGATTATGGGTAGGCACTATGTCCGACGGCCTGTTTTACGTCGACATGAACTCCAAGCTGTTTGTCCGCGCCGAAGCTCCGGGCTTTCCGCGTCAATATGTACGCGACATTGAGATTATGCCAGACTCTACCATCTGGTGCGGCATCGACGGACGTGGCATATACGAACTGTCGCGCGACGGCAAAAAAGTGCTCCGGACATATAGAGAAAATTCCAACAACGAATATTCCTTGTCGGGCAACGGAGTCCAGGATATGTATCTTGAACCTTCGGGACGTATATGGGTCTGCTCATACACCGGAGGCGTGTCGGTTGCTGACATGGGTCCAAAAACTGCCACTTTATACTCCAGACGAACTGACTTACCGTCAGGCAAGTCGCTTATCAACAATTATATTTATGACATTGCCGAAGATGACGGAGGACAACTTTGGATCGGCACAAACAGCGGACTCAGTTGCTGGAACCCGACGACCGACAATTGGACTAACTTCTTCGATGACTACTATGACGACGAGTCGTTTATAGTACAGGCTGTATGCTACGACAACGCAGGCAACATCTGGGCAGGAACTTATTCTCACGGAGTCTACGTAATCGACTGCGCTTCAAAAAAGATTAAGCACCACTATACAATGCCATACGGCATATTGTCTACTACCGGATTTGTATTTGATATTCAAGTAGATAGGGGGGGTAAAATCTGGCTTGCCGGAATGATTGGCGACATTCTCCGCTTCGATCCTTCGACAAAAACCTTTGAAAACTATCCTTCTATTCCCGCAACGGCAATAGCCGACATGAACGACAGCACATTGCTCCTGCTCAACACTAACAGACTTTTTGCTTTAAATAAAAATTCAAAAGAGTACTCGACTCTGCTGTCTGACAATATAATCAGAAGCATAATTGCCACGTCAGGAAAGATTTGGGCGGCAGCTTCTGGTAAAGGTCTTATTTGCTACGACATTTTGACCCGCGAAGTGGAATATTTCGGTACTCGTCAAGGATTTCCCTCTGACGACATAAGTAGCCTCGTACTCCGTAACGGACAGCTGTGGTTAGGCACCTCTAATGGCCTTTACTTATTCGACATAGCAGATAAGACCGTGACACAATGCAGGTTTCCCGCGACAATTTCAGGTGGTAACTTCACGCCAGGAGCAGCTATAACGACGAGCGACGGACAGACAGCTTGGGGAACCACAAAAGGGTTGCTTATGGTGTCGAGCGACATCGATGCCGTAACAGCACCATCAGGACACATATTCGTAGACGACATCCTGCTGTCGGGCACATCGGTAAGAGCCCGGGACGATCAAGCCCCCGATGTTCCGATTGACATGCTTAACTCCATCACTTTTGACTACAGCCACAATGACATCACTTTTAACGTCCTGTCTATTGGGGCACAGTCCTACTCCCCGCTGTTCTCATATCGGCTCGACGGACTTGAAGAAAATTGGAACGGCCCTAAAGCCATCTCTGCAATCAGCTATTCCAACCTCACTCCCGGCGAATATAAGCTCTTAATACGAATGCATAATCCGGAGGTCGTCGACGAACGGGCTATCGCCATTCACATAACTCCTCCGTTTTGGGAGACATGGTGGTTCAGGACATTGATTATTTGCGTCGTCGCGGGAATCCTTATTTTCGCATTTCGCTCATATCTTAACCGCATAAACCGCCGCAATGCAGAGAGCAAGCTCCAATTCTTCGTAACTACTGCCCACGATTTAAGGACTTCTTTAACGTTAATTAAAGCTCCCGTGGAACAACTCGGCGACTCCGATCGGCTCTCAAATTCCGACCGCGACAATGTCAAGCTCGCTCTCAAGAACGTTGACCACTTGGCATCACTCACAACCAAATTGATGGACTTCCAAAAAATTGACACCGGCAAGGTTCAGCCCTACTTTTCACCGGTAGACATCGTAGCTTTCGTCCGCCAACGATTAGCCATGTTCTCGGCATACGCCGAACAAAAGTCAATCACTTTAAAATTTCACACCGATGCTGACTCATATATCACCGCCATCGACGACGACAAGATGCAACAGATAGTTGACAATCTGATTTCAAACGCCATAAAATACTCCCTAAACGATTCTGACGTAACTGTCTCACTGTCTTGCAAAGGCGTAGATGGCTGGACTTTGTCCGTGTCCGACCACGGAATCGGCATCTCAAAAAAAGACCGCAAAAAACTTTTCCACGAATTTTACCGTGGCGAGAATGCCATCAATTCCAGAATTGCAGGTTCGGGAATCGGGCTTGCGCTTGTAAAGAAACTCGTAGACATTCACAGAGGAACCATAAACGTTGAAAGCCAAGAAAATGTCGGCTCTACTTTTGAAATAGCAATTCCCTATTATCCTCCCGCGGAAGTTGCTGAAGATGTTCCATCAGCAGAAGTCTTAACTGGAGCCGACACCGACAATGGACAATCGCCGGACGAAGAGATGCGGATACTTATAGCCGAAGATAACGATGACCTACGAAATTTCATTGCCAACGCCCTTGGATCGCAATTCCAAGTTACAGCTGTGGCCGACGGGCGTGAGGCCTGGGAATACATACAGAATAATATTCCCGACCTCGTGGTTTCAGACATTATGATGCCTAACATGGACGGCTTTGAACTTTGCAGGCTCATAAAGTCAACATTCGACACCTCGCACATACCCGTTATTCTCTTGAGCGCACTTTCGGAGCAAGCCGATGAACTGCGCGGATTAGGGCTCGGGGCTGACGAGTATCTAACTAAACCTTTTGACATAAAGACCATCTCGCGGCGTATCGCATCGACCATTAACAACCGCCGTGCCATCGGCGTGCGTCTTAACACCAATGCCTTAGGATTAAATGCCGAAACAGAGCATAATGAACCGGTAAACCGGCTAAACGACGCGTTTGTAAAGCAAGCCATCGAAGTAGTAACCGCACACTTGGAAAATTCAGAGTTCGGCAAAGAAGAATTTGCAAGAGACATGGGTGTCAGCACCTCACTTCTGTTTAAAAAGATAAAGTCGCTGACAGGAATGTCAATAGTGGATTTTATAAAAAAAGTACGCATGGAACATGCGTTGAAACTCATGAATGATCCATCGCTGTCAGTCGGCGAAATAGCTTACAAAAGCGGGTTCTCTTCAGTCGGCTACTTTAGCACAGTGTTTAAGAAATATTTCGGCAAGACCCCCTCAGAATGCCGCAAGATATAAAAACTCCCTCCGAAGCTTCACGCACCGGAGGGAGGAGGTCTGCCCAAGGATACTTAACCTTCATCGGGCTCATGATCTAAACCTAAAACAATCACCTTAACTAAGATTTAATAAATACCTGAAGTCTGTACTACCGGAAGCATTAATCCGTCGTTTCCATACCGAAGTGTGTCGACACAGACCGAACGTCTTCCTATGGCTCCTTTATGCCCGTCAATTTCAAGCACTGCGTTATGATAGAACAGATACCATGCGCCGTTAAATTCCACTATTCCCGGATGAATGGTAAAGCTGTTTTGGGCATTGCCTGTCAGTTCTCCCTGGGGTGTCCAAGGCCCCTTCATCGAAGGTGCCGTTGCATAAGAAATAGTCTCTGCCCCATTGCCAAACGACGCGTATGTCAAATAATACGTATCGTCCTTTTTATGTAGCCACGGACCCTCTACGTATCGGGGCATTTCAAGCACCTCTATGTTGCCGTCAAGCTCTATCATATTTGGCTTTAGTTTTGCCAAGAAGCAAGTGCCGTTGCCCCAACAAAGCCACGCATCGTCGCCATCGATAAGAACCGTAGGGTCAATGTCGTTCCACCAACCGCGTGCCCCGTTGTCTGTCATATCGTCGCTGACAAGAGGCCTCCCTATGGCATCCACGAATGGACCGGTAGGACTGTCGCTGACAGCAACTCCTACGGCTTTTCCCACGTATGGTTCACCTCCTTGAACGGTTGTATAGTAATAGAATTTCCCATCCTTTTCAACGACCTGCGATGCCCAAGCCTCGCCGACTGCCCATTCAAAATCGGTGGGACGAAGTACCGCTCCGTGGTCTGTCCAATTCTTCATGTCAGACGTTGAATAACATAGCCACTCCGTAATATTGAACTCTTTACCTCCCGACGCAGTATCCTGTCCTTCGTAAAATTCATCGTGTCCAACGTAGAGATATAGCCTCCCGTCGTGCACCAACGGGGCAGGATCGGCTGTAAATTTGTCGCGGACAAGCGGATTGCCGTTAAATACGAATGTTTTGGCCGTGTCGGCAATCACGCTGTTGTCATTTTTAGCCGTGCCTCCGCCACCACATGCGCTTAGCACCACGACGGAGCTGAAAAATAAAGCATTAATTTTCTTCATTCTGATTTATTCATTTGAGGGGGTTATTATCCTATAGTTTCCGCTAAGGTGCATGAATGCGAACAGACGCAAAAGTCCGTCGTAGTATGCGTCAAAGTAGCCATCGTCGTATGGCTCGTGACGTGCATTCCATAATCTGTCTACAAACTCACGGCATTTAACGTCCGTGGCAGCGAGCGACACTGCAGCCGAAGTGGCCACAAGTCCGAGAGAATGGCGAAGCTTCCGATAGCCTCCGGCGCCAAGTATCTGCTCTACTTGACTTCCATCGACATTATATTGGTCGACAAAGTCATCTATACCTTTGGAATAAAGAAATTCCTGAATTAGATTGGCATAATCCCGTTGCCACTTTCCGTCGGCGCATGACCACGAATAGTCAAGTGCAATGTTCATAGGCACTCGCCACGAATCGAATCGGAAAGCATCGCCTATTATGCGGTTTCCTCCAAGGAGCGTGCCGTCATAATTGCTATAGTCCGGATTTAATCCGGTCGAAGGATGAATACACGAATGGAGGTAACGGCGGCTCATGTCGGCACACTCCTGCCAAAATTCCGAACGCCCGTCACCGAGCCATTTGGCCCAAACTTCATAAAAAGCAGGCACATGGTACGACGGATCGGTAAATCGCCCGCCCCAATTATCTGGCGTAAATGTAATCAGTTTATGTTCTAAATTTATTAGCGGAGCCACACGCGATTTTCCGACTTTCTGCATTGAGCAGTCGATGATGTTGCGAGCCTCGGCAATATAATTGATTCCGGTGTCGTTGCCCCAACGGTTTGACGCGAATATCAGTGACGTGACGAAGTAAAGCTCTCCGTCGGAAGCCGCACCGAGCGAGTTAGGCGTTCCGTCCGTCTGGCAACTCCATGCAAAATATCCCTTGCTGTCACCTTCGGAATGCTGCATATATTTGCGTGTCCAACGCCAAAGTCGGTCAAAAACATCTTTTTTGTCGAGCTGCACCGCAACCATCAGACCGTATGACATCCCTTCAGTCCTGACATCGTGGTTTTTAAGATCGCTAACGTATGCCATACTGTCGTCTACCTCAAAATAAATCTTATTCGGCCCGTAAAACAGACTTTGATAGATTGAGTCGAGTTTGGCATCAATATCTTGCTTGCCATATCCAGCCTCGGCAAACAGATTGCGGTAGCGTCCGGTCCGGAATGCTCCTTCCGTCCATGGCAACGCATCAAAACCAATCCAATCGACCTCAACATTACTCCCTTCGGTAAGTTCCAGATATAGATCATGGATGCCTGTTGGTGAGGTTTCGTCAACCGTGGCAGTGGCCTCAACCCAACCCTTACCCGGAGCCAATACTATTTCACTGATTTTCCCAACTTTTCCGAGGCCGTCGGCTCCTATCGACAACCGTCCTCCATTCGGAGCCTTCACTCTGGCCGTAACCATCTTGACTTGCTTATCGCCAAAGTCTACGGCATTATATCTTATCCATGAACCTCGGCGTTTCAACTGCGTCTTCCAGCCGGCAAAATAATCTGAGGGATCAAGATAGTCTATCGAAGCACCTTTATTGGATATGTCGCTGTATCTATCCATCTGTATGCGAGTCCTTGCATCGGTAATGCCAACACCTCGCAGAGTGGGCACTACCTTGACAATGGTGCCGTCGTCATTGAAGGCCAACGAGTCAATGCGCACCGAACGATTTTTGTCAAAATCAGGCGAATAGTCGTTATGATGATAGAATAGATACCACTGTCCTTCATATTCGACTATGGAATGGTGGTTTGTCCAACATCCTGTAGGCGACTCATCCATAATCAACCCCTTGAAGGTAAACGGCCCGAGCGGAGAATCGCCCATGGCGTATGCCAAAGTTTCAGTCTTATCTTTTACCCAAGGAAAGGTGAAATAATATTTACCATTACGCTTGAACACGAAAGGTCCTTCTTTAAAGCCCTCTGGCAGCCCTTCGATGACAACCGGATCTGATGCCAGGCTCATCATGTCGTCCCCGAGCTTGGCACCTCTCATGCCCATCCCCGACCAATATATATAACTTGATCCGTCATCGTCAATCAACACACACGGATCTATTCCCATAATTCCTTCTATAGGCGTGCGCATAGGCATAAACGGGCCTTCCGGATTAAGGCCGACAGCCACTCCGACACGGAATCCCTTACCGTCGCCTGCCGGCGAGGCCGGAAAGTAAAAATAGTAACGTCCTTCTTTTTCAACACATTCGGGTGCCCACATAGCGTATGAATCGCGCTTAACCCACGGGATATTGTTTTGTGTCAAAATCACTCCATGGTCTGTCCAATCAATCAGATTTTCTGAAGAGAACACATGATAATCCTCCATGCAGAACCATTCTTTCAACTCACCCACCGGACTCGGAATATCATGCGAAGGATAGACATACATCTTATTGTTGAATACCCGCGCAGTCGGGTCGGCGGAAAACTGATCGCGAATGATCGGATTCTGTCCACACGCAAGCGGAGAGGCCGCCAATATGGCTATAGCGAATAGTGTTTCTTTCATGACATACAATTATTTCGGTTAAACTATTTTGGTGACGGGAACAAATTTAAGACAATCATCCATGGATGACATTCAAAATTAAACATAAATTTTTCAATTTTGGACATCCGGACAAATATTGCACAATTTAATCTGCGATCAAACGCGACATTGACTAATTTTTGTATCTTTGCCTCAGTAAAATCTAACATTTAAACCAACTAAACATACCAGTTGACATGAAGACATTCGTCAAAATTCTTCCGGCATTGTTAATAGCCGCCGGTATATTTTTCTTGGGAGTTTTTATCAAGTCGGGCTTTGACAATTTCAGCTATCGCGACAGAGTGGTGACGGTCAGAGGTCTCGCCGAGAAAGAAGTCACGGCAAATAAAGTCACATGGCCCATCGTTTGCAAAGAAGTCGGAAATGACCTTACGGCAATTTACGGCAAGATCACTGCGACCAACTCGATAGTGGTAGATTTTCTCAAGTCTAATGGCATTTCCGAAACCGAGATTTTGGTTCAGGCTCCAAATATCGTCGACCTTCAGGCCGAACGTTACGGCTCAACCGACCGCCAATACCGCTACAACGTCACCTCTGTCATCGTTGTCACTTCGACCAATGTCGACAAAGTCAACGAATTAATCAAACGCCAGACCGAACTGCTCAAAGACGGTGTCGCCATTACAGCCGGCGACTACCAATATCAGACCATCTACGAGTACACAGGCCTTAATGACATAAAGCCGGAGATGATAGCAGAGGCCACCCACAACGCCCGTGAAGCCGCCGACAAATTTGCGGCAGATTCTCACAGCCGGCTGGGCAAGATAAAGACAGCATCTCAAGGCCAGTTTTCTATTGATGACCGCGACCCTTATACCCCATATCTTAAGAAAATTCGCGTCGTTTCAACAATCGTTTTCTATCTCGAAGATTAATTTTAACGATTTTAACTTTATTCGCTTTTGATAGTGACCGAATTTGACTACCTTTGTGAAAGTATTAAACTTTGAGACTAACTAAAAACATTAACTAAATGAAACCTTATGTAGTAGGTATCGATATAGGAGGTACCAATACCGTATTTGGAATTGTGGACGCACGTGGTAACGTTATAGCAAGCAGTTCCATAAAGACCGGAAAACACCCGGACATCAAAGATTACATCGCTGAGCTGAAAACGGCTCTCGACACTCTTCTCGAAAATAACGATGCCGTAAATAAGATAGCCGGTATAGGCGTAGGAGCTCCTAACGCCAACTATTACTCCGGTTGCATTGAAATGGCACCAAATCTTCCATGGAAAGGCACCATTCCTTTGGCTGACCTCTTAAGAGAAGCGTTCGGTGTTCCAGTAGCCATCACAAACGATGCCAACGCCGCCGCCATCGGTGAAATGACCTACGGTGTGGCTCGAGGCATGAAAGACTTCATTATGATCACGCTCGGAACAGGCGTGGGAAGTGGTATCGTTGTCAACGGACAGCTCGTCTACGGACACGACGGATTTGCAGGCGAACTCGGACACGTGGTAGTAAAGCCAAACAACGGCCGAATCTGCGGTTGTGGACGCACCGGATGTCTTGAAGCATACTGCTCTGCCACCGGCGTTGCCCGCACAGCACGCGAATTTCTCGAACTTCGCACCGAGCCCTCGCGCTTGCGCGAAATTCCTGTTGAGGACATAACCTCTAAGGACGTTTACGACGCCGCAATGCTCGGCGACAAGCTCGCTAAAGAAATCTTTGAATACACCGGTGAGATCATGGGCCGTGCATTCTGCAATTTCGTTTGCTTCAGCAGCCCGGAGGCTATCGTGCTGTTCGGAGGTCTTGCCCGTTCAGGCGACCTTCTGATGAAGCCTATAAAGGACACTATGGACCGCCACATGCTCAACATATTCCAAGGTAAAACCAAACTGCTCCTTTCCGAGCTGAAAGAAAGCGACGCGGCCGTGCTCGGCGCGAGCGCACTCGGATGGGAAGCCCGCTAAGGCATTTCATAATTTTTAGTTTAAGGTTCGTTCTCGGTCGGCTTTTTGCCGGCCGGGAACTTTTTAATTAATAATCTATGGCCGATAACTATCTCGAGAAAAAGATGGAGGAGCATTTAAGCGGACGAAGGCCGGCATATCGGCCAAAGGCCACTCCGTCAGGCTCCAGACCCGGAACTCTATCCTTCAAATTTCCACCGCGGCGTGTGTTCGTCACAGGTGGTGCTTCAGGCATCGGCGCGTCAATCGTAAAGGCTTTTTGCAATGCCGGATGCCGAGTAGCGTTTTGCGACATTGACAACAAGCAGGGAGCAAAAACAGCGCAAGATACCGGTTCGCAATTCTATCCCCTTGATGTGGCCGACTCCATTGCCCTCGACTCTTGCCTAAGCAAAATACTCGAACTTTGGGGTGATATTGACATTATCGTCAACAATGTCGGAATCAGTCAATTCTTACCCTTGACGGAGACCTCAATAGACGATTTCGACAAGATTCTGTCGGTCAATCTCCGACCCGTTTTCATCACTTCGCGCCGACTGGCCATCCACAGATCGCAGATGGAGAAGAAAAATGAATTCGGAAGAATCATAAACATCTGCTCGACAAGATTCCGCCAAAGCGAACCCGGAACTGAGGCCTACTCAGCATCAAAAGGAGCCATCATGTCGCTCACCCACTCTCTAATGTCCTCACTCGCTCCACTCGGAATTACCGTGAACGCAATATCTCCCGGATGGATCGCCACTTCAAGATACGACGATCTTAGTGCGGAGGATCACGCACAACATCCCTCCGGACGAGTTGGACGCCCGGAAGATATAGCCCGCGTATGCTTGTTCCTGTCAATGCCCGACAACGACTTCATTAACGGCGAGAACATAATTATCGACGGAGGCATGACACGAAAGATGATCTACTTCGAGTGAGCATTTGCATATTCCAAAATATCTTGCTACCTTTGTTGCGTCGAATCGCAATAAGCGACATGACTGCCTGAATGGTGGAATGGTAGACACGAGGGACTTAAAATCCCTTGGCCATTACGGCTGTGTGGGTTCGAGTCCCACTTCAGGTACTTAAAAAGCCGGCTCAATCAAATTGAACCGGCTTTTTATATCTTTGCCCTAAACATCAGGGGCGTCGCATGGGACATCTATATTCTCGCACCCAAGTCAATCTTGCTTCTTTCCGCCGATTGACTTCTTGATGCTGTCGAAAATGGCATCCACATCGCCAGAACCCGGGATGGCATGATATTTGCCTTCTCCTATATAATAATCGCGGAGGGGAGATGTCTGAGTATGATATACCTTAAGTCGTTGGTTAATCGTCTCAGGATTATCATCGCTTCGCCCGCTCAACTTACCGCGCTTCAACAAACGATCCACAAGTTCCTTATCGTCAACCTCAAGGCCCACCACGGCATGTACCTCCGACCCGCGTTTGCCGAGCATATTCTTCAATGCCTTTGCTTGTGGAATGGTTCGCGGAAATCCGTCGAAAATGACACCTTTCGCAGCAACCGGATTATCATCAAGCACCCGATCCAAGATGTCAATCATCAGGTCGTCAGGAATTAACTGGCCCTGCGAAATATAACTTTCTGCCACTTTACCGAGGTCGGTACCGCGCGCTATATGGTCGCGGAGCACCTCGCCTGTCGACACGTGAAACAGTCCGTACTCATCTATTAGCTTCTCACTTTGGGTGCCCTTGCCACTACCCGGCGCCCCGAAAATCACAATATTGAACATCTTTTCTCCTTTTAGACAAATTTTGGTTATATACGAACGGACAACTGTGCTCCCGTCAATTTTCTTCGAGCACGTATATATCGCGCAAATTGCGCGCCTTACCGTCCAAGTCAAGGCCGAAACCTATTATAAATTTAGTCGGTATCTCAAAACCGACATAGTCGGGCGAAACGCCCGTCTGAACCGCATCGGGCTTAAACAACAAAGTAGCCACCCGGACCGATGCCGGATTTTTGGCCTTCAAGTCTTCGACAAGTTTGCTTATCGTGCGTCCGGTATCGACAATATCCTCCACCACTATTATGTCACGGCCCTCCAGATTTTCTGACAAGCCAAGCACCTCCTTGACCTTACCGGTAGTGGAGGTCCCCTCGTAGCTCTTTAACCTGATAAAAGAAATCTCCGAGTCAAGATTGACCGCGCGGAAAAGATCTGAGGCAAACGGAAATGCTCCGTTAAGCACACAAATGAACAACGGCGACCGCCCGGCATATTCCTTTTCAATTAGTCCGGCCAGCTCCGATATACGATTCTGTATGGTTTCACTCGTTATGTAAGGCACAAAATTCATGCAATTATATGTAACTTTGTCCATCGCGATATTATTCTTTTCTGCAAAGATATATAAAAAACAGCGGTTTCAAGCCTTAGAAATCACTTTTTTATTCTTAAATTTGTTCGACAATATATCCCCCTGCTGAATACGATGAAGACGAAGTTTAAAATAGGTCTCTTAGGAAAGATTGCCATAGCCATTGTAGCCGGTATAGCCGTCGGCTACATAGCTCCGATGTGGCTCGCTCGATTGTTCGCTACATTCAATGCCATATTCTCGCAATTCTTAGGTTTTATGATTCCGATGATTATTGTCGGATTCGTTACACCCGCAATAGCCGATGTAGGCTCCCGCGCCGGCAAGTTGCTCATCGCTACTGCCCTGTTGGCTTATTTTGCAACTTTTTTTGCCGGTATGCTGTCTTACTTTACCGGTGTACTCACGTTTCCGTCACTGATCGGGGGTGAAACGGCATTGGCATCCGTTGAGTCGGGAGGAGACATTGCCCCCTACTTTACGATAGAGATGCCGCCGCTCATGTCGGTAATGACGTCGTTAGTGCTTGCCTTTATGCTCGGCCTCGGCATCGCATTCCTGAAAGGCGATGCCTTGCGGCATGGATTTGACGAATTCCGAATCATCGTTTCTAAGTGCATTGACGCGGTGATTCTCCCATTGCTTCCTATCTATATATTCGGAATATTTCTCAACATGACCGTTGTCGGACAGGTAGGAGTTATCTTGTCAACCTTCATTAAAATAATCGCGGTCATATTCGTTCTGCACGTGCTCATACTCGTGATCCAATATTCCGCGGCGGCATGTTTCTCCCGGCAAAATCCGTTTAAGATGCTCCGCAACATGATGCCGGCCTACTTCACTGCTCTTGGCACACAGTCGTCGGCGGCGACCATCCCGGTCACTCTCCGGCAGACAATAAAACTCGGCGTTAACGAAGACATTGCCGGATTCGTTATTCCGTTATGCGCTACAATTCACATGTCCGGCAGTACACTCAAAATTGTTGCCTGCGCGCTTGCCCTGCTGATAATGCACGGCGAGCCTTACTCTCTCGGCATGTTTGTCCACTTTATTGCGATGCTCGGAATCACCATAATAGCCGCCCCGGGCATTCCCGGTGGTGCAATTATGGCCTCACTCGGACTGCTTAGCTCAATTCTCGGATTTGACGACCAAATGCTGGCACTTATGATTGCTTTGTACATTGCCATGGACAGTTTCGGTACAGCCTGCAACGTCACGGGCGACGGAGCCTTGGCCGTAATAATAAATCACTTTTTCCGCAAAGACACCTCAGCCGCCTCTGAATCAAAACCGTAATTGACACTAATTAATCAAAATCAGGCGCAATCAGGATCATTACACCCCGACAAATCATCGCGAATCATCGATTTTGTGTGGTTTTTACCGATTTGAACGGTCGATTTTGTGTAGTTTTTTCTTGATTGAACCATCGATTTTGTGTATTTTTGCACTAAATCAGCAATTTACGCCATGCACAGAAAAATCTACAACAAACTCCTCGAATGGAAACAGTCTAAGTCACGCAAACCGCTCATGCTGCTTGGAGCCCGTCAAGTTGGTAAGACATGGCTTATGCGGGAATTCGGAGCCAACGAATATAAGAATGTCGCATACATTAACTGCGATACCGAACCGCTGACAAAAGACTTGTTTCTAAACGATTACGACATTCACAGACTTATCCTCGGATTCCAAGCCATCACCGGACAGTCCATTTCCCCTAAAGACACGCTTATTATACTCGACGAGATACAAGAAGCGCCTCGGGCTCTGCACAGTCTAAAATATTTTAATGAAAACGCGCCTGAATACCACATCATTGCAGCCGGCTCGCTTTTAGGTGTGACTTTGACACATACCGAATCGTTTCCAGTAGGGAAAGTAGATATGATTAAAGTATATCCGATGGACTTTGAAGAATTTCTTGACGCTGTAGGGCAACGGCATTTACTCAGTCTGCTGTCAACAGGCAACACATCACTCATCCAAACATTTTCCACAAAACTTATTGAGTTCCTATATCAATACTATTTTGTTGGCGGAATGCCGGAAGTGGTAAAATCTTTCTCAGAGAATAGTGACTTAGCCCAGGTAAGAGCACTTCAAGAATCGATATTGGATGCATATCGTCGGGACATCTCTAAGCATACTTCAAAAACCGAATCCATAAGAATCGGCCAAGTGTTGTCAAGCCTGCCATCACAACTCGTAAGAGAGAATAAGCGGTTCATCTACGGAGCGGCTAAAAAAGGCGCGAGGGCTTCCGACTTTGAGATAGCAATCCAATGGTTAATCGACGCAGGCTTGGTCTACAAGGTTCCCAGAGTCAACAAAGTTGCTGTTCCGCTTAAGTTTTACGAAGACATCACGGCATTCAAACTATTCTTTCTTGACATCGGACTGCTCAGCCGTATGGCTGATGTCCCGGCAACGGTGACACTTCAAGACAGCGATGTAATGGTAGAATACAAAGGTATGCTTGCCGAAGAATATGTAGCCCAACAGCTATCCGCCGCAAATCTTGATTTATACTATTGGAGCAATGACCGAACTCCGGCAGAACTCGATTTTATAATACAGCTCGACGGCGATGTATACCCCATAGAGGTAAAAGCGGGTACTAATGTCAGGGGAAAGTCCATTGCCCAGTTTGTAAAGGATAATCCCGGCAAACGTGGGTTCCGATTTTCGCTATTAGGCTACAAAGAACAAGAATGGCTTACTAATATACCGTTGTACGTGGTTCCGTTATGGGCATCGATGCAAAAAAAATGACTCTTTCGCGGCCGGCCGAACCTCTGTCGCCTTTTTACTATTTGGCTACTTATTATTTATTTAGTACCTTTGTCATAGCCTTTTTCAGATAGGCTTTTGGAGAATGCTAAAATTGTCTTACTCTGATGAAGATATTCACTAACGATCAAATCAGAACTATTGAGCGGACTGTCATTGAAAACGACGGTGTAAGCTCGCTTGATCTCGTGGAGAGAGCGGCGCAGGCTGTCACGTGGGAAATAGTGTCACGATGGAGACCATCGAAACCGGTCATCGTTTTTGCCGGCCCGGGCAACAATGGCGCCGACGCACTCGCGGTGGCCCGAATGCTCATCGACGAAGGTTTTTCCGTCGAAACTCTCCTGTTTAACATATTCAACCGACTTAGCGAAGCCTGCGAACACAATCGCGACCTTCTCCTCGGTTGCTCGCCAAGCTCGTTCACTGAAGTGAACGGCGATTTCACCCCGCCCTACATTTCGCCCGACGCCATAGTAATTGACGGACTCTTCGGATCCGGACTTAAAGAGACTCTAAAGGGAGGGTTTCAGTCATTGGTGGACTACATCAACAACTCCCACGCCACGATAGTGTCGATTGACGTTCCCTCCGGAATGTTCGCCGAATGGAACGACCGCAATCTCAGCCGAAACGTCGTACACGCCAATTTAACCTTAGCAATCGAATTTCCTCGCGTGGCGTTCTTCATCGCCGACAATGCCGAATTTCTCGGTGAGTGGAAAGTGCTTGACATAAAAATGGCTGGCAACGAAGTGCGTTCGGTAGGCTCACCATATTATCTGCTTGAGCAACACGACGCAAAACGCCTGCTCGCTCCCCGTGGAGCTTTTGTGTCGAAAGCTGACTTGGGCAACATGCTCCTGGTGTCCGGAAGCTATGGAATGATGGGTGCCGCCCAAATGTGTGGCCGTGGCGCTCTCCGTGCCGGAATCGGCAAGTTATCAATCCACAGTCCGCGATGCGGATACACCAGCCTCCAGACGGCACTCCCTGAAGCAATGTTCCAAGCCGACCACAACGACCTGATAATTACCGACATAAACGTAAAGCATGAATACAGCGCCATCGCCATCGGACCCGGCATAGGCACACATGAATATACCGTACGAGCCGTCGAGAAGTTTATCAACGCCATGTCGAAGCCGATAATTATCGATGCCGACGCGATTAACTGCATAGCACAACGTCCCACATTGCTCGACCACATCCCCGCAATGTCGGTGCTGACTCCTCATGCCGGAGAGTTTGACCGGCTTTTCGGCGAGCATCATTCCTACGAAGCACGACTAAAGACGGCATTGGACAAAGCCGCATACTATAATATTATAATTCTTCTGAAAGGACACTACACATGCGTAGTGCGTCCCGACGGCAAAATTTACTTCATCGACAACGGTACGCCAGCACTTGCAACCCCCGGGAGCGGCGACGTGCTGACCGGAATCATCGCTTCACTGACCGGACAAGGTTTCATACCTGACGTTGCGGCCGCCTTAGGAGCATATATCCACGGCAAGGCCGGATCTCTGGCGGCAGAAACTCACAGCGAATATGGGGTTATGGCTTCTGACATAGCCGATTGTACCGGCAGAGCCATTCGTGAAATAATGGCTTGAGCCAATAGTTTATCAACGAATAATAACAACAGAATATAAATTCAGCATCTTCTCAACATGAAAACGACGCTAACCACACTTCTTTGCATCGCGGCTTCTCTGACAGCCTCGGCGCAGACCACGACAAAGCTGTCAGCATCAAAAGCCAACGATTACGGCCTCGTCTATAGCCTGCCGACCACCGTACTCGACATCACAATTGAAGCCGTACACACCGTGAACCAACCGGGAGAGTTTTACAAATACGCAAAAAAATACTTAAACGCCGACACTCCAATCTCCGAGCCGTCAGAGTCTTGGGACATTAAATCTGTCACCGTCAACGCACGTGGACGTGCCGACAGCTCCGAACAGTACCTGATGCAGTTCCGTGCCGGACAGACACCGTTCATAATTGTCGATGAAAACGGAATGCCATTGGCTATAAACACCGAAGACGTGACCTTGCCCGAAAGCCCAGTGCTCCCTGAGCCGGTCAAAGCCACCCCCACTCCGCTGGAGACGGCGGCCGCTCGCCACGCCATAAGCGAAGAGATGTTACAAAGCCAATCCTCGGCCAAAAGGGCTGAACTTGCCGCCCAAAAAATATATGACTTAAGGCAAAGCCGCACCGACTTCATAACCGGGCAGGCCGACCAAATGCCACCGGACGGAAAAGCTATGCAGATTATTGTCGACGAGATAGCAGCGCAGGAAGCCGCTTTGACGGCAATGTTCCTTGGCACCACCCAAACCGAAACCGCGGTTAACACTATTACATTCGTGCCCGGAGAGGAATCTTCCAAGTCAGTTCTCGCCCGTGTTTCCGCCATAGACGGCATTGTTGACGCCGACGACTTGTCAGGCGACCCCGTGACAATTACTGTCAACGTCACGGACAGAGGCAAACTTCCCCTAACCGAAAAAGGTGAGCCTAAGAAATTTCCCGAGGGAGGAGTGGCATACTGTATCCCGGGTTCCGCAAATGTCACTATTACATTCCGCGGCAAGACCCTCTGGGACGGCTCAATCGACGCCTCGCAATATGGAATCGTCTTCGGGCTCGACCCCAAAATTTTCAGCGACAAGAAGGCTCCCGCATATCTTATCTTCAATCCCGTCACCGGAGCCATCAGAGAGCTTGGCACAAAATAAGTCGTCTTTCAGCCCAGCCTGAATTTCGGAAAGAAAATCTGACAAATGATTTCGATACAGAATTTATCAGTAGAATTTAGCGCAAAAAGCTTATTTGACAACATTAACTACGTCATAAACAAAAAGGACAAGATAGCATTAGTCGGCAAAAATGGAGCCGGAAAATCGACAATGCTCAAAATCATTGCCGGATTACAACGCCCGACATCCGGACAAGTCGCCGCCCCTCAAGATATAACCATCGGCTATTTACCTCAGCACATGACCATTACCGACTCAAACTCGGTAATCGAGGAAGTGCGCACCGCCTTTTCTCACATCAAACGTCTGCATGAAGAATTCGGCCGGCTAAATGCCGAACTGTCCGAAAGAACCGACTATGAGTCTGACGAGTATCAAAAACTCATCGACCGCATTACATCGCTCACCGAACGCATAGCCATGGAGGAGAGCGAGAATGCAGAAGCCGAAATGGAAAAGACCCTCATTGGACTCGGATTCCGACGCTCCGACTTTGACCGCCCTACGGCTGAGTTCAGCGGAGGATGGCGAATGAGAATCGAACTTGCCAAGCTGTTGTTGACCCATCCCGACGTCCTGCTCCTCGACGAGCCGACAAACCACCTCGACATCGAGTCAATTCAATGGCTTGAGAATTTTCTGACGACCAAAGCCAACGCCGTTGTCCTCGTCAGCCACGACAGGGCTTTTATCGACAACGTGACTAACCGCACTATCGAGATTTCTCTCGGCAAAATCTACGACTATTCGGTCAACTACTCAAAGTACGTTGTCCTGCGTCAGGAACGTCTCGAACAGCAACGCCGGGCTTATCTCAACCAGCAAAAGCAGATTCAAGACACAGAGGATTTTATTGAGCGGTTCCGATATAAAGCCACAAAGTCAGTTCAAGTACAAAGTCGCATAAAGCAACTCGCAAAAATCGAGCGAATCGAGATAGACGAAGTCGACACTTCTCACCTCAACCTAAAGTTCCCCCCTGCGCCTAGGTCTGGCGACTATCCCATCATAGCTGACGACTTAGGCAAAGCCTACGGCGATCATCAAGTGTTTGACCACGCTACGTTCACCATCAAACGTGGCGAAAAAGTGGCTTTCGTCGGTAAAAACGGCGAAGGAAAATCAACTCTCGTTAAGTGCATAATGGGAGAGATTCCATTTACGGGCTCATTAAAAATTGGCCACAATGTCAAAATCGGATACTTCGCTCAAAACCAAGCCCAACTGCTTGACGAGTCATTGACCGTGTTTGACACAATCGACCACGTGGCCACCGGCGACATTCGCACAAAGATTCGCGACATACTCGGGGCTTTTATGTTCGGTGGCGAAGCATCTGAAAAGAAAGTCAAAGTGCTTTCCGGAGGCGAGAAGACCCGCCTGGCCATGATTAAGCTGCTCCTCGAACCGGTCAATCTTCTTATCCTCGACGAGCCGACAAACCACCTCGACATGTCGACTAAGGACATTCTAAAACAAGCCATTAAAGACTTCAACGGCTCTGTCATACTCGTCAGCCACGACCGCGAATTTCTTGACGGCCTTGTGGAAAAAGTCTATGAGTTTGGCAACGGGCAGGTCAAAGAATGTCTTGGGGGAATATACGAATTTCTCGAGAAAAAGCGCCTCGCGTCGCTAAATGAGATTGGCTTCTCCGACTCGTCAAAGCCCGAAACTTCCCTGCCGGCGAAATCTAAAGAACCTGCCGCCAAAAAGCCGACAGCAAAACAGCAACAACAGCCGGCTCCCGCGCCTTCTGCAGGACGCATGACTTACGCCGAGCAACGCGAACGCGGTAAAATGCTCAAACGCGCCGAGAAAAAAGTTGCCGATGCAGAGAACGACATTGCCGACATCGAAAAGCAGATCGCCGACATTGAAGCGGCTATTGCTTCAGGGGATGTCGCCGGAGACATTTTCGACCGCCACGCCGCTTTGCAGAAAAAGCTCGACAATGCCATGAGCCTTTGGGAACTCGCCACAATGGATCTCGAATCGCTCAAAGAGCAACTGTCAATTTAACCATTTTAACGAACATTTCCGACAACTTTCACATTAACATTATTAACTTAATTATGAGAAAGATCAGTTTAGCCACTCTTTCTATCGTACTAACCACATCGATAACAATGAACGCAGAGATAAAACACGGAGTCGACCGCGCAAACCTCGACACTACTACCGCCCCTCAAGATGACTTCTATCAATATGCTTGCGGAGGTTGGATGAAGGCAAATCCTCTAAAACCCGAATTTGCCCGATTCGGCACTTTCGACGAACTGCGCGACAACAACCGTACTCAGTTGCGCGAACTGATTACTAATCTTGACAGTAAAAACGCCGCTCCCGGCTCGGTGGCACAAAAAATCGGCGACCTCTACGCCATGGGGCTCGACAGCATCCGCTTGAACATCGAAGGCGCACAGCCAATAATGGGCGATGTCGTAGCTATCAACCAAGCCTCTAAAGCCGACCTTATTGACTTGATGGCCGGAATGATGGGCGTAAGCGCATTCTTCGTCACCGGTGTCGAAGCCGACATGATGAACTCCGATGTCAATGCCATGTATTGGAGCCAGGGCGGACTCGGTCTCGGCGACCGCGATTACTACCTCGAAGACTCCGACAATGCCAAGAAAATCCGCGAAGCATACCGCACTTACCTGAAAAAACTCGCTTCGTTAGTCGGCTACAGCGATGAGGCTCAGAACCGGCTTGCCGACAACGTGATGCAGATTGAGACTCAACTGGCCGAAGCCGCCATGACCCGCGAAGAGCTTCGCAATCCAGCCGCCACCTACAATCCCATGTCGTTACAGCAGCTGTCTAATGATTTCCCTAACGTCGACCTGCGCAGATACTTCGCCAAACAGGGTATTACCGACATTGACACCCTCATTGTCGGGCAGCCTAAGTCGCTCGCAATGGTCGACAAAATCATGGCCGAAGCATCCGAACAAGCGCTTCACGACTACTTGACTGCCGGCTACATATCTACCGCCGCAGACTATCTCAGCGACGACTTCGTTAACGCGAAATTCCAACTTTCCAAGGCGGTCTCCGGTGTCGAGCAACCGATGCCCAGGTGGAAACGCGCCTTAGCTGTTCCGAATGCCCTTCTCGGCGAGGCTGTCGGCGAACTATATGTCGAAAAATATTTTCCGAGCACGTCTAAAGACAAAATGCTTGAGCTTGTAGGAAATCTGAAAACTGCATTGGGACAGCACATCGAGAATTTGACTTGGATGAGCGACACCACAAAGGAGCGAGCTAAAGAAAAACTCGCCACATTTACCGTAAAGATCGGCTATCCCGACAAATGGCGCGACTATTCCAAACTGTCCATCGACCCCCGCCGCTCTTATTGGGATAATATAAAAGGGGCACTCAAGCACGAGACCGAATACAACCTTGCCGACTGGCGACAACCGGTCGACCGCGCCCGCTGGTACATGTCTCCGCAGACCGTAAACGCCTACTATAATCCCACGACAAACGAGATTTGCTTCCCCGCCGGCATACTTCAAGCCCCATATTTCGACCCCGAAGCCGATCCGGCCGCAAACTATGGCGCCATCGGAGTGGTGATCGGACATGAAATGACCCACGGATTTGACGATCAAGGAAGCCAATTCGACAAAGACGGCAACTTTGCCAACTGGTGGACCGATGCCGACAAAAAAGCTTTCACAAAACTCACCGACGGCCTGGCAGAGCAATTTGACCAAATAATTGTGCTCGGCGACACTCACGCAAACGGACGATTCACTTTAGGCGAAAACATTGCCGACCAGGGAGGTCTGCGTGTATCATATACCGCCTACCACAACTCATTAGGCGACTCCGACGGTGAAGTCATTGACGGGTTCACTCCCGACCAGCGTTTTTACCTTTCATACGCAAATGTCTGGGCCGGAAACATCCGCGACGAAGAAATCCTGTTGCGCACCAAGACCGACCCCCACTCTCTCGGAAAATGGCGGGTCAACGGCTCTCTGCGAAACATCGAACCCTTCTTCAAAGCATTCAATATAAAAGAAGGCGACAAGATGTACCTCGCCCCGGCTGACCGCGTCGTTATCTGGTAAGCAAAATACACCGCATCTTTTAAATTCACACTTAACGGCCAAGAACGGAAAAAGATTGGTTTCTTGGCCGTTTTCTTGCAGATTTTTACTACCTTTGCACCAAGTTTAACAACATTTACTTTTTAACTAAACCACTAAATTTTTATGAACTTCACATTTAAACGCTATCTCAACTTAGCGATCATTACCATCATTTTTGGATTTGGATTCACCTCTTGTGGCGACGACAACGATGACAACAACCAGCAAATCGAGACACCAAAATATGAGGCTCAAAGCGCCAAGTACATAGTGTCTGACCAAAACTCCCAAATCAAGTCTGTAGAATTTACCGCTTCCGGCAACTATGTAATCACAACTAACAGTTACTACAGCGCACCCCTCAAGGCCATCGCAAACAACTCTAACAGCACATTCTTCCGCAAAGTGAACAACACTTTCACTATGTCGCGTGCAATAAACAGCGATGGAATCATTTACGGAACCTATACCATTAATGCCGACGGAGTATATGTTCTCGACGGATTCGGAACCATAACAGTCAACCCCGACGGTGACTCATACGTGCTTACCGTTAAGACCACCGACGGAACTGTCCTTGACCTTAACACATATAAAGGCGACAGCATCACCGACTCTTCAATGACCAACAAGGTATGCCGCACCTGGAATGCCGACAGCAACCGCATTCTCATCAAGGTCAATGGACGCACCATCTTCGACAAGACAGCGCCTCAAAGCCAATCATCGCAGCTCGTAAACAGCTTGATGAATACACTCAAAAGTTACGCCGACGACGAAGACCTTGATGACGACGACGTAGACACGGAAGACCTCGTGCAACTTCTCACCATGGTAAAGCAGGTCATATTCTCCAAATCAGGAACTTATATGGTTATCTACCAGGACAACACGCTTGCTATCTCTACCTGGAAATGGCAAAACGAGAGCAAGGGCATCGCAAGCTATTCTTGGGATTACGACAATCCTGACAATGACTGGTATTCAGGATTGGTTAATGTTCAGTTCGACGGGGCCAAACTTCTCATCACAGAATCAATGATCGATGCCGTAGATGCCGATGATTACGACATCACGTTCGACCTCACCTACATCTTCACCGAAGCAAAATAAATCCTCAACCACACATACACCGGCTTGTAGAGGCTGTGTCAAAATAGAATTATCGCATCTGAAAGATGCAAAAAATTGTATAGCCGGGGATTGGCGCGTAGCGCCTATCTCCGGTTTAATGTTTGAAACAGAAATAAAAATCTGCAAAGATTTAATATTTCAATATTCTAATTGTCAAATCTTTACAGATTATGCACTCTTATTATCGGATCTCCGGGCAAATCGACCTAACGGTCTCTTTACCCGGAAGCTACCCAATTTTGGGCTTATTTCAGAAGCTTTTGAATTTTGATACACCGGCTTAATGCCTTCATAACAAATCAGTCTAAATTCTTTTGCAAACATAACCAGACCTTCCATTATTTTCGCTAATTTTGCACAAACATTCAGACGCAATGAACCATAGTGCAATCATAGAATCGCTGGCCGAGAGGCTTCAGCGCGACAAAAAAGACGTAAATGCCCTGTTGGAAGGATTCGTATCAGCCATTCAAGAATATCTTTGCGAAATGGATTCAGTCCAGCTGCCCGGATTCGGCACTTTCTCTTCAAAAAAAGAAGATGAAAAAATCGTAACCGACCTTACATCCGGGAAAAAGCTGTTGCTTCCGCCGGCTATAACTATGGAGTTCACCCAAAGTGCAATATTAAAGCGAAAAATCTCAGACTGACATGAACAGCAAGATCACACTGAACCAACTCGCCGAAAACATTGCAAAGTCAACCGGCAGCAACTCGCTTACCGCAAAAGCATTCATTCAGGAGCTGACAGACATTGTCACCGATGCGCTCGCAAAAGGCAAAACCGTAACAATCAAAGGGCTCGGCACATTCTCCCTCAGCGACGACATCGAGCCGGCCGTGATATGGCATCCCGACGAAACTTTGGCAGAAAATGTAAACCAACCCTTTGAAGCTTTTGAGCCGATTGAACTTGAGGACGGAGTCACCGAAGAGATACTCGCCGGCACCATCGACGAGCAATCGCCCGAACCAATCTTAGAACCAATCTCCGAACAGGAACCGGAGCAATCGCCCGAACAAACCTTAGAACCAATCCCCGAACAGGAACCGGAGCAATCGCCCGAACAAACCTCAGAACCAATCTCCGAACAGGAACCGGAGCAATCGCCCGAACAAACCTCAGAACCAATCTCCGAACCGGAACCGGAGCAATCCTCTGAATCAACCTCAGAAACAATCTCCGAACCGGAACTGGAACCGGAGCCCAAATCGACGTTCAATCCATGGCTAATGCTGATTGTCGGCATCTTAGCCGGATTCATCATCGGATTCTTCTCCGCGCCATACCTTTCTCGTCTCATCTATCCGTCAGCCACTGTCGCCGTAATCCGACCGGCCACCACAAATGTGACCGACTCAATCGATGGACAAAAGTCAGCACCGCAATTGCCAACAAACTCCGAATCGGCTGACACACTGCCTGCGCCAACCCATTCCGACTACGAAACGGCACTCCCGACACCGGTTAAACCGACTATAGTCACCGACACCATAACCACCCACCGCTTCCTGACCACCATGGCACGGAAATACTATGGCAACTACCGATTCTGGGTCTACATCTATTTAGAGAACAGCGGCATCATATCCGATCCTAACCGCATTAAGCCAGGAACGGCAGTCGTGATTCCGCCGGCCGAAAAGTACGGCATCGACGCGTCAGACCCCGAAAGCGTTGAAAAAGCCAATGAAAAGATTCGCGCCATAATGGAAAAATTGGACAAATAAACTTAATCTTTTAACAACCTAAAGGTTCTATATATAATTTTAACAATCTCCATTAATATAAGATTTGTTGGATTATTTAAATTTGCATGTTTAAGGCCCGGAGCACTTTCGGCCGCCAAAAACGAAAAATCAGACAATAAAAACATCATAAAAATTAGTTACCCACAACACAATCATTATGAGTGACACGGTAAACATTCGAGAGCTCAACGACCTCGTTGCAGCAAAAAGCGATTTCATCAACCTGATTCAGCAGGGAATGGACCAGACCATCGTAGGTCAGAAGCACCTTATCGACTCGCTTCTTATAGCTCTTCTTTCCAACGGACACGTTCTGCTCGAAGGAGTTCCGGGTCTTGCGAAGACCCTTGCAATCAAGACTTTGGCACATGTAATTGATGCTAAATACAGCCGAATTCAGTTCACACCCGACATATTGCCCGCCGACGTTATCGGTACTATGATGTACAGCGTCAAGAGCGAACAGTTTCAAGTGAAGAAAGGCCCGATTTTCGCCAACTTCGTGCTTGCCGACGAAATAAACCGCGCTCCCGCGAAGGTTCAGAGCGCGCTCCTCGAAGCAATGCAGGAACGTCAGGTCACCATCGGCGACAACACTTTCCAGCTCGACGAGCCATTCCTCGTGATGGCCACGCAGAACCCGATAGAGCAGGAAGGAACATATCCTCTGCCCGAGGCACAAGTCGACCGTTTCTTGCTTAAAGTGGTAATCGGTTACCCCACTAAAGAAGAGGAAAAAATCATCATACGCCAGAACATCTCTAACGAGCGCAAAGAAATCCGCCCGCTCCTTAAGCCGCAGGAAATTCTTGAAGCGCAGAAAGTCTGCGAAAAGATATACATCGACGAAAAAATCGAACGCTATATCGTCGACATAGTATTCGCAACCCGATTCCCGGCCGACTACGGACTGAACGACCTCGTGTCGATCATTTCATTCGGCGCTTCTCCTCGTGCATCAATCAGCTTGGCCCGCGCCGCGCGAAGCTACGCGTTCCTGAGAGGTCGCGGATATGTAGTGCCTGAAGATGTCCGCGCCGTGGCCCACGACGTTTTGCGCCACCGTATCGGGTTGACCTACGAAGCCGAAGCTAACAACATCACCACCGACGACATCGTTTCGGAAATTCTTGACAAGGTCGAGGTGCCCTAATGCTAATTAACCACTATCATCGCACTCTATGGATGCCAACGAGCTTCTAAAGAAAATACGAAAAATCGAGATAAAGACCAGGGGACTGTCGCAGAACATCTTTGCAGGCGAATACCACTCGGCCTTCAAGGGCCGCGGTATGACCTTCAGCGAGGTTAGAGAGTACCAGTACGGCGACGACATTCGCGACATTGACTGGAACGTAACAGCGCGCCACAACCGACCCTACGTCAAAGTCTACGAAGAAGAGCGCGAGCTTACGGTGATGTTGCTGATCGACGTTTCCGGAAGCCGAAACTTTGGTGCCGTAGGTGAGGAAAAACGTCAGATGATTGCCGAAATAGCCGCTACAGTCGCTTTCTCGGCAATCCAGAACAACGATAAAATCGGTGTCATATTTTTCTCTGACAAGATTGAAAAATTCATTCCACCGAAGAAAGGTAGAAAACACATCCTCTTCATCATCCGCGAACTGCTCGACTTCACACCCGAACATAAGGGTACCGATGTCGGAGTGGCTCTCCGGTATCTCACCGATGCCATCAAAAAGAGATGCGCTACTTTCGTCATATCTGACTTCATCGACGACCACGACTACTACCAGGCGCTATCAATCGCTAACAACAAGCACGACGTCACTGCCATACAAGTCTACGACAAACGCGACTCGCAGCTCCCCGATGTCGGCCTGATGCGCATAATCGACCTGGAGACCGGCCATGACCGATGGATCAACACATCCTCTAAGAAAGTGCGTCAGACCTTCAACAAATGGTGGTATGAACGCCAGCAGGCCATGATCGAACGCTTCAACAAGAGCCGGGTCGAATACTCATCCATCGCCACTGACGAAGACTTTGTCAAGGCTTTGATGGCTCTGTTCAAAAAACGAGGTGTCAGATAGCCTCTCCCCCCGGAGACGACATCATGTTAACTTATAAACAAGCTCTATTCTCACTCTCAACTTGCCAACAATGAAAAGCGGAATGAATCGCATAACATACATATTCAGTCTGATGTTGCTCGGTCTCGGCATGTCGGCATCGGCCATAGGTCCGGTGACCGTAAAAGCCTCACTCGATTCGGCATACATCATAATGGGAAAACAGACCACCCTAAACGTCAGCGTGGTCCAGGACACCGGCACACAAGGGTTTTTCCTCAATGCCGGCGACACGCTAACCCGTGAGATTGAAGTGATTCGCGCACTCCCGCCCGACACATCGTCAGTAGGCTCGGGCCGTCAAGAGATTTCGCAGGACATTATAATTCAGTCATTCGACTCAGGGCTATACACCATAAGGCCTTTCGTTTACGTTGCAGGCAACGACACGTTCAAGTCAAACGAACTCGCCCTAAAAGTTATCCCCGTCCCAGTCGACACGCTGAAAACAGTCCATGACTATGCCGGAACTTCCGCCCCAGGCTGGAAAATATGGGACTTCCTGCCCGACTTCATTGTCGACTATTGGTGGATGATATTCATCTTCGCCGCCATCGTAATGTTGGCTGCCATTTACTACGTTTGGCGCCAACGCAGCGTCATCATCACCACTATAAGACCGCCGAAACCGCCGCTTCCGCCCTACGAACTGGCAATGCAGCAACTTAATGCGCTTAAAAACCAGAAACTATGCGAACACGGCCACGAAAAAGAATATTATACTCGTTTGACCGAGATACTCCGAGTCTACCTCCAGCGTCGATACAACATCAACGCCATGGAAATGACCTCCTCACAGATTATTTCTGAAATATCTTCGCATCAAGACATTAAGCCGTCTTCCGCACTGATGAAGCAGATTCTCGAAATCGCCGACTTTGTAAAATTTGCCAACGTAAGGCCTATGCCTGACGACAACATCAAGACGTTCAACATGGCCGTGCAGTTCGTCGAAGCGACGAAGCCTGCCGAGCCTGCACCAGATGCCGACGAGAAAAAAGAGGAGAAAAAAGAAGCTGTTAACGACACTAAAACCGAAAAATGATGCAACTCGCACATCCCGAATATCTATGGCTGTTCCTAATATTCATCCCGCTTATCGGATGGTATATTTGGAAACACCGTAACGCATACCCGGCGATTGAAGTATCCACCACCGGACCCTACGCCAAATTGCCGCGCTCCTACAAGGAATATCTCCTGCACGGACTTTTCCTGCTCAGACTCGCGGCAATAGGATACCTAATAATTGTTCTCGCGAGGCCCCAGACAAGCGACAATTGGCGCACTTCTTCCATCGAAGGAACCGACATTGTGATTGCGCTCGACATCTCAACTTCAATGCTTGCGCGCGACTTCACCCCTGACCGATTCGAAGCCGCTAAAGATGTAGCTGCCAAGTTTACTTCCGGACGCGACAACGACAACATGGGTCTCGTAATTTTCGCAGGTGAAAGCTTCACGCTCCTACCCATGACCACCGACAGAGCCATGGTGGCTAATTACATTCACGAAATTAAGATGGGAATGCTTGACGACGGAACCGCCATCGGCGACGGTCTCGCCACCTCAATCAACCGCATTAAGGATGGTAAGGCTAAGTCGAAAAGCATTATCCTAATAACCGACGGTACCAATAACACAGGCGTTGTGCCGCCGCTGACCGCCGCCGAGATTGCAAAAAAGTACGGCATTAAAGTTTACACTATAGGTGTCGGAACCAACGGAACCGCGCCCACTCCCGTTAGCAATTACTTCGGCGGAATCGACTACGTCCCCATGCCGGTAACCATTGACGAAGATGCGCTCCGCTCAATAGCCTCAATGACCGGAGGAAAATACTTCCGTGCAACAGGAAATTCCGTTCTGAAAGACATCTTCAACGAAATCGACCAGCTCGAAAAGACTCAGATGGACGTGCGCCACTTCTCGCATACCGAAGACGACTATATGATGTGGGCCTGGCTCGCATTCGGATTCTTCATGCTTGAGATTCTGCTCCGGAGAACAATCTTGCGGACTATTCCATAAAATTCATTTAAAAACCACCATATTTAGAGCGTAAACATGTTTAGTTTTGCCAATCCATATCTGCTTTACCTTCTGTTGCTGATTCCTGCCGTTTTCGGCCTGTATCTGCTCGCAAGGTTAGCCCGCAAACGCAACCTCAAGCTCTTCGGTAAGCCGGCGACTTTAGCTCCGCTCATGCCCGATGCTTCAAAATATACTCCGGGGATTAAGCTCGTACTCTCCCTGCTGATAATCGCCGCTCTCGTGATTGTTCTCGCCCGACCCAGAGCCGGAGCCAAGGAAGAGACAAGCGAAGTCCAAGGCATCGAAGTGATGATATGCCTCGACGTTTCAAACTCTATGCTCGCGTCATCCACCGACGACCCTAAAGGGGTATCCCGACTGCAACGCGCCAAACTTATACTCGAAAAGCTTATCGACCAGCTCAAGAACGATAAAGTCGGACTGATTGTGTTCGCCGGCGATGCTTACACCCAGCTTCCCGTGACAGCCGACTTCGTTTCGGCTAAAATGTTCCTCAACAGCATTTCCACCGAAATGGTTCCTACTCAAGGAACTGCCATCGGTGCCGCAGTCGACATGGCTATCGCGTCATTCACTCCTGATGACGACCTTCAGAAAGCCATCATAATCATAACCGACGGCGAAAACTTTGAAGACGACCCTATCGCTGCCGTGCAGACTGCCGCTAAGCAGGGCATTCAAGTCGACGTAATAGGCCTCGGAACCACTAAAGGCGCTCTTATTCCTATCGGAAAGAACGGTCAGTTCTTGCGCGACGACAGCGGAAATCCCGTCACGACAAGGCTCAACGAGGAGATGGCTCAGCAGATTGCCCGCGAAGGCAATGGCATTTACGTTCAAGGCGCATCGTCATCTGTAGTTAAAGATGTCGACGAGCAATTGAAGACCCTCGCCACAAGCCGCCTCGAAAAAGTCACTTACTTGGCAAGCGCGGAGCAGTTCCCCGTGTTCGGATGGATTGCACTCGTGCTGCTCGTCCTCGACATTTTCGTTCTCGAGCGCAAATTCGGTTGGCTCAAAAAGATTAACTTCTTTAGCAAATAAAATTCCCTCCAGACAATGAAACGTCTTCTTTACATATTCTTATTAATAGTTATGGCCGCTTCGACCGATGCCGGCGCGGCCGAATATTCGACTCGGCGCGAGCGCAACTATATCCGCGAAGGCAACGACCTTTACAAGCAGAAGAACTACGCCGACGCCGAAGTGGCCTACCGAAAGGCTGTGGAGCAAAATCCCATGAGCGAGACAGCACTGTATAATCTGGCACTTTCGCTCATTCGTCAGGCTGGCACGTCTGATCCAAACGCCGAAAACAGCCCTTTGCAGGAGGCGCAGTCCATTCTCAGCTCTCTTGCCGAATCGGCTCAAAAACCCGAAATTGCAGAAAAATCCATGTACAACCTCGGAAACATAGCCTTTAACCAAGAGCAATATCAGCAGGCCATCGCCGCTTACAAGGGGGCACTCCGACGTAATCCCGACAACGACAAGACTCGCGAAAATCTGCGTCTGGCTCAGCTGAAACTGCAACAGCAGCAACAAAATCAGGATCAAAACAAGGATAAAAATAAAGACCAGAACCAAGATCAGCAGAATCAGGATCAACAGCAACAGAACAAGGATCAAAACAAAGATCAAAATCAGGATCAAAACCAAGACCAGCAACAACAGCAGAACCAGGACCAAAAAGAACAACAGCAACAGCAGCAAAAGCAAAACATAAGCGACGAAAACGCGGCTAAAATCCTCAAAACGATGGAAAATGAGGAGAACGCAACACGCCGAAAAGTCCAGGAAATGCAGAAGAAAAAAGGTCAAGGCGGACAGCGAACCACAGGTCCGCAGTGGTAACCTCACTATAACAACTTTAAGCAACCGTTGACCAACGCTATGATACGTAAAATATTAGTGACACTAATCATGTTGACAGGCATGGCCGCTTACGCCGAGTCTGACGTGTCCTTTACCACGATTCCCCCTCGAACCGTGATTGAAGGGAATAAATTCAACATCACATTCCGGCTCAAAAATGCCGAAGGCTCAGGATTCCAGGCTCCGGAGATTGAAGGATGCACCAAACTCTTCGGCCCGGCAGTCTCCACCGTCTACAATTCATCATACACCAACGGACGTATGGAGCAGTCATCGTCTGTCGATTACTCCTTAACTTACCGCGCCGACAAAGCCGGCACATACACCATCGGTGTCGCTAAAATTAATGTCAACGGCAAGACCCTGACCACTAAGCCCGCTTCGTTCACCGTATTGCCCCCCGGCAAGGATCAACAGCGCGACAACTCAGCCGCAGGAGGCACTTCCGGACAGTCGACCACACAGAAGGTTTCGTCAGACGATGTCTTCGTGCGCATCATTCTTAACAAAAGTCATGCCTACGAACAGGAGGCAATTCTCTGCACAATAAAGCTGTACACCACACACAGCATCAGTTCGTTCATTCCTACAGTTCAACCCTCGTTTGACGGATTCGTCATTGAAGAGAAGCCTATTCAGAGCACTCTTAACGATGTCGAGCACTACAACGGCAACAATTATATGACGGCAATCCTGAAGCAATGCGTCATTTTCCCGCAGAAAGCAGGTAAACTGACCATCAATTCAGGCAAGTACGATGTCGTAGTAGTCCAATATGAACGACTCGGCGGATTCTGGGGAGGTTCCCGTCCCGTTGAGCAGGAACTTAAGACATCGTCCAACTCCGTCTCAGTCATTGTCGACCCTCTCCCCCAGCCTCGTCCCGAAGGGTTCACCGGAGCCGTCGGAAAATTCACAATCGACAGCCACCTGAGCACAAACGTGTTTAAGACCAACGAGGCCGCATCTCTAATCTACGACATACGAGGCACTGGAAATATTAAATATATAAAAGAACCCGTCATTGACTTCCCCTCTGAATTTGAGCAGTATCAACCGCAGGCCGAGGTGTCGGCAGCTGTCTCCGGAGCAAGCGTCACCGGATCGATGACCATTGACTATACTTTCATCCCTCAGAGTGTAGGCAACTTCTCAATCGGAGCCGACAAATTCGTCTACTTTAACCCGGAGTCGAAAAAGTACGTCACTTTAACCACACCCTCCTACGACGTGAAAGTGGCGCAAGGCGTTGCGGTAGCATCGGCTTCCACTGTCAACAAGCAAGGCATCTCGAGCAAAAACACCGACATTCTGCACATTAAGATGGGTGCGCTCGGCCTTCAAAAAAGCCATCCGTTCTACTACACCTCATGGTGGTATTGGCCATCATACATAGTTTTGGCTCTTATTCTTGCCGCCATAATTTGGATCTACAGCAAGCAAGTTAAGTTAAATGCCGACATACAAGGCAGGCGCCTTGCCAATGCAAACAAAGTTGCACGTCGACGTCTCAACACAGCTAAAAAATTCATGGCCGCCCATGACAACGAAAAGTTCTACGAAGAGATTCTGCGCGCCATTTGGGGCTACCTGAGCGACAAGCTACAGCTACCCGCATCGCAACTCACTCGCGACAATATCGCTCAAGAGCTGAACCGATTCGGAGCTCCCGAATCGCTGACCAAATCATTCATCGACATCATCGACGAATGCGAAATGTCGCGCTACACTCCCGTCAAGAGCGAAGAGCAAGTCGAACAACTCTACTCACAGGCTTCTAAAGCCATGAACGAGATGGAAGGAATAAAACGTTCTAACAGATAAACTTTTTCACCGCGATGAACCTCAAAACCATTTTATACACCCTCCTTTTCACCCTGTCGGCAATTACCGCTTCCGCATCCGACATTGTGGCAAGGGCCGACTCGGCTTACATGAACGATGAATTTGTCCGCGCAACCGAGCTATACCTCCAGGCCGCCGACTCCGTCGGGACATCTTCCGATCTGTTCTATAACATCGGCAACAGTTATTACCGCCAGAACAAACTCGGCATGGCCATACTTTATTACGAACGCGCCGTCCGACTCGACCCCTTCAACAAGGATGCCAGAACCAACCTCGCATTCGTCAACACAAAAATCACCGACGAGCCGGGCGACCGCGGCATGTTCATCTCAAACACCGTAAACGGATTCGCCCAAAAAGTTCCGGCCAACTTTTGGTCGACGATAGCGTTGCTGAGCTTCATAATGCTCCTCGGAGCCATAGCCATGTACATATTCTCGTCATCCATTCCGGTAAAAAAGACCGGCTTCTTCGGCGCTTTCATTCTGCTTGCCGTGTGCGTCCTCGCCAACATATTCGCCGACATCGCCACGCGCTATTCCACATCGCACAATGAGGCCATAGTCATCGAGCCGTCAACACTCCTCAGCACATCGCCAAGAGTGCCAAAAGACCGGGCTGAAGAGGCCATGCTCCTGCACGAAGGCACGAAGGTGCAGATTCTTGACTCTGTGACCACCCGCATCGATTCCGTGACCACCCGTTGGTACGACGTGAAAGTCGACAACGACCACCGGGCTTGGATACAAGGAAAAGACATCGCCATAATTTAAATTAAACCACTACTGTTCAACTTATTACACCGCAAGACCGGAATTGCGAAATTGTTCAGTCAAAATTTATGTTTTAAAACACATGCGAATTATGGCTGAAAAATTTGCTTTTCTTATTAGAAAAGCCTAATTTTAACGACATCAACAAAAACGAATTTATTTATTCACTAAAAAAACTATAGTATCATGACAAAGACCATCTCATTCAACGATCTCCGTCGCATCAAAGACAGCTTGCCCGACGGATCAATGCATAAGATAGCAGACAAGCTTAACTGCACCGTGCAGACCGTCCGCAACTACTTCGGTGGCTCAAACTATGAATTTGGATCCAACTGCGGAGTCCATATCGAGCCGGGTCCCAACGGAGGCATCGTTGTCCTCGATGACACCACCATATACGACATGGCTATCGCCATCCTCGAAGAACAGAATCAGGAGAAATAATAAGCCCAAGCATGGCAGACGACCGTCTAATCACTCTGGCAATACACACCTACGACCACGCCGTTGCTCTCAAGAATCTGCTTGAAAGCGAAGGTGTCGAATCCGTATTGCAAAACGTCAACCTGCAGCAACCCGTAGTCTCGTCTGGCATCAGAGTTAGAATACACGAGTCCGACCTGCCCCAGGCTCTCCGAATAATCGAAAACACTGACATCTTCCTAAACCCCGAGTATTCCTCGATCGACCATAACAGGCTAATTCTCCTGCCGGTCGACTTCACTGAACATTCACTGGCAGCCTGCGACATAGCGTTCCGTCTCGCCTCACGTCTAAAGGCCAACATCACTCTTCTAAACAGCTATCTCGACCCTTATTTCGCCGGCAACATTCAGCTGACAGATGCCGCCCAATATGACGACGACATAGCCGACACCGAGATGAAGATGATTCTTGAGAAAGAAGCCCATAAGATGATGGACCGGCTTAAGGATGAAATTCGGCAACGAATTAAGGACAACAAGCTTCCGGCGGTGAAGTTCTCAACCGAAATCGCAGAAGGACTCCCTGAGGAGGTAATCGCCGAATTTGCAAAGCAGAGTAAGCCGGAACTAATCGTAATGGGGACTCGCGGGACCGCAAAAAAAGAGAAAGAACTCATCGGAAGCGTCACAGCAGAAGTCCTCGACTCTTGCCGGTTTCCGGTTTTCACCATACCTGAAACGGTCAAATTGACGAAAATTGATGACATTAGCCATGTGCTGTTCTTCAACAATCTGGATCAGGAAGATATTCTTGCCATTGACGCTCTCGCAAGAACATTCTCTAAAGAGCGCCTCGAGGTGACACTCGTAAACATACCCGGGAAAAAGACGGCATCCCCAAAGTCATTGAATAATTTCATGGCATATTGCCTCGAACACTACCCAACCTTTGACTATTCGACAGCCGACATTTCCCTCTCATCCATCTCAGAAGATTTCCGGAACATTCAGGAACACCGCAAAATAGACCTTATCGTCGTGCCAAACAAGAAGAAGAACATTTTCGCGCGATTCTTCAATCCCTCTTTGGCCCATAGGCTACTGTTCCACTCCGACATCCCGATGATGGTAATACCCGTTTAAGAGTCCGCCGCCAAAACTCACTTGAGCCGGATACCGTCGGTCCACACACCGACGCATCCGGCTCTTAGATTTTTCTACTCAATTTCCTTGGAAACACGGCAAATTTAATAGGCAGTATTGCACTATTTTAAATAATTATTCGTAACTTTGCACCGCTTTTCGCAATCTCTGGCAAGACATGCAGCTTGCTACATTGCGCAATTATTAACATATTAATTCTTTTAGAACTAAAATGGACTTGATTAAAGTAGCCGAAGAGGCATTTGCCACCGGCAAACAGCACCCCGAATTCGGTCCCGGCGACACCATCACAGTCGCTTACCGCATCAAAGAGGGTAACAAAGAGCGTATCCAGCAGTATCGCGGTGTGGTTATCCGCATCTCAGGCGAAGGCGAAAAGAAGCGCTTCACTGTACGCAAAATCAGCGATAACATCGGCGTTGAGCGTATCTTCCCCATCGAATCTCCGTTCATCGACTCTATCGTCGTAAACAAGTACGGTAAAGTTCGTCGCGCAAAACTCTACTATCTACGCAAGCTTACCGGCAAGAAGGCTCGTATCAAAGAGCGTCGCGTAGTCAAGAAAGAAGCCTAACTCTCGCGCGGCATAAAGTCTGCGATAAAGTAAAATATATAGAGGCTGTGTCAAAATACAAAAGCTTCTGAAAGAAGCCTAAAATTGGGTAGCCGGGTAAAGCGGTCGATAGACCGATTTGCCCGGAAAGAGTTAGGAAATGGATTTAAATCTGTAAAGATTTAACAATTAGAATGTTTAATATTAAATCTTTGCAGATTTTTATTTTTTATCAACCTTAAACCGGAGATAGGCGCGTTGCGCCAATCCCCGGCTATTTATTTTATGCATCTTTCAGAAGCTTTTCTATTTTGACACAGCCCGGTTTAATTCTATAATGACAATCAGCTTCAGGCATTCCAATACTCGAAAATTGATAGCCACAGCAAGAGCAGCAATACGAGTACCGATACCCCGACCCACATCCAGGCCGAAACCTTGGTAAACCTTTCCTTTCTCATATTTATTCCAATTTATTAAGTCAATTTTTCTACATAGCCATTGTCGAGTAACCGACCCGCCTTTAGGGGCCGACTTCCCAACGCTCATCTTTATAACGTCAGGTAAGGACAATATGTTTTGGCGTGCATATCGGCAAAAAAAGCGCGCCCTTTACAGAACGCGCCTTTATGCCGAAAAAGATGAGCCGAGCTATAAGCCGGGTTATGTCATGCGGCCGATACGCGCCGTCAAACGACGCAATTTCAGCCTCATGGTCAGTCATTTATCTACTCCGAATGTCGCCATCCGGCTGACAACCGACGCCACGAATAGCGTCGGTTTTAGCAGTCTACCCCCCGGCAATGGACGAGCAGCCCTTAAATGCCGGTATACTTGACCTTGCAGCCCATCAGGTGTGCGGCCGCCGGCATCGCTGCCGGCGCCGGTGAGCCCTTACCTCACCTTTTCACCCTTACCGCGAAACGCGGCGGTCATTTTCTGTCACACTTCTCGGCCGTCGCCGACCGGTTCCCGTTAAGAACCATGGTGCTCTGCGCTGCCCGGACTTTCCTCTTGCCGCATCTTCGTCGGCAAGCGACTGACCGCTCCGCTCATCATGTCTGACTGCAAAGTTACGCATTTTTTCCGAAGCCCCAACAGCAGATCCGCTCGACACCAAAATCAGAAGCTGAACTGACCCATCAGACTAATGCGGTCGGCACTCTTATGCTGATGGTCTATGTCCATACGCTTTCCGAAATTATACTCCAATCCGATCTGACAGCGAGGATGCAACTCCCAAAAGATGTTGGCTGCCCCGTAAAGACCATATTTATAGGTATAGTTCTCCATTACCGGCTCATCTTTGGGCAAAAAACGCTCTTCGCTGAACATTATGGTCGAGAATACATTCGGAGCAAAGTTATACTGAATGGCCGCATACCATCCGAAGCTTTTCGGTGCATACATCTTACCCGGAGAGTCAAGGTCGCCAAGCAAGTCCATAGGTGAGTTCTGAAGATCCTGCACCATGTCGCTGATACCCTTGCCGTAGTTTGCTCCCCCATAGATTGTTACAGGATCAACCGGGCGGAAAACCGTGCTAAGATGCACGCCCCAGCCCATCAACCGATGGTTACGCTCCTGCACGAGGTCGCGGTATTCCAGCCCACGCAAGATTCCTGAAACGCGTACGTGCTGCAGTCCACCGTTCCATTGATACTGCACAAAAGCGGCCACATTAGGCATAAAGTCGGCGCAACCGGTATAACGGCCGTCGAGTTCGGGAATACTGCCGTTAGGCGACTCCACCGAAGCGGCCAACACATATCTCTTGCCAAACGTGTGCATCCAACGTACAAGCACGTTTGTGTAGCTCATCAACGAGTTAGGTCCCTGACTGTCAACCGTGGGAGGAGCCGCAGAGGGGTCGGTATAGGTCGACGGGGCATAACCCACAGTCCAGTCGCCCACGGAGAAGTAAGCCTTACTCAGCTTAAAGTCACGGTTGCCGTAGCCCGAGAATTTGGCTTGAATGTAAGCTTGATAAAGTCCCACCTTCTTGCTGTGGCCGAACACACGGACGAAAAAAGCCGTTCCGCTCGGAGTGGTACTGAACCAATGGTCGCGGGTAGGGTCATTCGGAATCGATATCAGGTTGGGGATGAAGGCACTGTTGTTCATCGCGCCATTCCAGTCATACCACCCGCGCATTCTTACAACACCTCCGACACCCATAGCGACACTGCCCGTCTTACTCATAAGCATGAAATACGGAGCCAACGGATCCTGAAAACTGCGGAATTGGTCGACATAGAAATTGTCAATCATACTGCGCACCGAGGCAGTGTCAACCATTTCCTCATTTCCGAAATATATGAGCTGTTGGCTGTTTTTCTGCGCTTCAAGACGCTTCTCCGTCGGGCTTGCGGCATACACTCCGGCAACCGCCACGCTGAGAAAAGCTAAGGATAATAGTCTCTTTTGCATGTTAAATTCAAAAATAAATAGTTTTACTTTATTAACTGTTATTTAAACATTCGCATCGTTAAGAAGGTTTATTTTCGTGTTAACAAAATGGTTTTAAGACGAAAAATATGTTATAAAACATGTTCTTAACAATTTTTAATCATACCCCTAACTAAATAAAAACGAGTGTTTTGTGCCTAATATACAGGATTTTGAGCGTTAAGCAACGTTTAGCGTTTTGAACAATTTGACTACTATTCACTAACTTTGTGGCCGAGATACTTGTTATCGATATGATTGACAGAGGTTGATCAAGCCGAAAATCGGCAACAGGCCGATGCCTGCTCTTCGGTTCAGTCCGAAAGCAAACTCCGCCTGTGATTAGTAACTAAAATCAGATAGAATGAAGAAAGCAATGATCATCATTGCGACACTCGCCGTTCTCCTGGTCCTCATTACAGCCGGCACCAATCACGCCGTCGACGGCATGAAAGGCTACAAGGCACCTATGTTTCGCATCGAGAAAAACGACTCAACCGTGGCTCTCGACCAGTTAAAAGGACAATGGGTACTGCTCCAGTTCTGGAAATCAAGCGACGCTTCTTCGCGTATCGCAGTTAAGCAGTACACGGATTTGGAAAGTAAGCTTGACAGTTTGACCGTAGAACGTTTCAGCCACCTTGCGGTAAATATGGACCGCAACGAACGACTATTTAACGAGGTCGTCCGGCGTGACGGGTTGAGCGCAGAGTCGCAATTTCATGCCTCAGGAAGTCGGGCCGAAAAACTAATTTCCGACTATCACCTGAAGTCCGGTATGCACACCTACTTAATCGACCCTTCGGGTAAGATTGTAGCAAAAAATCCTTCGGAAGAAGAAATGATTAGACTATCGCAAAACAGAGAAACCACAAAACAAGACTAAGGGCTTGTTTGAACAATGAGATTTAAAGCGGCTGTGCCAAAATCAGCTAATACTCCATCGAGAGCTATGGCTGTTTTTGACACAACCTCTTTTTTTTATCCCCCTTCCGTCACGCAAAGTTCAGCCCACCATAAACCACTATATACCAATTACTTGCCCACCCAAATAGTAACCCATGAAAATTTTACCCCAATTTCGCAGTACAATCCCGTCAGCGCGATATTATCTTTGCAGTGAAATAATCAATATAAACCACAAAACTATGGAAAAGAACGCACGTACTCCACGCTTCGACAAAGAATGGCATGAACTGCTCAATCTCATTCCCGCCGACCGACGGGACACCATGTATGATGCCATCCGCAACTATCAACTCTCCGGAACTGAACCACAGCATCTTAACGGTGCGGAGACAATGGCCTTTAAACTTATAAAGAAGATCGTGGACCGCCGCGCCAAAATGCGCGAGGCACGTCAGCGCCGCCGCATCGCCAAATGCGAAAACTCAGCCAAACAAACCGTGGCTAAGAAGATGCCAAAGGAGGAAGAGCCCGCCACACCCCGAGAAAAATTCATGGTCAACGGCATTGACATGAATCCTGAGCTTATCGAACGCGACGAGAAAGGCGCCATTATAATCCGCAGTAGCGAAGACATGATAAGATACATGCGCTACAGCCGCATGACACGTCAGGACCCCACGAAACGCATAGTGTTCCGCTACGTCGGCACATAAGACCGAGACAACCCAAACCCTCCACAAAACGTTATTATTTTGTAGATTATGAATAATTTATTATCTTTGCAAAAACAACTAACTCCTCATATATGGCACGACAAAGGAACAAAGGGAATAAAATTTGCTCATCAATGTCAGATGAGCAGCTTGCCATAATTTTGTCGAATGACTACAAACGCAATCCGACAGAATTTTCACCTACTCAAGCATTAGGGATTAGCGATTCAAAATCATTTCTCCATAAAACCTCAGCAATGGGTATAGATCCAATGAAGAAATGGCTGTAACGTCTGTCCATCAAAGAGAAATTGTAGAAGTGTCATTTCGCTTTCTTGACGGAATCGACAGAATTCATCCGGCATTAGTAGTTTCAGTCGACAATTTGCAGCAAGCAGAAGAAGGAATGTTTTACGCAGTCCTTATTTCTTCAAAAAATATTCATCCGGAATATACGATTGAGATCCTCCCGAACGATATACTTGGCACTAATCTTGCCAAGAAATCCTTTTTTGTGACACACTTTATTGCATATTTCACTCTTAACGACATAGTAAGTCGTCGTAATCAATTTTTAAAACGAGAAAAATTTAACGATGTCGTAAATACAATAATTGATAATATTTTCGGCGACGAGCTATAATATGGGTTATAAATCAATCCAATTCCGAGCGGACAGACAAATGGAATGCAGATGGATTTTGATATTTGGGGAATTATGACTAATTTTGAAGTCCCCGAAAAGTGTCGGGGCGGAATGTTGCAAATTAACTCTGAATCACATGAATACTACAGTATTGCGCCATATAATCGCCATCACATTGACAGTCCTTTTCTGCATTCCTTCAGGAGCCATCACTCTCGAGGAAGCAAAAAAGCTATACCGCGACGGTGATTACGTTACGCCGCTGCCCGAATTTCAAGCGGCGTTAAAGAAAAGACCCAAAGACGCTTCGCTCAACCAATGGGTCGGCGTTTGCCTTTACCAACAAGGGCGCCCGGAAGAAGCCGTAAAATATCTGAAACTGGCCGACAGCAAAAACGTCATCGAAGCTCCACGTTACCTCGCTTTGATGGCATTTGACAATTATGAATTTGCCGAGGCAGAGACATATCTCGACAGATACCGCGAAGGTCTGACCAAGGCAAAGCGAGAGATGCCGGTTGAGATAGAAGAATTTGCATCAAAAGTGTCGAAAGCAAAAGCCATGTTTGACCGCGTGGAGGAAATTGTCATCATCGACAGCATTGCCGTTGACCGAGAAGAATTTCTAAGCGCATATCGATTATCGCCCGAAAGCGGTTCCATAGACAATGCCGACGTTCTTCCGGAAGATGCCGAAGTGGCCGATCCGGCAGTGGTCTATATGCCGGAATCCAGACAGCGAATGATTTGGGCGGCTCCTGACGATGACGAAAACTACGTGCTTATGACCGCCGCCCAATTGTATGACGGCTCATGGGAAAAGCCGCACATTCTGAGCAAGTCGTTAAATTCAGGAGGCGGTGACAGCAACTATCCTTTCCTTATGCAGGACGGAATAACCCTGTACTATGCCAACGACGGCGAGGAGTCGATCGGAGGTTACGACATATTCATCTCCCGAAAAGGCGACGACGGATTTCTGCAGCCACAGAACATCGGAATGCCCTATAACTCGCCTTACGACGACTACATGCTGGCCATTGACGAGACCACAGGCGTCGGCTGGTGGGCCACTGACCGCAACCAGCTTGGCGACAGCATAACCATATACGTGTTCATACCGTCGGAATTGAGAAAAAACTACCCCATAGATTCACCCGGACTCGCCTCAAAAGCGAAAATCAGCGACTACCGGTCGACATGGGAGGCCGGCAAAGACTATTCGGCTAAACTCGAGGCCATCAAAGCTATCGATTCCGACAATTCGAGCAAAGGAAATGACTTCTACTTTGCAATGCCGGGCAACGTAATCTACACCTCATGGAGCGATTTCAAATCGGTAGCGGCACGAAACGCAATGGACTCATACCTTGATGCAAAAGAGGAAATAAAGGCCACTGAGGAGGAACTTGCCTTCCTGCGTATGCAGTACCGCGAAGGCGACCTCTCCGTCAAGTCAGAAATTCTTTCAATTGAGCGCCAACTCGATAAAATGCGCCTAAATCTTAAGAAACTGTCAAACGCGGTAGTTCTTGCCGAAAGGCGATGACATTCGCATATTTTACACACACATAATATTTATCTAACTTATTAAGAGGTTGTTGAGAAAATGATAACATTTCTTGTTGCTCTGGCAATACTTGTCGGAGGTTATTTTGTCTATGGGACTTTGATGGAACGCGTCGTCGGATGCGACCCTGCACGAAAAATGCCCTGTTTCACCCGTCAGGACGGAGTCGATTACATACCCCTGCCCACATGGAAAGTATTTCTGATTCAATTTCTTAACATTGCAGGACTTGGGCCTATCTTTGGAGCCATAATGGGCATAATGTTCGGGCCCTCAGCCTTCCTGTGGATAGTGTTTGGCTCCATACTCGGAGGTGCCGTACATGACTTTCTCTCAGGCGTCATTTCTGTCAGAAGAGACGGGGCTTCCCTCCCCGAAATTGTCGGCAACGAACTGGGAACGGGCATAAAGCAACTTATGCGTGTGTTCTCACTGTTGCTTATGATGCTCGTGGGTGCTGTGTTCGTTTTGACTCCGTCGGGACTCATCGCAGGCATGACCCCAGACTGGATGGATGCCAAGTTCTGGGTGGGAGCCATATTCATCTATTACATGCTCGCTACGATCCTGCCTATCGACAAGCTTATAGGCAATATTTATCCGCTTTTCGGGTTTGCATTGTTATTCATGGCATTAGGCATCATGGGTGTGCTAATTTTCGGTGATGTAACCATTCCTGACGGCATAGCTTCCGGGTTGCACAACCGCTCTGCAATGGCCGACAGCCAACCATTGTTTCCGATGATGTTCGTCTCAATAGCCTGCGGAGCCATTTCCGGGTTCCACGCCACGCAGTCGCCAATGATGGCACGTTGTCTTAAGAACGAAAAACTGGCCCGCCCCATCTTCTACGGAGCCATGGTGGCCGAAGGCATCGTGGCCTTGATATGGGCCGCTGCCGCCATAGCATTTACCGGAGGGTATACCGAGCTCGGTACATATCTCTCTGAAAACGGCGGTGCAGGAGGTCTCGTCCACGACATATCCATCAGCTGGCTTGGCACTTTCGGAGGCATTCTCGCAATCATAGGCGTTATAGCTGCGCCCATAACTACAGGCGACACAGCCCTCCGAAGCGCAAGACTTATAGCCGCCGACTTTCTGAATATCGACCAGCAAAAAATTCTGAAACGCATACTTCTGTCATTGCCTATATTCGCTGTGACATACTTCATAATGCAGACCGACTTCAATGTCCTCTGGCGCTACTTCGCATGGTGCAACCAGACGCTCGCCATGTTCACGCTTTGGGCCATAACGGTCTACTTGGCCCGAAACGGAAGACTTACGCGGTCACTCTGCTGCCCGCCATGTTTATGACATGCGTATGCGTAACATATATACTCTTTGCACCGGAAGGTCTCGGACTGGACTATTCACTGTCGGTAGGAGTCGGGATCCTGTCGGCTGTCGGACTCTGTGCATGGTTCCTTAAAGCGTATGTATTCAGACTCAAAGTAGCAATAATGGAGGACTAAGCATAATCAGCAACGTCAAGATGAAACATATCGATTTAAAAAAAATCACATCCGCCACCGATCGATACAATTTCCACAGCCATACGCAATTTTGCGACGGACGAGCCTCAATGGAGACAATGGCTCTTGCCGCCGTCGACGCAGGCTTCCGCCACTGGGGATTTTCGCCACACTCTCCTGTGCCAATCGAATCGTCGTGCAACATGAATCGTTCCGACACGGAAGCCTACTTCGCCGAAGCAGACAGGTTAAAGGCAATACTTTCCGACAAAATCAGCCTATACGCGGCCATGGAGATAGACTATCTTGACGAATCATGGGGGCCGTCGCACCCCTACTTTGACACACTTCCTCTCGACTACAGAATCGGTTCGGTTCACTTCGTTCCGAGCGACGAAGGATTCGTCGACGTTGACGGACGATTTGAATCGTTTAAGGTTAAGATGGATAGATACTTCCACAACGACATACGCCATGTGGTCGACTCATTTTATGACCAGTCGGAGAAAATGCTTATTGCGGGCGGGTTCGACATAATCGGGCATTTTGACAAAATAGGCCATAACGCTTCGATATTCAAGCCCGGAATTGAAGACGAAGAATGGTATCGCCGCAGGGTAGATTCACTCATCGACCTGATAATCGACAAAGGAGTGACTGTGGAGATAAATACAAAAGCCCGCGACTCGGCTTCAAGAATATTTCCGCGCGAAGAATGGCTCCCTCGCCTCGTCAAAGCCAATGTCCCGTTAGTAGTCAACAGCGATGCCCATTTCCCCGACAAAGTCGACGCTGGACGCGAATATGGGTTATCAGTTCTAAAAAACCTTCAAAAACAGCTATAGCTATGCCGGTAAGAGTCCCCCTGTCGCTTCCTGCTGTGGAGCAACTTAAGGAAGAGAATATATTCATAATCGACGAACAAAGAGCCTCATCGCAGGACATCCGTCCGCTCCGAATAGGCATCCTCAACCTGATGCCTCTCAAAATTATGACGGAGACCGACCTGCTGCGCCTGATCTCCAACACTCCGCTACAGATAGAGCTGGACCTTATCGACACTACGTCGCACGAGTCACGCAACACTCCCCGGGAACACATTGAAGAGTTCTACAAGACTTTCGACGAGATACGCGACAGAAACTACGACGGATTCATCATCACCGGAGCACCCGTCGAAAAGGTGAACTTCGAGGAGGTGGACTATTGGAATGAACTTTGCGGAATATTTGATTGGGCAAAAACCCACGTCACCTCCACGCTCTATATATGCTGGGCCGCTTTTGCCGGACTTTACCATCATTACGGGGTTCCAAAACACGTACTTTCCCATAAAATCTCCGGAGTGTTCCGACACAGAGTAAAAGACCGCCACAACCCCATATTCCGCGGTTTCGACGATGAGTTTTACGTGCCACACAGCCGGTTCAGCGAATGGCACCTCGACGAGATTAACGCAGTCAATGGTCTAACCGTGCTATCGGAAAGTCCGGAAAGCGGCATATACATGGTCATGGCTCGCGGAGGAAGGGAATTCTTCATTACCGGACATTCGGAATATTCACCGGGCACACTCGACTTTGAATATCGGCGTGACCTCGCAAAGGGAATATCTCCCTCATTACCTGTTCACTACTATATAGACGACGATCCGGAAAAAGGCCCGTTGGTAAGATGGCGTTCACATGCCAATCTTCTGTTCAGCAACTGGTTGAATTACTTTGTTTACCAAATGACACCCTATGACATCCGCGAAATCAATCTATAGCCGGCTATTGACGGCATTGCTATGCGCGCTGTGCATACCCGCAACGGCATACGCCGTTGCTGACGAGCAGACCGAACCGGCCGACAGCGACTCTACAGCAATAAGCCTTATAATAAACTCCCCCGGACCCGACATTTATGAACTGGAGGGACACGCCACCATCAGAGTCAGACGCGGCGACGCCGACTATGCCGTTAATTACGGCGTGTTTGACTTCGACTCACCAAATTTTGTCGGACGCTTCGTGTCAGGACAGACTGACTATATTGTGGCGGCGTATCCTTTTTCATCATTTCTCCGGTCATACGGCAATGCCGGGCGCGGAATCACCGAATACCAGCTCAACCTTACCCAAGAAGAGGCACAGATGCTCATCGAGTTGCTGAGCGACAATCTGCTACCACAGAACCGCACCTATCGTTACAATTACGTAAAGGACAATTGCGCCACGCGTCCTATCGATATGATAGAACGCGCCACCGGCGGAAAGATAGTTTTTCCGGAACCGCCGGCAAGCTACACCCCCCTAACGTTTCGCGATGCCATGCGCTACCACCATTCCAACTATCCCTGGTATCAGTTCGGCATCGACCTCGCCCTCGGAAGCGGCATCGACTATCCCATCAACAACCGCGAAATGACATTTTCGCCGGCACTTTTAGGCGAGATGCTTCCCAATGCAGTCATCGAGGAGCCCGACGGCACAAAGAGACATCTAATAAAGTCAAGCTCAACCATTCTCAAAGAGCGTCCTGAAGGTATGCCGGCCTCACCAACGCCCTGGTACTTAACGCCTATGGCAGTTGCTATCGCGCTCTTGGCAATCACCCTTTTCATAACAATTCGCGACCTGCGCAGAAATAGGCTTACACGGTGGTGGGATTTCATCATATTTACCATACAGGGCATCGCCGGCTCTGTAATGGCTTACCTGATCTTCATATCAGTTCATGAAGCCACAAGCCCTAATTGGTTGATATTTTGGCTCAATCCATTGTGCCTCGTCGTTCCGTTCTGCATTTACATAAAAAAGTGCAAAGGGTTGGTATTCTGTTATGAAATTGTTAACTTTGTGGCATTAATTATATTATCCGCAATATGGCCATTCGTGAACCAATCGGGGAATTATGCATTTATACCTTTGATTGTCACAGATGCTATACTGTCGGGTAGATATATTTATATATTTTTATGCGAAAAAAAGCGGACCACAACATAACATTAAAATTAGCCTCTATGCTTGTCATGTCGATGTTCTCACTGAGCATCGCGGCACAGGCACCGTCACCGCGCCCCAAGCTGGTGGTTGGCATCGTTATCGACGGTCTGCAAGAAGAATATCTCGATCTGCTGAAAGGCTACTTTGGCGAGAACGGCTTTAAGCGTCTTATGCGCGAAGGAGTCATGTTTGACAATGTTAATTTCGGCACTCCGTTAGATGTTACCGCCGCTACGGCAATGCTCTACAGCGGAGCCTCGGCATCGGCCAACGGGATTCCCGCCACATACGTCTACGACTCAGACAATCGTCGGCAGCATCCCATCATCCTCGACGCATCCAATATCGGCAATTACACCGACGAGACATATTCGCCCAAAGCCATCAGAGTCAGCACATTGTCTGACGAAGTGCGTATCGACGGCGCGGGTGAAGGGCATGTCTACTCCATATCGCCGTCGGCGCACCAAGCCATAATCATGGCCAGCCATGCAGGCAACAGCGCGTTCTGGATCAACGATGTCAACGGACGATGGGCCACGACGACATATTACAAGGATGTTCCCTCGCCGATTCAATCACGAAACTATTCCAAGTCGCTTGCTTCACGTCTTGACACCATGTCGTGGCGTCCGTCAATGGATATGAGCAAATATCCTGACGTTCCGAAGCAGAAAAAGAGCGTACCGTTTAAATACTCATTTCCCCGCCATCAGGTTGACCGCATAGCCAACTTTAAAACCGCGGCCCCGGTCAACACAGAGATTACCGAACTGGCCACTGACTATATTACATCGCTTCAGCTCGGCAAGCATGAGGCCATGGACATGCTCAACTTAGGCTATACGCTCGCCCCGTTCAAACTCGCTCAGGACGCCGACCATAGAGTCGAGACCATGGACAGCTATCTCAAGCTCGACGCTGAGCTGGCCCGCCTGTTCCAAGCCATAGACCACAACGTAGGGCTGAACAATACGTTTATCATGGTGGCCGGAACTCCGGTGGCACCGAGCACCAAGGCCGACGACGTGAAGTGGAGCATTCCCACCGGCGAATTTTCGGCACGCAAGGCCGTTTCGCTCCTGAATGTCTATCTAATGGCCAAGCATGGCGACGGCGACTGGGTGTCAGGCTATCACGACGGCCAGATATTTCTGAATCAAAAATTAATCAAAGAGCATAATCTCGACATCAAGGATCTGCGAACCGATGCATCAGACTTTCTGACCCGTATGGCCGGAGTCAGCCGCGTATGGACTATCGACGACATCATTGCCGGACGCGCTGGCACAAATGCAGATGCACTTAAGCGCAACACACAGGTAGACTATGCCGGCGACCTTCATCTGGAGATTACTCCGGGATGGGAAATAGTCACTGTCGACCCTACGACACAGAAGGAAAACCGCACGACTATGCGCACAGGCTTAATGGGCGCACCGGTCTTTATGCTAAGTCCGCAGCTTAAGGCTGAACGAATCAGCGAGGAAATAGATGCCCGCGCAATCGCGCCCACCGTGGCCAGACAGCTTAGAATACGTTCACCGAACGCAGTCGAGCTACCACCGATGCGACTTGCCACAAAATGATGATTACAGTCATTTCGGCACATACAGCATGCTGACAGAGCCGCCCCGCATCAAACAAATCCCCATAATCAATATTCCGAAAAAAAATAATAAACAAAATATTCAAATGTCATTCGTAAACGTACTTACAAAACTGTTTGGCAACAAATCGAAGCGCGACTTAAATGAAATTCGCCCGATTGTTGACCAAATCAATGCCCTAGGGCCGGAGATGAAAGAGTTGACTAACGACGAACTACGCGCAAAGGTGGCCTCAATAAAGAAGGAGATTGCCGACGCAGTTGCCGAGGATACCAACGCCATCGCCGAACTTAAATCGAAAATAGAGACTCTGCCGTTTGATGAGCGCCAACCGCTGTGGGACGACATCGACGAGCATGAGAAGCGCATACTCGACACATACGAAGATGAGCTTAATCGGGTGCTTCCGGAGGTATTCGCAGCTATGCGTGAGACGGCGGCCCGTTTTGCCGAAAACGAGACCATCGAAGTCACAGCCACTCAGATGGACCGCGATCTCGCCGCCAGAGGTAAAGATTTCGTAACCATCGAAGGCGACAAGGCCATCTACAAAAACCACTGGATAGCCGGAGGCAATGAGATAACCTGGGACATGATACACTATGACGTACAGCTCATAGGCGGTATAGTGCTTCATCAGGGTAAAATTGCCGAAATGGCAACAGGTGAAGGAAAGACCCTCGTGGCAACGCTGCCGGTGTTCCTCCGCTCGCTGACCGGACGCGGAGTGCATGTGGTGACCGTCAATGACTATCTTGCAAAACGTGACTCAGAATGGATGGGACCGTTATACATGTTCCACGGACAGTCGGTTGACTGCATCGACAAACACCAACCTAACACCGCGGCTCGCCGTGCGGCATACGCCTGCGACATTACATTCGGAACGAACAACGAATTCGGTTTTGACTATCTGCGCGACAACATGGCCATGTCGGCTGAAGACATGGTTCAGCGCAAACATTACTACGCCATCGTCGACGAGGTAGACTCCGTGCTTATCGACGACGCGCGTACGCCTCTAATCATCTCCGGCCCGGTGCCGAAGGGTGACGACCAGCTGTTCAACGACTTCAAAATGGATGTCAAGAATGTCTATGACGCACAGCGCAAGCTCGTAGCCCAGCTGTTGCTCGAAGCCAAGGATAAGTTGCAAAGCGACGACAAGGATACGCGCAAAGCCGGCGCGCTCGCGCTGTTCCGCGCCTACAAAGGTCTGCCAAAATATGGTGCATTGATTAAATTCCTGTCGCAGGAGGGTATGAAGTCCGTGCTTCTGGAGACGGAAGCCTACTACATGCAGGACAACGGACGCGAAATGCCCAAAGCCACCGAACCGCTATTCTTCGTGATCGACGAGAAGAACCGCTCAGTCGAGATGACAGACAAGGGAATCGACGTGCTGACAGGACACACCAAGGACCCCATGTTCTTCGTGCTTCCCGACATAGCCGCCCAGCTCTCGGAGGTCGAAGGCGACCAGTCGATGACCCCGGCCGAACGTCAAGAGAAAAAAGACACTCTGATGAGCGACTATGCCATCAAAGCCGAGCGCGTACACACAGTCAACCAGCTTCTTAAAGCATACACTTTGTTTGAGAAGGATGTAGAATATGTCATTGACGACGGAAAAATAAAGATTGTCGACGAGCAGACCGGACGTATAATGGAAGGCCGCCGCTATTCCGACGGACTCCACCAAGCTATTGAGGCAAAAGAGGGTGTCAAAGTCGAGGCCGCAACGCAGACTTTCGCCACTATTACCCTACAGAACTACTTCCGTATGTACCATAAACTTGCGGGCATGACCGGTACGGCAGAGACAGAAGCAGGCGAGTTCTGGGACATCTACAAACTCGACGTAGTGACAATACCGACCAATAAGCCGATAGCCCGTGTCGACATGAACGACCGCGTCTACCGTACCCAGAAAGAGAAATATGATGCCGTAATCAAGGAAATCGAACGACTCCACGCCATAGGGCGCCCGGTGCTCGTCGGAACCACTTCCGTAGAAATTTCCGAGAAACTCAGCCGTATGCTCTCAATGCGACGCATCGAGCATAACGTCTTGAATGCCAAGAACCACCAGAAAGAGGCCGAGATCGTAGCCGGAGCCGGACTTCCGGGGGCCGTCACAATAGCCACCAACATGGCCGGCCGCGGTACTGACATCAAGCTTCCGCAGTCTGTCAAGGATCTGCATGACCCGGAAATTAAAGCTTCTAAAGATGACCCCGGAGTAGGAGGCTTGGCCATCATCGGCACAGAGCGTCACGAATCACGCCGCGTGGACCGTCAGCTCAGAGGCCGTTCAGGCCGTCAGGGCGACACCGGCTCGTCAGTGTTCTTCCTGTCGTTTGAGGATCCCTTGATGCGCGTGTTCGCATCCGACCGCGCAAAGACCATGCTTGACCGTCTGGGATTTAAGGAGGGCGAGATGATTGAGGCCAAAATGGTCAATAACGCCATCGAGACCGCCCAAAAGCGTGTTGAAGAGAACAACTACGGTATCCGCAAGCGCCTGCTCGAATATGACGACGTGATGAACAAACAGCGTCAGTACATCTACAGCCGTCGCCACCATGCCGTAGTAGGCGAACGTATCGGCATCGACATCAACAACATGATGTATGACACCGTTGAAAACATCATCAACACATTCGATTCGCCCAGCGACTATCAGGCACTCTCGCTCGAACTTCTTAAGGTGTTTGCCATCGAGACTCCGTTCACGGAAGACGAATTCCGCTCACTTTCACAAAAAGAGGTGTTTGAGAAGACCATGAACGCAGTGACCGAGGCTTTCAACCGCAAGACTGACCGAATCAAGGAATTAATGTATCCTGCGGCAAAAGCGGCGGTAGAACATGGTGCCAAAGGACGTGGCGAAGTGCTGATAACCGACGGCAAACGCGTGTTTAGAATGCTATGCGACGTGCAGGAAGCTTACGAGACCGAAGGTAAGTCCATCGCAAAAGAGTGGCATAAGCTAATACTCCTCGTCACAATCGACGAAATTTGGAAAGAGCATCTGCGCGAGCTTGACCAACTGCGCCAATCGGTGCAAAATGCATCATACGAGCAGAAGGATCCGCTGGTAATCTACAAGGTTGAGTCGTTCCATCTGTTCGAGAGCGCGATGAACACCCTCAACACCAAGGCTCTCTCAGCTCTTATGCGTGGACAGATATTCATACCGCAGCAGGTTCAACAGGCACAACCTACCCAACAAACCACGCAACCCACTCAGCGCGCTTCCGACGCACAGTTAAGCTCGGAAAAGCGTCAACCGGCTCCCAAACCACAGCCGGAGATACGACAGGCAATGCCCCAGCGGCCCACTGACTACAGCAATTACCGCGCAACAAAAGAACAGTATCCGGGAGCTAATGCACAGCGCCAGGCAGCCGGCGCGCCACAAGGCCAACAGCCACGCCAGTCACAGCCCATTGTAAACAACGGGCCTAAAATCGGCCGTAACGACCCATGTCCTTGCGGTTCAGGCAAAAAGTATAAAAACTGTCACGGCAAAGGCCTATAATAGCGTAAGATTATGAAACATTTAGCACCCATAACAGCAATGGCAATTTTAGCCTCATGCGCCACTTCGTCAGAGCTTAAGTATCCGCAGGCACCTAACGACGAGAGTGTCACCGACACATACTTCGATCTGACTGTAGCCGACAAGTACCGTCCTCTGGAGAATGACACTTCCACTCAAACAAAAGAATGGGTGGAAGCTGAAAATAAAGTCACGAACGAATATCTTTCAAAGATTCCATTCCGCGAAAATATCCGTAAAAGGCTCAACACCCTCTATGACTATCCTAAGCATGGCATACCGTCAAAGAAGGGCGATTGGTACTATTTCTATGAAAATGACGGACTTAAGAACCAGTCAGTGCTATATCGGACTAAGGATTTGAACGGAGAAGCTGAAGTGTTTCTCGACCCGAACAGCCTAAGTGAAGACGGAACCGTAGCCCTGACCGGAGTCTACATGTCAAATGACGGAAAGCATACCGCTTATACCATTTCGAGAAGCGGCTCAGACTGGACGGAAATCTATGTGATGGACACCGAGACCAAACAGCTTCTGCCCGACCATATCGAGTGGGCCAAATTCGCCGGAGCCGACTGGAAAGGCGACGGATTCTACTACAGCGCATACGAGAAACCGACTGACGGCAAGGAGTTCTCAAATGCCAACGAAAACCACCGCGTTTACTATCATAAGCTCGGCACTCCGCAAAGCGAAGACATTGTGGCGTTTGAAGACACAGAGCAACCGCTACACTTCCACTCGGCCTTCGTTCCCGACGACGAATCGGCATTGTTTGTGCTCGGAGCCGGTGAAGGACTCGGCAATTCGCTAATGGTTAAGGATCTACGTAAGTCCGGAGCTAAATGGGTGACTATTGAGCCTACCCAGGACTACGAAGTTGACGTTCTCGACGTGATTAACGGCACCGTATATATTTATACAAACTACGGAGCCCCACGTTATCGCCTTATGACAGCTCCTTTGGACAAACCTGGCAAGGAAAACTGGAAAGAGCTCGTTCCGGAAGACGCGGGAGTGCTGACCAGAGTAAACTTTGCAGGCGACAAAATGATTCTCACATACGAGACCGACGCATACAATCAGATGTATGTCTACTCTCGCGACGGCAAGAGACTGTCACAGATCGATCTGCCGGTCATAGGCTCCACTTCAGTTTCCTCAAGCAAGAAGCACAATGAAGTGTTCTATTCGGTAAACTCATTTACTTACCCCACCTCGATATTCAAATACGACCTTGCCGACAATTCGTCAAAGCTGTATAAGTCGACGGAAATTGAAGGCTTCAATCCCGATGACTATGTTACCGAACAGGTGTTCTATACCTCATCCGACGGTACAAAAGTGCCCATGTTCATCACTTACAAGAAGGGACTCGAGCGCAACGGTAAGAATCCGGTCTATCTATATGGCTACGGAGGCTTCAACATCTCACTTAATCCGGGATTTTCGGCACCGAGACTGCTTTGGCTCGAAAACGGAGGCATCTATGCCCAAGCCAACCTGCGAGGCGGTGGCGAATACGGCGAACCTTGGCATCTTGCCGGCACTAAGACCAATAAGCTCAACGTGTTTAACGACTTCATCTCAGCAGCGGAGTATATGATCGAGGAAGGGTGGACATCGCCCGAATACATGACCATCGAAGGAGGCTCTAACGGCGGACTGCTCGTAGGAGCGACTGTCAATATGCGCCCCGACCTGTTCAAGGTGGCCATACCCCGCGTTGGAGTAATGGACATGATGCGCTACCATCTGTTCACAATCGGGTGGAATTGGGCATCAGACTACGGAACCAGCTCCGACTCCAAAGAGATGGCCGACTATCTGTACGGTTATTCGCCTATACACAACATCAAAAACGACGGGACACCATATCCCGCCATCCTCGTGACTACGGCAGACCATGATGACCGAGTTGTGCCGGCACACTCGTTCAAATACGCCGCCACGCTTCAGGCCAGCGATACCGGCAATGCGCCTAAACTGATACGCATTGATTCCAAGGCCGGACACGGAGCCGGCAAACCGATTTCAAAGGTTATCGACGAATACACCGACTTGTATTCATTCATATTCTATAACCTCGGAATCACTCCTGACACGGATAAATGATGCGGAGCATCTCTATTAAAATAACCGTCACGCTACTACTTGCCTGTGGAGCCACCTCGTGCTTTACAGGCATAGAAAGTACGCCTAAAATTTCGGAAAAGGCTCTATCGAAAGAACGTATCGTCGTGACCGACGAAGAGAAGTACCTGTCTGACATCAGTCAAGAACCTTTCAGCGAATGGAAGAAAGGGAAACTCTTCTTTGTGACAGACAGCCGGATCAATCTCGCCCTTGAACCGTCGCCTAACGCCATGCCGAGCGCCGGCGACTACCTTTCATACGACCGTTACCGTGAAGTTCCTTCGCTGACAGGCTCTCTTGACACAGAGATAATACTTGTAGACAGCAAAGGGAATGAGTTTACCCACCGGATAAATGTCACATCCGACGAGCTTAATACGCGGACGAAGGTGGACATTCCGTTCACAATAGAATTAAGCGTCGTAGACAAGACGAAAGAACGGCTTAAAGGGGAGACTTTTTATGTCCGCACATCAATGTGGTATGATAGCGACGGGCGCGCCAGAACCGGGTTGAAGTATATACCGGTAGAGATAATCGACGTCGAACCCGGCAACATGGTTTATCCGGTGAAGGTACGGTTTTCGGCGGCGGGACATCCAGAAGCGGGCGAAGCATACGTGTTTATGTATGTCGGCGATACGTCAAGAAACTCGCGCAACTTCGCCTCGCTGTTCTATTTCACCGACCCGAGGAAACGCTATCCGCAGGTATCCGATGAGAATTGGAACAACATCATCCACAGCCGTGTGGCTCCCTATATGACCCGCGAAGAGTGTCGACTGGCACTCGGCAATCCCACCTCGATAGACCGCTACCACGGGACAAACACCTACAGCGAACGGTGGAATTACGAAAACGGCATATCGCTGATATTTGACGACGGAGTGCTACGCTCTTATAGAAAATGACCAAAATTCCGATTAACGATGACGATACTTCCCGACTTTGACCTGACACGGTTCACCACCTTCCATGTACCGGCCACGACCCGCTGGTTTGCCGAATACGACAGCATTGACGAGCTAAAAGAGATTTTGTCTGACCGACGGTTTGACGGACTGCCGAAGATGCATATAGGAGGGGGGAGCAATCTGCTCTTCACAAAGCCTTACGAGGGTGTCATACTTCATTCTGCCATGAAGTCTACCCGCCGGAAAGACATTTCGCCTGACGAGACCATCCTATCGGCACAAGCCGGACTGGAATGGGACACGTTTGTTCGACAGTCCATTGCCGAAGGGCTTTATGGACTTGAAAACTTAGCGTATATACCCGGAGAAACAGGAGCGTCGGCCGTACAGAACATCGGTGCCTACGGCGTTGAGGCCAAGGATAGGATTTATTCAGTTGAGACCATCGACACCGCTACCGGACTGACGCGGACATTTACCCCGGAAGAATGCGGATACGGCTACCGCGACAGTATGTTTAAGCACTCCGACGGAAGATACATAGTCACAGAAGTGTCTTACAAGCTGTCTAAAAAGCCGGAGTTTGTACTCGACTACGGCCCGCTTAAAGAATTGTCAGCCGACAAGGATTTAACGGCGAAAAAAGTGTATGACAGAGTAGTTGAAATCAGACGGTCGAAACTTCCGGAACCGTCGGAGCTCGGAAGTGCAGGTTCTTTCTTCAAAAATCCTGTCGTAACGACAGAAAAATATGGCTCGCTCAAGTCGATGTATCCCGACATGCCGCACTACGATGCCCCCAACGGCGTGAAGATTCCGGCAGGATGGCTGATAGAACATGCCGGACTTAAAGGCTACCGCATGGGGGGTGCCGAAGTTTATCCCAAACAGTGTCTTGTCATAGTGAACACGAGTAACGCCTCGGCCGCTGACGTTGTAACCTTGTTCACCCATGTCAGCACCGTTGTTGCTGATACATACGGAATTGAGCTATATCCAGAAGTTAACGTCATCTAACAATTGCCCAGAATATGAGACTTAGATTTCTCGGAACCGGAACATCGACCGGCGTGCCCCAAATCGGGTGTACGTGCCCGACATGCATCTCGACTGATGTACACGACAAACGCCTGAGGGCATCGGCTCTTATAAGCCTCGGAAATCTCAACATACTGATTGACTGCGGGCCGGACTTTAGGGAGCAAATCATCAATGCCGGCGCACCGCATATCGACTTCGCCATGCTCACCCACAGCCATTACGACCACGTAGGCGGCATTGACGATCTACGGCCGTATTGCCATACGAGCCCTGGCGGACGGTTTCCTCTGTATGCCAGACCCGACGTGATCGAAGACATACGCAACCGCGTGCCTTACTGCTTCCGCGAGCATCCTTATCCCGGAGTTCCGATATTCGACACCTACGAAATCGGTTCCGCGCCATTTTATGTAAGCGGCATTGAGATAACACCGCTTCCGGTGTGGCACTACAAACTTCCCATCATCGGCTTCAAAATCGGGAACTTGGCCTACATCACCGACGCTAAGGAGATACCATCAGACACAATGTCGCGGATAAAGGGGGTCGACACATTAGTCATAAACGCGTTGAGGCACGAGGAACACCTTTCGCACATGAACCTCAACCAGGCACTTGATGTAATCGCGGCGACGCATCCCCGCGTGGCCTATCTGACCCTCTTTGCCGATAAAATCGGCCTTCACCGCGAAGTTGATCCTACGCTTCCAACGCCTGTACACATGGCATACGACAATCTTGTCATTGACATTCCTGACTGACGGTATCGCGACATTAAACTTTTCCGATAGCCAAACGTCATTAATAATATGGGGGCGCAATTAAAACTACGCAAACCTTAACAAACAAATAAACTCTTATGAAAAAGATTAATCTGCTGATATGCGCTGTGGCTTCTATCATGATGGCCACCTCTTGTAGTATATTCCGAGGCAACAAGTCGTCAAAGTCGACGACCGCCGTTGAGGTCAATCAAAATGACGAAGACAAAATCAACGTAAACGCAGATGCCATAGGAGGCGAATGGAACGTATTTTCCGTAGGTGGCAAGAAAGTCACAGGAGAGGAACGCCCATATATCAACTTTAATCTTGAAGACCACCGCATCTACGGCTCAAACGGATGCAATATCATAAACGGCGACTTTACGTCGAACAGCGACTCTTCGCTGAAAATCGAGAACATGCTAACTTCAATGATGTCGTGTCCGGACGCACCGTTTGAAAGCGAAATAAACCTTGCGCTCGACAAGGCGCGCTACTTCAGCGTGTCGAAACAAGGGCATGAATATTACTTGGTGCTACTCGACGAATCCCGGAAATCGCTTATGACATTGCGCCGGCACAACATGGACTATCTTAACGGGTCGTGGGAAGTTGAGGATATCAACGGCCATGACAACGACAACAAGGATGTCCAAATGGTCATTGACATATTTGAGCAGCGCATCCACGGCAATACGGGGTGCAACATACTCAACGGATCGCTAATGATTGATCCCGACAAGTCAAACTCTATCCAGTTCAGCAATCTGACCACCACGCGGATGGCATGTCCCGACATGAAGACCGAAACGGCATTTCTCGTAGCCCTCGAAAGCGTCGAGTTTGCAAAACAGGCCAAGAACAACACCGTCATAATGACCGACAAAAACGGCCGCGAAATGCTCCGCCTCAAGCGCATCGACGTAAAGTAAGGTCTTTTTTAAGAGGGTGTTATAAAACCACCCTCTTAAAAACTTAAAACAAACACCTTAAAACAATCTTAGCCTTCGTTGATGAAGGTTCTGGGCTGAACGCCGAACTGCTTAACGAAGCAACGAGTGAAATATTTCGGGTCGTTAAATCCCACGAGATAAGCCACTTCCGACACACTGATGCCTTTCTTCCCACGATTCTCCTCCATTATCTTTTTTGCGGTCTGTAGCCTGAAAAGGCGGATGTAGCTCACAGCAGACATACCGGTAAGGGCATTAATCTTATTATATAGCTTCGGAGCACTCATTCCCATCATGTCGACCAAAGTCGCGACAGAAAAGTCTGGGTTGGAATAGTTGGCGCGCATCACTTCGACCAACTTCTTGAGGAAAGTCTTGTCGGAATCTTCCATCTCCACTGTTGGATATGGATTACTCAAGTCTTGTATTATCACTTTCTGCTGGTTGTTGCGGTTGGTCAGGATTGCATCAATGCGAGCCAACAACATTTCCGGCTCAAACGGTTTTGTCAGATACGCATCGACATTCACTTTGTAGCTTTCAAAGCGGGAATCGTAGTCAGACAGGGCTGTCAACATAACGAACGGAATGTGGCACAATTCAGAATCAGACCGAATCAACCTGCAGAATTCCAGACCGTCGCATACCGGCATCATCAAATCGGAAATTATAAAGTCGGGACTTATTTTACGAGCCAAAGCATATCCACGCTCACCATTTATGGCTTCGGCCACATAATACTTGTCGCCGAGAATACCCCTGATATATCCACGCATGTCACGACTATCCTCCACGAGGAGAACCACCGGTTTGTCACGTTTATCGGGGGCATCAAATGGTATGTCGTCGAAATTGCTGTCGGCCTGCACAGCCGCCTCCACTCTGCGTGAGGCCACAACGAGCGACTCGGAAGCTGCCTTCACAGGGAAGCAGACCCTAAACGTTGTACCCCGGCCTTCCACACTCTTTACGCAAATGCGTCCTCCGAGTGCGATCACCAGTTCCTTAACGAGATACAAGCCGATACCGGTACTGCTCTGTCCGTAGCTCGTATAAGCTTTCTGGTTCTCTATCTTATAAAAACAATCGAATATGCGTTCGCACTCCTCCGGATTAATATAGCTTCCGGTATTTGACACGGAGATATATTGCCACATTGAGTCAGAACCACCGGCACCACGCTGTGCAATCCGGCACACTATCCGCCCTCCGTTAGGAGTGTATTTAATGGCATTCGACATAAGATTGAACAGTATCTTATGCATGAAGCTCCGGTCGCTCACAATCAATTCGGTTCCAATATGTATGCGTGTAGTAAACTCGATGTTTCGTTCCGATAAAATATCGGAAAAAGCCGCCATGTCGCCATCAAATTCTTCAAGGACATTGAACGCTACATTGCTCAAGTATAGATGTCTGGCATCAATCATACGAAGATCCATAATCTGATTGACCAGCGACAACAGATGATGCGCGTTCCGGTTTATAATTTGGATATTTTCGGTAAGCGATGGATTGTCATTACCCTCAATCAGTTTGCGCACGGGGCCGAGTATCAGAGTCAATGGCGTCTTAAACTCATGTGTAAGGCTCGTAAACATCATCAATTTCTCCTTGTTAGTATGCTCAATCTGCTTAGAGAACTCCTCAATGCGGGTCTTTTGCTCGCTAATCTCTTCATTTTTGCGCATCAATTGTTCAGTCTGCTCAGTCAGGCTTCTCGTACGCTGTTTCACCTTAGCCACGAGGAATTTCTGAATACTCTTCTGACGACGATAGTATAGGAATGCTAAAATTCCGGCTATGCCTAAAATGGCTAAAATCACTATACAGTAGAACCACCACGTCTGATAGAAGGGAGCTTTAATGATGATGTTTAATTTGGTCACTTGAGAAGACCAAAGGTTATCGGAATTTGTACAGTGTACCAAGAAGGTATACTTCCCGGGTTTCATGCCGGCATACCGGACTTTCATAGCCTTACGTTCAACCGTCCAATAGGAATCAAGCTCATCAATCTTATATGCATACATCACCTTATCGGGATGGACATATTCCTGTGCGGAAAGCCCAATCTCAATAGATGTCTCGTCGGGGCTCAATTCGTATGTACTCTGATCCATTAACCTCATATTATTCTCACCAGTAAGCACATACGTCACCACCACCTTCCGTTCACTCGTAATTGGCAAATAACCGGTTGGGTCAATGACAACAGCACCCCTGACAGAACCGAAGCAAGCCCGTCCACCCGGGAAATCAACCCCTGACTTTATGTAAAATTGACTTGCAGGGAGTCCATCGGAACTATCATATTTAATAGTTCTAAATGATTCTCGGTCGAAATAATATACCCCATTAATTGTACTAATCCACACACATTTATTACTTCCTTTGACTATATTAGAAATCTTAGTGCCGAATACCGGCAGATGGTTGACAAAGGATATTTGTCTGTCTGGGCCAAGCTTACAAACGTATAGCCCATTACATTGACTTTCGATATAAACTGTGCTGTCCTCAATGGCTCTTATTACGGAAATTCGCTCTGAAATTCCCGACTGTGGCTCATCCAGCTTATATCGGCAATAGAAATATGGAGCCACTCCACTATAATCGCCTCCCAATTCGACAATGTATAAACCGTCACCGCCTATCCACAAACGTCCGTCGTGTCCAAGCATAATCGACATCATATTGGACATTTGAAGTTCCGAACCAACAAATTTCGACAAATCGACAAATTCAAGAGTCTCAGTATTTAAGAACTGCACACCGTCGTCAAAACAGATCCAGATGCCATGACGCACTGAATCTAACGCAAAGGCATAGATAGAGTTGGAGTGAATGAGGCTATTGCGCGTGTCAAAATGATCAAATCGGGGATTTTCCAATGCTGATTTTGACATATAATTCAATCCGCCGTTTTTTGTTCCAATCCAATATCCTCCGTTCTCGTCTTGAATTATCGCGCGAACATTATTGTCAGACAAGGAATTATCGTCGGCATAATCTTTTCGGTAATATTTAGCGTCGGTTGTCCCGGCTCGAATCACGCCAAGTCCTCCGCCATTGATGCCACATAACAAATTATCGTCGTTGTCGCGAAACAATGCAGTTATTACATTTGAGCGTCCGCCTTCACGTTCGCCGAAGAGATGAATTATGTTACTCTTTCTAATAGAGATAACATTGACACCGCCTAAAGCCGTTCCGGCCCAAATATTGTCGTCGACGTCGACGAAGATATGGTTAACTTGATTGTCGGTCAAAGAAGCTCCGGCAATCCCCGACATCAAACGAACAAACTTATTGCCATGAGAAAGGATATTTACACCATTCCTTGTACCAATAACCAAATCGCCCGACATGTTAATGCCAATGCTTGAGACAAAATTACTTGAGAGACTGTTGGTATCTTTCGGATCATTGAGGTATTGGCGGATATTCCTGGTCTGGAGATTATAGAGATATAATCCAGAGTCAGTTGTACCGATATGTAGATATGCACCTCTCGAAGCCAAAGTGCGCACATTTTTAATGGCTTTAAGTTCGTGGTCATCTTCAAGAGGCACTTCAAGGCTGTGTCCGTCGCTGGAAAGTATAAATCTTGACAAGCCATTTCGGCCACCGGCCCAAATCGTATTTTCTTGTTGACAAAAAGCGTTAATGACATCACCATTTACAAGAAACTCTTCCATGTCGGATATATTTCCATCCTTTCCCAACAATATATGAAGTACGTAGTCCTCCATACCGACCCACAACGAACCTTTCGCATCTTTCTCAATGGCAAGGGCACCACGCGACAACAGACCATCGCAGTCGTCGTACACTTCGGAGGCATGGACAATCGTTCCGTCAACAGGAGAAATTCTCATCAAGCCAATGTCGGATATAGCCCACATAAATCCATGGTCGTCTTCTTGAATTGATCGGAAGAAATTGCTTTTAGTACGGTGATTCAGCATTGAAGCGGTAGTGCTGTAGTGGACAAAATCTCCGCCGTCAAACCGATCGAGTCCGTTAGACGTGCAAAACCATACGAATCCGCGACTATCGCGGAATATCTTGAAAACGTATTCGTCGCACAATCCGTCGGAGGTTCTGTAATAAGTGTAGTTATATGCCTGCGAAAGCTGCGCCGGGCACACCTGAGCACCGATGATTAAAGCACTCCACAGCACCATATACCGCAATAAACGCCACGTCAACCGCATACGATGTCCCTATCTTTTTAATTATCTTAATGTTTTTGGAATAATTTGGGGGCAAAGTCGTGTAGCGACTTACGCCATACCTGCCATTCATGTCCACCGGGAAAAATCGAGAACTCAACATTAAGTCCCTTGTCTCTCATATCCTTTACCGCCTCACAGATAGCGTCATATCGGGCATCGTCAGTTCCGACCGAAACATAAAAGCAGTTTAAGTCACGATTATAACGATCTTTTTCGCTAATCAAACCGGGCATTTCCTTTTCCGGATCAAACTTTTTAGGAATTTCACCTGGAAAAATAGCGCCCCCGAATACTCCGGAGCTAAACACTGCTACATGTGAAAACAGCTCGGTGTTTGCCAGACCGGCATAGAACGACTGTCCGCCACCCATCGAAAGCCCTGCAAGCGCTCGGTTGTCCCGGTCGGTTAAGGTACGGAAATTATTGTCGATGAAAGGCACTATCGACTCAACTAATTCATCGGTAAATGGAGCCATCGCTTCCCGATTATATCCCATTCTTACCTTTCCGTCGACAGGAATATTACCGTTTGGCATCACTACAATCATCTCCTTGGCATTGCCTTCGTAGATAAGGTTATCAAGAATATTGTCAGTATGACCTTGCGTGGCCCATCCGGTATGATCTTCACCGCCACCATGACAAATGTACAATACCGGATACTTTCGTGACAGATCTTTATCGTAAGTCGGCGGGGTGTAGACGTTCATGGTGCGCCATTGATTAAGTTTCTTTGAAAAATACCGGACATTACGGATTGAACCGTGGGGCACATCCTTAACATTCATCCATTCGCAACCGGCTTCCGGAATATCGATTGCACTTGAAGGCCGTCCGCATCCGTAGAACGACATACTCGCAGGATCGGAAACATTAACACCATCTACAATAAGAGAGTAATAGTGGAATCCCGGAATCAACGGCTCGGTAGTGACCGACCACACTCCCAGAGAGTCCTTCTTAAGGTCGTAGGTTTTTCCAACTGCAACCTTAATGTCAGAAGCTTCCGGAGCTTTAACTACGAACATAACTGAATTGTTGTCGAGTACTCGCGGATAGCCAGAGCTGTTAAGCGTTGTGGGCAACGATTTGCCTATTGGCTCGGAGGCATACAGGCCTAATGCAAGCAATAGCTGGAGACAAAATATAAATCGTATAAACATCAAATTACACTTTTAAGGTGCACAAATGTAATCACTTTTTTCGTAAACTTAAATGGGGCTGTGTCAAAACTGAACTGCACCCCAAAAGTTAGACAAAAAACTTTTGGGGGTCACTTCAAAACAGGCGTAGCCCCATTACTATAAGTCGCACGGAATTCTTAAAAACCGTCGTTTTGGGTCAGATTAGGATTGTTTGTTACTTCAGACATAGGTATCGGGAGCCACTCACGTCCGGCCTTAAAGTTTGATTCATGCTTTTTGGAGCGAGCCTTGACTTCGGCTGTGTATTCAGCATCAGTTCCGAGTCCCCAACGCCGAAGGTCGAAGAAGCGGTCATACTCAAAGCACATCTCCTTTTCGCGTTCGATGCGCAAGCGCTTCAGGAATGCATCTGAGGAGTTAAGACACGCTGAGTGAACACTTTGCGCAAGGGGGAACATGTTGGCACGTTCGCGTACCATGTCAACGTATCCGGCACCTTCAGTTACCGATCCACTTCCGTTGCTTTCCACAAGGCATTCGGCATAGCTCAAAAGCACGTCGGCGTAACGGAGAATACGGGTATTAATCGGAGAATAGAACGGTACGACAGAACGGTAATAGTCGGTCGAATATTTGCGGCACCAACTCTGCGAACTCCAGCTTACATAGTCCCATTCTGTTTTAGTCTGGTAAACCACCTCTCCAGGGAAATCAGTAAAAAAGTCGGGGTAAACGATATTGTCACGAAGGCGTAGATCAAGCCCTCCGTCTTTATTAGTCTCATCCTTATACATATCAATCATCCAATCGTAAACGCCATAGTCGCCCCAACCATATCCGGAAGCAGAAAGGAACTTCTCGCGATAGGAAGCATATCCGCATTCGGCACCGTCGTTACTGAAACCGTAATATCCACCCAGTACCTGATTTTCATCAGAATTCTGAATCTCCCAAATTGATTCAGCATTGTTTTCGGTGTCATGGCGGAAATTGTCGCGATAATTAGCGACAAGCTGATATTTGCCACTGTCAATAACTTTTTTGAACGCATCCTTAGCCTTAGACCACTGACCGGAATTCATATAGAGCTTCCCAAGGAAGGTATATGCAAAATACTTGTTTATACGTCCAACTTCCGGCCACGATTCGGGCAGATTGTTGGCGGCGAATGCAAAATCAGCCTCAACAAACTCGACCAACTCCTCAAAAGTAGATTCATTAGGCTGATCAGCAGGAGAAGAAATCCAGTCAACAAGAGGAGCTTTCTTATATAGCATTGCCAGATAGTAGTAGTCCATTCCACGGATGGCGCGGGCTTGAGCGACAACTTGATTTTTCGTTGTCTCGCTGTCCCAGCTGACGTTTTCAGCGTATGAAATCACTTGATTGCAACGAAAAACGGACTGATATAGATACTGCCAAGAACAAGAGTTCCATCGTTGATCATAATCAGGATAGACTAACATTATGAAGCTTGCGAGACCGGCATCAGGAGACTGAGAATAGAACTCATCGGACTGACCGGCGATAAGACACACATTCATAAGATTATAGAATGAGTTGTACAGGGTATGGTAGCAACCTGTAAGACCGCTTTCGACATCCTTTTGAGTCTGCCAGGCGTTTTGTGAAACAAGAGCGTTGGGATTGCTGACATCAAGCAAAGATTCGTCGCAGGATGTAGTGCATATTATAGTTGACGCGCAAAGTGTGGCTGTCAAGAATTTATTAAGACGCATATTTTATACGAATTTACGGTTAAAAGTTAAGATTGATTCCAAAGATGTATGATTTTGGAGAAGGATAGTAAACATAGTCCACACCCGGCTCAAAGAGGTCACTATTATAGTCAGGATCATAACCTTTGTAAGAAGTGATTGTCAACAGATTTTGGGCAGTGAACGAAACTCTTATATTGTCAACATATCCCTTTAACCAAGACGGCTTCCAATTGAATCCGAGCGAGACGGAGCTTAGGCGGAAGAATGAAGAATCTTCAAGCCACCGATCGCTGTAGACATACGCATTGCGCAAATCGCCGTAGATAGGGCGAGGATTTTTAGATCCGGTATTTGTAGGCGACCAGTAGTCATAGCCTGCATACGCACCTTTACAATCGGCAAACGTATTCATGTAACGAGCCGCTTCATTATATGTTGTGACACCGAGCTTACCGTATCCAATAATTCCGAGGTCAAAGTTCTTATATGTTGCTTGTAAGTTAAGGCCGAATTCGAGTTTTGGCCATGGACTGTCGCAAACCACGCGGTCGTCAGCATTGATCACACCGTCGCCGTTGGCATCTATATAGCGAATGTCACCTGGGCCTGCATCGGGCTGTATAGGAGTACCCTGAGCGTTAACGTAGCTATCGACCTCCTGTTGTGTCTGGAAAATACCGTCGGTCTTTAGCAGATAGAACATACCGATGGGCTGACCCACGCGGGTGGTAGTCTTATTGGTGTATTGTTCCTCTTTTCCGTAACCGAAACTTAGCAACTTGTTGTCGTTGTGGCTTACGTTCAACGATATTGAATAAGAGAAGTCCTGCGTTGGGCGGTCACGCCAGGTGGCCGTAATTTCAAAACCTTTGTTTTCGATAGAAGCCGCATTTACGTAAGGGTCACCACCACCGTTACCGGTCGACATAAGCAATTCAAGCGAGGTCAACACATCGTGGGAGGTGGAAATGTAGTATTCGGCAGAAAGCGATAGTCGGTTGTTGAGGAAGCTCAAGTCAACTCCGAAGTTCTTCTGCTCCATTGTTTCCCATCCTAGATCTTGATTGGAAAGCTGAACGATGGTCTGTCCGTAAGTGGCACCCTTTCCGTCGCCGTTGAAGAGATATTGCGCATAGTTATTGACATACATCTGATAGTCGTAGTAACCCACATTTTGGCTACCGAGCTTACCCCAGTTGGCACGAATCTTAAGGTCATTGATCCAATCAACTTTGAAGAATTTTTCCTGACTTACACGCCACGCTGCGGATGCAGAGGGGAAAGTGCCCCACCGATGTCCGGCACCGAATCGTGAAGAACCGTCGATACGTCCGGTAAGGCTCAACAGATAGCGCCCTTTATAGTCGTAGTTAATACGTCCGAGATATGAGATAAGGTCGGCCTCATAATCGTGGCCTGAAGCGGTAGGATCGCTCGTCCCGGCAGAAATTGTGTGAAGGAATTCGCCTCCGGCGGTCTGCACAAGATTTTTCTGAGATGCGGAAGTTGACTTTTCCGTAGTCTTCTGATAAGTGTTGCCGACAAGCATATCTAAACGGTGTCCGGCAAACTCTTTATTGAAGGATAGGGTGTTTTCAACAAGATATGTATATTTTCTACGCCAACTTTCTGTAGCCGACGAAGGAGTGTCGGACATGTTCAGTGCGCAAGCATATCCTTTTGACCAAGAACTTACGTCAGAGTCAAGGATGTCAGTGCCGAGGTTAATCTTGTATTTAAGGAACGGAAGGAGCTGCAGTTCGCCCCAAACCACGCCACGAACGAAAATATAGTCACTTATAGTTTCGCCGTTGTTAACTGTGGCTATAGGGTTGTTGCTAAGCGCGCGTGCGTTGGTCAAGTTGCCTCGTCCATAACCGTGAGTAGTGGCATACTCGCTGTCGTCATAGATGGGAATGGTAGGGAGCATCTGAATGACATCCGTGATGCCACCGCCGTTGTTCTTCACTTTCGATCGGGATACGGCAAGGTTTTCACCGAATGTGAAGATACCAAGCTTACCGTTGCTGTTGACACGGGCGGCCAAACGGCTCATGTGGCGTCCGATAGTTGTACCTGTATTGTCCATGTAGTTGATCGAAGCGCGATACGTTCCGTACTGCGAACCTCCCGACATGCTTAGATCGTAGCTTTGCATTACGCCGGTCTTGAAGAAGGCATCCTGCCAGTCGGTATCGTTGTCCCAATGGTTAAGCCTTTGGGTCACACCTTCGACTCCAATGGCGATGGCATTGTCATAAGCCACGTCGTAAAGGGCTTTCCACTCGTCGGCTTTTGCAAGGTCGAGACGAGGAAGGTTCTGAACAGCTAACTGTGCAGAAAAGTCGAACTTAGTCTTACCTTCCTTACCGCGCTTGGTGGTAATGATAATCACACCGTTTGCGGCACGCGAACCATATATAGCGGCCGCGGAGGCGTCCTTTAGCACTTGAATCGACTCAATGTCGTTGACGTTGAAGTGAATGTCGTTGGACGAAGGCATACCGTCGATTACGTAAAGCGGATCGTTATTGGTGAGATTGCCAGTACCGCGAATTTGGATTGAAGGCAACGAGCCTATTTCACCACCGGAGCGCACACTCACACCAGCGGCGGCACCTTGGAGCAGGTCGCCGATGGAATTGTTAGTCTTGCTCTTATAATCTTCAGGCTTTACGACCGAAACGGCACCGGTAAGGTCGGCCTTTTTAACCGTACCATAACCGATAGCCACGACCTCGTCGAGTTCGATTCCGGCCTCTTTCATCGTGACATTAACAACGGAGCGGTCCTTAACAGGCACTTCGACAGTCTCGAATCCAACATAGGAGAACACAAGCACAGCATTTCCGGCCACACCATTAAGGCTGTAATTACCGTCAACGTCGGTAGAGGTTCCATTACCGGTGTTCTTTACCATTACGGTGGCTCCAATAACCGCCTCGCCGTCTTCAGAGGTCACCGTGCCACGCACTGTCTGAGCAACAGCCGGAAAGATCGCAAACAACATCAGCAATAGGACTGCCGTCCTTGAAATGACCGATGCACTTTTGGTTAGCATTTTAAATCTCATGTTTTTTAAGGTTAAGAAATTAATTATTTGTTGCAAATTTAGCTCGTCTACCACAACACCGATGAGGACAATTATTAAATTAATGAGGACATAAAATAGCCGTCCGCTCCAAATCAAGAAAAATCCAATCAAACCTCACCAAACGAATCCTATCCACTTTTTTTACTAAAAAATCTCCTCCGGGACAAGATTATTCTATTACCTTTGTCAGCAACGTAACGATACAATAAGTCGTGGTGCAAGCAACTGAAAAATAATTAACCATAAAATAAAAGCATGAAAAAAGGATTAACACTAATGGCACTCTATATGATGGCCATGTCAGCACAGGCAGAAAATGTGTCAGAGGGCATCCCTGCCGAGACAAATGTCCAAGGGGCCGAATACCCACGCGTAAATAAAAATTCACAAGCCACATTTAAGATATTTGCCCCCGATGCAAATAATGTGGAAATAGATGTATGCGGAAAGAAATGGCCAATGACTAAGGACTCGGAAGGAATGTGGAGCGTCACCACCGATCCGCTTGTAGTTGGCTTTCACTACTATTTCGCAATCATCGACGGTGTATCAGTTTCTGATCCTTCAAGCCATACTTTCTACGGCTGTGGCGTGGCGGCGAGTGGCATCGAGATACCCGAATCGGCAGAAGCCGCCGCATACTATACGGAGAAGGATGTGCCTCACGGACACGTACGCGAATGCAAGTATTATTCCAATATAGAAAATGGCTACAGACGTTGCTTCGTATATACTCCGGCAGGCTATGACAATGACACAAAGAAATACCCCGTGCTATATCTGCAACATGGAATGGGCGAGGACGAGACAGGATGGAGCCGCCAGGGAAAAATGGCAAACATTCTCGACAACCAAATCGCAGAAGGAAAATGCGAGCCTATGTTGGTGGTAATGGATTGTGGCAACTGCAACTACATATTCCGCCCGAAAAAAGGGGAAGACTTTAATAAAGCACGTGAGGCATTCGGCGGAAACTTTCCACAAATCCTCTTAAACGAAATCATACCTTTCGTGGAAACCAACTTCCGCGCGAAGACTGACCGCGAAAACCGCGCCATGGCCGGCCTGTCGTGGGGAGGTCACCAAACATTAATGACCGCTCTGCCCAACATCGACAAATTTGCTTATATTGGTACGTTCAGCGGCGCGCTGATGATACCTCCCGGCACCGATATGACAAAATTATATGAGGGAGTTTTTGCAGATTCTGAGAAATTTAACAATGACGTACACGTTCTCTTTATGGGTATAGGTACAGAAGAGGGAAAACACATAAAAAGCATCTGTGATTCACTGAATGAACTGGGTATCAACAATAGGTATTATGAGTCGGAAGGTACCGCCCACGAATGGCTCACCTGGCGACGTTGCCTCAATGAATTTCTTCCAATGATTTTCAAGAATGCGAACTAATCAAATGAATAGCCTTTGTCGGTGATCTAATCGTAAATTATCATTATTTAAAAGAGGTTGTGTCCAAGGTTGGCTTTGATGGCATTCAACGCCCATCGCCAATCTTGGCACAATATTTTATTAGTCCACGTCAAATTGGAATATCGGAGGGTAAAATCGGGTTAATTATATGCAAAAATTACGGCGATAAGGGCTTGATGGCGACAATTTATTTGCCCGAATGATAAATAATCAATATATTTGACGGCAAAACAAACTATCCTTAAAACATATACTGATTATGAACACTTCTTATTTATTTTTAGCTGAAGGCTTTGAGGAAATCGAGGCAATCGCACCGGTCGACATCATGCGCAGAGCCGGAATGACTGTTTATACAGTGTCAATTACTGACAGCCTTAATGTAAAAGGTGCACACGGGGTTGAAATCAAGGCCGACAAACTCTTGTCGGAGATAGACAGTTATGATGCCGAATGGCTAATACTTCCGGGGGGAATGCCCGGCGCCACTAATTTAGCGGCGTGCGGAGAGCTGTCGGACATTCTTAAGAACCAATGGATTAAAGGGGGTAAAATAGCAGCCATTTGCGCTTCGCCGGCAGTCGTGCTTTCTCCGTTAGGCATTTTGCGCGGTCAGGATGCCACGTGCTATCCAACTTTTAAGGCTGAATTGGTTAACGCAGGAGCCAAATACGTAGATCAGCGTGTGGTGGAGTGTGGCAGTCTGGTGACTTCCAACGGCCCGTCGTCGGCACTTTTGTTCGGTTACTCGTTAGTCAGCATCACTTTGGGCAACGACGTTGCATCGTCAGTAGCATCGGGGATGCTTGTGTAAGGCCATCTTTTTGAGGTAAAAGTAGTGCTTATTTAACTTTTTTTCCTAAATTCGCACAATGTAATTAAACTAATAACCTCTATGAGTACAGAATTAGACTGGGGTAAGCTGTCGTTTGGCTATGTCCCGACTGATTATAATGTACGTTGCTATTATCGCGACGGCAAGTGGGGCGATATTGAAGTCTCACAGTCAGAAACCATTGAATTGCATATAGCGGCCACTGCCTTGCATTATGGGCAGGAGGTGTTTGAAGGTCTTAAAGCATTCCGGCGCAAAGACGGTAAAATCGGCATCTTTCGCTTGGAGGAAAACGCTCGCCGAATCATCGAATCGGCAAAGGGCCTGATGATGGAGCCTGTTCCCGAAGAGCTGTTTGTAGAGATGGTAAAGAAAGTGGTTAAGCTCAATGAGCGTTTCGTGCCACCCTACGGAAGCGGGGCGTCGCTCTACATCCGCCCGCTGGAAATCGGTACTTCGGCTCAGGTCGGGGTGAAACCCGCCAAGGAATATGCGTTTATCATTTTGGTGAGCCCGGTGGGACCGTATTTCAAAGAGGGATTCAAGCCGACCAACATCTGCATCACGCGCCGTTTTGACCGCGTGGCTCCAAAAGGAACCGGACGTTGGAAAGTGGGAGGCAATTATGCCGCCAGTCTTGAGGCCGGCGAACTGGCTCATTCATTGGGCTACTCGGCAGTGCTTTATCTCGATCCTAAGGAGAAGAAATATCTTGACGAGTGCGGTCCGGCTAACTTCTTTGCCATCAAGAACGGACGCTACATCACTCCGGCATCCGAGTCAATACTTCCGTCAATCACCAATAAGAGCTTCATGCAACTGGCTAAGGATATGGGCATTGAGGTTGAGTGCCGCCACATCCCCGTGGAGGAACTTGCTGAGGTTCAAGAAGCGGCCGCTTGTGGAACAGCAGCGGTGGCATCGCCTATCGGTGAAATTGACGACCTTGACACCGACCATAAATATGTCATCAGCCAAGACGGCAATCCGGGTCCCGTCACGACGGCTCTCTATAACAAACTCCGCGCCATACAGCTCGGAGAAGAGGAGGACATTCACGGCTGGAACACGATTCTCGACTGATATTACACCCTTTATAACCGTATATTAAAGAGCCTTGGCCATCCACCAAGGCTCTTCACTTCAAAATGTTTGACTACCAATCTATTATAGACAAATACTATCCTGAATCAGAACCAGAACTGCGGAGCATCTACATGAAGCACGGTACCCAGGTGGCCGACCTTGCTGTTGAAATCAACGATGCCTGTGGTCTCGGTTTGGATCCCGACGAGGTCAGAGGGGCGGCCATGACCCATGACATCGGGATTTTTGCTACCGACGCGAAGGGGATACATTGCCATGGAACCGAACCCTACCTGCGCCATGGCATTATCGGTGCCGAGCTATTGCGCAAAGAAGGAGCACCTGAGGAGTGGGCGCGTGTGGCCGAACGTCACACCGGGTCGGGAATTACGGCAGAAGACGTGATAATGCTCGACCTTCCGTTTCCGGTGGCCGACTATTGTCCTCTTACTTTGTTGGAGAAACTTATCTGCTATGCAGATAAATTCTACTCGAAGAGCGGTACGATGCAACGTAAAAGTTTTGAGCGTGCGCGCATGTCGATAGCCCGACATGGTAGCGATGCCTTGGCCCGTTTTGACCGTTTGCATGAACTTTTTACGCCCCGAAACGCTCCGGATCCGGTTCAGAGCGCAAACTCATAGTAGACACCCAATAGAAAAACGCGAGCGAACGTTCCCTTGGTGAACGTTCGGACACGATAACAATATCCGCTTATTTAAAGTTAAAATTCACATACAATTGGACAAGTTAGAACAACTATACACTCAATGGCAGGGACTTTTCCCGATCAGCGAAAGAAAACGCTATCTGCTCAGTCAACGCTTCTCGGTAGACTATAATTTTAATAGTAACCACATGGAAGGCAATACGTTGACATACGGACAGACAGAATTGTTGCTTCTATTTGGCAAAGTGAGCGGAGAGGGCGATTTAAAAGATTATGTCGACATGAAAGCCAGTCAAGTTGGCATGGTTATGATGCAAGAGGAGGCTAAGTTAAAAGGCCAACCCCTAACACAAAATTTCATCCGCCAACTGCACAAGACAATTTTAAGGGAAAACTACACCGTTTACCGAAATCTTCCCGGAGGCGTTCAGACAAGCTATATTATTCACGCCGGCCAATATAAGACCAGGCCAAACAGTGTCATAACACGTTATGGCGAGCGTTTTGAATATGCCAACCCAGAAGAGACTCCCGCATTAATGTCAGACCTTGTCGATTGGTACAACGATGCTGAAGCAAGTAATGAATATTCACCTGTCGAACTGGCGGCGCTATTTCACTACCGATATATCCGGATACATCCGTTTGAGGATGGCAACGGGCGTATTGCAAGATTACTTGTCAACTATATTCTATCTCGACACGATTGGCCAATGATTGTAATAAGGAATAAAATCAAGCATGAATACCTCGAAGCATTGCATCAGTCGGATGTCGAGATTGGCAATGCTCCTGCTGACGGAGCACATGCTTCACTGTCTCAGATAAAAAAATTTATGCGATTCTTTAAGACAGTAGTTATTAATGAACTAAAGTATAATATTGATTTTATCTCTGAACAATCTGAAAATGTTTGGTGGTATGACGGCCGTAAAATCGTGTTCCGCAGTCCGAGCAGTTCTCTTATATTGAAGGCCATAAACAATAATCCCGATATTACAATTGATGCAATAGCACAATCGGCGGGAATAGTTTCTCGGGCTGTAAAAAAACAATTACGGTCAATGACTGACAATGGTTACATTCAAAGGAGCAAAGATGACGGAAGTTGGCACGTATTTGCTTCACAAAGTGTTTGAAGCGCCAGCAAAAAAACGCTCGAACGTTCCCTCGATGAACGTTCAGACACGACAATTGCAATAAAGTTTGTACAAAACGCTCCGAACCCGGTTCAGAGCATCAACTCATAGTCGACAACGTCAAGATAGCGGCCAAACTTAAATCCGACCTCCCTGTATCGCGACACCTGCTCGAATCCGAGCCTTTTATGGAAAGCTATGCTGGCAGAATTGTCGCCAGTTATGCAGGCTATCAGGGCATGGCATCCGGCATGGCGGCACTCTTCAATCAACCGCTCCATCAAAAGCTCTCCTATATGGCTGTGTCTCACCTTCGAGTCGACATAAACGGTTGTTTCCCACGTCAGGCTATATGCAACACGCTCTTTCCATCTGTGTGCATAACAATACCCCACTATATGTCCGTCGCATTCCGCCACAAAGTACGGGTATTCAGATGCCAATCCGTCTATACGCCGGCTCATAGCATCAACACCAAGAGGCTCCGTGTCAAACGTAACGGAGGTATTAAGCACATATTCATTGTAAATTTCAGCAATCGGCCCGGCATCAGCCGTCGTTACTCGCCGAATCGAAATAACTCTATCCATCATATCGCATTGGTTCGACCCACAACAACCACCACAGTTAAATCGGGCCAAAAGTCAAAATTTACCGCAAAATTAAATATTTTCCCTGCAGAACTACAAATTTCCCCGTATTAACGAAAAAATCACCAATGCATTTTTTAGGGATTGGGGGAATTTGCTTAACTTTGTGGGTATAGATGCACATAATTGGATTTCGCTTCTTGGTTTGGAGGCGCAATTCGGTTATGTGCTTTTGTTTTTTATCATCTAACCGTACTTATTTATTAAACAGACTTGCAAATGAGACCAATCAGAATTATCGCCGTTACGGCATTGTTATCGGTCATGGTCGTTCCATGCGCCGCCCAAAACCGAACCATCATCCAGACAAAGTACACTGCCGATCCGGCTCCGATGGTACATAACGACACAATATTTCTGTACACATCGCACGACGAGGACGACGCTCAGGGTTATGGGTTTAAGATGAATAACTGGCTTCTGTTTACGTCGACCGACATGGTGAATTGGACTGATCATGGAGCTGTGGCCTCACTTGACGACTTTGCATGGTATCCGGGCGACAACGGCGCTTGGGCCATCCAGGTGGTCGAACGCAACGGGAAGTTCTATATGTACTGTCCGATACATGGGCACGGCATTGGGGTGCTTGTTTCAGACTCGCCATACGGGCCATTTAAAGATCCCATAGGGCAGCCTTTGGTATGGCAACGCGAACATTGGGACGACATTGACCCGACCGTATTTATCGATGACGACGGCCAGGCGTATATGTATTGGGGCAATCCGAATCTGTATTGTGTAAAATTAAAAGAGGATATGGTGACGTGCGACGGCCCGATTATGAAGATGCCACATATAGCCGACTATCAAGAGGGGCCATGGTTTTATAAGCGAGGCCACCACTATTATCTGGCATTCGCCTCGACATGCTGTCCGGAAGGCATCGGTTATGCCATGAGCCTTTCACCCCTCGGGCCATGGGAATATAAAGGTCATATAATGGATCATACGCCACGGACGAGAGGCAACCATCCGGGCATCATTGACTACAAAGGCAAAAGCTACGTATTCGGCCACAGTTATGACATTCTTCGCATTGAGACTCAGGACCACCATGAGCGTCGAAGCGTCGAAGCGGCAGAGATGACTTACAATGCCGACGGAACCATCAACGAAGTGCCTTATTGGCGCGATGCCCCGCTCAGACAGGTTGAATGGGTTGACCCTTATCGTAGAGTAGAAGCCGAAACAATGGCATGGGGCTACGGACTCGGCGTGAATAAATTAGACCGCCACAACTCATACGTTACGAAGATTGACTCGGGTGACACTTTGATTGTAGCCGGAGTTAACTTCGGCAAAGGTGCCAAGCGATTTTCGGCGGGCGTAGCGGAAGTAAAGCCTGGGAGTGTCATAGAACTTCACTTAGACAGCGCCGACGGGCCAATCATTGGCACTTTAGAACTTACTCCGAGCTCTGAAGGCTACACTCTTCAAAGTTGCAAAGTCAATGACGCTAAAGGCGTGCATGACCTCGTGTTCAGATTTATCGGCGACGGATCCGATCTTATGAATTTCGACTATTGGGAGTTCAGCAAATAGCCAAAACGCATAAAACCGATACTTTAATGGGTATAATCAATAAAGTCTCAGCCGCTCTTACAGTTTTTGTACTTGTCGCATCTGCCCAAACCCACTGTCATGCGACGGAGATAACAATTCCTCTTAAGGAAGGGTCACTCGCATTAAAGCCGATTGCCGACAACGCATTGAGAGTCAGATATTCTACCGAAAGCCTTCGCCGGATGCCGGAATGGGTGTACACTGACACGACATATACCGTAACGCCCGTTGTAGAGACCGGTGACTCGGATGTGACCGTAATACTTCCGAAGTTAACGGCCAAAGTAAATCGATCAACCGGTAAAGTCAGTTACTTTAGCAATGACGGGATGCCTCTGCTTGCAGAAATCGGCAAGTCGCTCACACTATCTACGGTGCAGGGGGAGCCGACATATACGGCAAGAGCGACGTTTGACTCGCCTAACGACGAAATTATTATCGGACTGGGCCAGTTCCAAGATGGGCACCTAAATGTCAGAGGTCTGTCACGACGGCTGACTCAAGTAAATACCCAAATCTCCATTCCGTTTACCCTCTCATCAAGAGGCTACGGACTATTATGGAACAATTACGGCATGACTGAATACAATCCCGGCGACAAATCCGTCGTGATGCAGAAGTCATCATCCGTGGGCGGGGCGGTCGAAGTCGACGTAACATCCACCACCGGAGGAAAAAAAGAGATTCGACATGACAATATATTTTCATGCACTGTCGACATCCCGGAGGCAGGCGAATATGCGTTGCTGCTTGACGTAGGGCAGACAATGGCCCGCCATCACAACCTCTCTGTCGACGACACCCTGCTGGTCAACATCGACAATCTTTGGTTACCGCCGACCACATCTGCCAAAGCATATCTCGACAAAGGCACCCACACCTTCACTGCCAGACTCGACAAAAACGACTCCCCCGTGCTACATTATCGCCTGATCGACAACACCACTTCCTATCTTTCGCCGGTAGCCGACTGCGTTGACTACACAATTTTCGCAGGAAACGCCGACGATGTGGTCAGCGCATACCGCGCTTCGACAGGAGGCACACCGCTTATGCCACTTTGGAGTTTAGGATACATTCACTGCCGCGAACGCTTCAAGTCGCAAGACGAGCTTCTCGCCGCCGCAAGGTCATTCCGCGACAAAGCTATCCCTACCGATGTCATAGTCCAGGACTGGCAATATTGGGGCAAGAACGGATGGAATGCAATGGAGTTTGACAGCGACTTATATCCAGACCCCCGTGGTATGGTCGACTCCCTGCACGCCATTGACATGAAAATGATGCTTTCAGTATGGTCAAAGGTAGACCCGGAATCAAAATTAGGCCGAAAAATGGCGGAGAAAGGATTTTTCATCCCCGGAACTTCCTGGGTTGACTTCTTCAATCCCGAAGCCGCATCATTTTACTGGCATAATTTCAGCGACAATCTGCTGTCGTTGGGCATTGATTCATGGTGGCAAGATGCGACCGAGCCGGAAAATGACGACCTCGTAGGACGCAAAGTCCATGGAGACTCTATTCCCGGGGAAGTGTTCCGCAATGCATATCCCCTATTGGTAAATAAAGCCGTATACGAAGGAAGCCGAACTGAAACTCCCCAAAAGCGGACATTTATCCTGACACGAAGCGCGTTTCCGGGCATACAACGTTATGGAACGGCAATGTGGTCGGGCGATGTCGGTAATGACTGGCAAACCTTGCGCCGGCAGATAGCCGCCGGACTCAGCTTCTGCGCCTCGGGAATGCCTTGGTGGACATACGACGCAGGAGGCTTCTTCCGTCCTTCAGACCAACATACCAATCAGTCATATATCGAAACGATGATTCGTTGGATACAAGCATCGGTCTTTCTGCCGATGATGCGGGTTCATGGCTACATGAGCGACACAGAGCCATGGCTTTACGGCGACGATGCCGAAAAAATCATCACCGACTGCATCAAACTTCGATACCGCCTTCTTCCTTACATATATTCTGAAGCCGCAATGGTAACACGGCAGGGTTCCACGATAATGCGCCCGTTGCTGTTTGACTTTGCTGATGACAGCTACGCATCGCGCCTCGGGACAGAATACATGTTCGGACATTCGCTACTTGTATGTCCGGTGACTGAAGCCGGAGTCAACACATGGTCCACATATATGCCCGAAACAGCCGGAGGATGGTATGACTTTTGGACCGGAGCTCACTATGCAGGAGGAGGCACCGTAGCTACAGAAGCAGATCTGTCTAAAATTCCTGTGTTTGTAAAAGCCGGCTCAATACTTCCGACGACTACCGCCATGCAAAGTACGGCGGACGCGCCGCGCAGTCCCATCGAATTGACCATCTATCCCGGCTCAGATGGGGCATTCGACTTATATGAAGATGACGGCACATCATACGAATATGAAGAGGGGCAATATTCGATAATCCCATTGCGCTGGGACAATGCTTCACGTAGACTTTTCATAGGCGCGTCGTGCGGATTACGCAAACCGGCTAATACAAAGTTCACTATCATTATAGGCAATATAAAAGCCGATGTCGACTATTCCGGAGAAGAGGTTTCACTGCAATTTTAGCGAGTAACTCTATATTTAACATTAATTTCAGAACCGTCACACAAAAAATTGACTACCTTTGCCAGCGAAAATGGTGTCGCAAGGTGCCCGAGCATCTACCGACTTAATAGGGAATCAGGTGAAAGTCCTGAACAGTCCCGCTGCTGTGAGTTTCAGTCAAAAGACACTCTCAACACCATCAAGCCACTGGACGGCATCTGTCCGGGAAGGCAGTTGAGAGCGGAAACGAGTCAGAAGACCTGCCATTTCGCTATTTGTCAGCTACTTGCGAGGACAAGTTAAGGATGGCAGCCCGGAGAGAGCGAATATATACGCAACGCTTCTATCGGTTTCCCTTCCTATCTATACCATAATCCCGCACCGGCTCCAAATAGCATATTATTAACTGCTAAAAAGCTGATGCAATGGGGCGAGGACTCTCATTCTTAATTACTTTTGCTATTTCCGCCGGTACGCTTTGGTCTGCACCGACAGCCGACATGCCCGACACCGTCACCCTTAAAGAGGTGGTGGTAGAGGCGGTCAATCCCAACCGCGAGGTCATTCCGGTGCAGCGCCTCGAAGGGGAAGAGCTTACGCGGCTAAACAGCAACAGTGTAGCCGACGCGCTCCGCTACTTTTCCGGGGTTCAGATTAAAGATTACGGGGGCGTAGGAGGCATCAAGACCGTCAACATTCGCTCAATGGGTACTAACCATACCGGAGTCATATATGACGGTGTCGAATTGGGAAATGCCCAAAACGGACAAATCGACCTAGGACAGTTTTCGCTCGACAATATCGAAGCCATATCGCTGCATAACGGCCAGAAAAGCCAAATCCTGCAGCCGGCACGCGACTTTGGTTCAGCCGGCACTATATATCTTCGCACAAAAACCCCTCACTTTAGCCAAGGACGCACATACAATCTGAGGGGTACCGTCAGATTCGGTTCGTTCGATCTAATTAATCCTTCTGCCCTGCTCGAACTGAAGCTTTCCGAACGTACCAATCTATCGCTAAGCACCGAACTAATCAATTCGAGCGGGAAATATAAGTTCCGTTACCGCAGAGTCAATCCTGCCGGAGAAATAGCATACGACACTACTGCCGTCAGGCAGAACGGCGACATAAACGCTACCCGCATGGAGCTTAACATCAACGGGATGCTCGACAACGGCGAATGGCACTTTAAAGCCTACAACTACAATTCGGAGCGTGGCGTGCCGGGGGCGATAGTCAACAACGTATGGCGGCGCGGAGAACGCATTTGGGACACGAACTCATTTCTGCAAACCAACTTCACGAAGCACCTCGGAGTGTATTCCACCCTCAACACTGCAAAATACTCGTTTTACAGAACTCATTATGTCAATAACGATGACAAACAGATAAAAATCGACAACCTCTACCGACAGCGTGAATTTTATCTGTCGTCGGCACATGAACTCAGCCCGGCCTCATGGTGCCATTTCTCGGCAAGCTATGACTTTTTGTGGAATACACTGTTCGCTGACGTCTACGGGTTTGCGAAGCCCGACCGATATACTAATCTTGTGTCGGTGGCCGGGGCTTTCGACTGGCCAAGAGTGAAGCTTCAAGCAAGCGGACTTATGACATTCGTCCATGACGAACTTAAAGGCCAGCAGTCGCCGGACGACAAGCGAGTGTTCACGCCGGCAGTCTATGCGTCATTCTTTCCGCTCCGCTCCTCGGCATTCTCTCTCCGGGCATTCTATAAACGGTCATATCGGATGCCCACATTCAACGACCTGTATTATGCCGACATGGGCAACTCGCAACTCAATCCGGAAAGGGTGGCGCAGTACAATGTAGGGGTACTTTATGACCGTTCAGGCCACGGCTTTATCTCCGCGACAAGAATCAGCGTCGATGCATACTATAATAAAGTGCACGACAAAATCGTGGCATATCCCAAAGGACAACAGTTCAGATGGACCATGCTGAATCTTGGCGTGGTCGACATTAGGGGCATCGATGTCGCGGTGCTTGCCACATTCAATCCCGCCAAAGACCTTTACATAACTGCAAGAGGACAATACACCTACCAACGGGCAATCGACATAACTAATCCGGCCGACAACTACTACCGCGACCAGATACCCTATATACCCCACCACTCGGGTTCGGCAGTAGTCAACGTGGTTTGGAAAGATTGGAACCTAAACTATAGTTACATTTACGTTGGCGAGCGGTATAATCAGCAGGAGAACATACGCTACAACTATACCCAACCGTGGTACACAAGCGACATCTCCGCCAGCCGCACGTTACGCATGGGGCAAGTAAGGCTCAGACTCTTGGCTGAAGTCAACAATCTGTTCAGCCAGGACTATGATGTCATCCTGAACTATCCCATGCCCAAACGCAATTACCGCTTCACCATTACAATTGAAATTTAATCCATGAAACCATATATCTATCTTACATTAACTTTTCTGCCTATTCTGTTGTGCATCACGGGCTGTCGTGACGACGAACTCGTGGTGCCGACGGAATACGACATTATTCCGGAGACGCCTGCCGACGGAACTTCAATCAGAGGATTTTATCTCGTAAACGAGGGCAATATGGGTTCAAACAAATGCACTCTCGACTATTTCGACTACTTCACCGGGCTCTATGCACGTAATTTTTACGCCGAACGCAATCCAAACGTAATAAAGGAGCTTGGCGATGTCGGCAACGACATTGGCATTTATGGTTCAAAGCTTTACGTAGTGGTCAACTGCTCGCATAAAGTTGAAGTCATGGACGCACACTCAGGCGTGCGCTTAGGACAAGTCGACATACCCAACTGCCGTTATGTACGTTTTTATAGAGGCAAAGCATATATAAGTTCCTATGTCGGGCCGGTGTTGATAGATCCTGACGCGCCCAAAGGAGCAGTGTATGAAGTCGATACGCTTTCGCTGTCAATAACTGGAAAAGTGTCGGTAGGCTACCAGCCTGAGGAGATGGAGATAGTCGATGACTATATGTACGTGGCCAACTCCGGAGGATATCGCGCCCCCGATTACGACAACACAGTGTCAGTCATCCAGATGGTCGACTTCAAGCAAGTGCAACAGATACCGGTAGGCATAAACCTGCACCGATTGAAAAAAGACCGCTACAACAAGCTGTGGGTGAGTTCTCGAGGCGACTACATGTCACGGCCTTCACGTCTGTATGTGCTTGAGAAGAAACGCGGCTACAACCAGATGATAGTGTCTGATACTATTCCTATCGCGTGCTCCAACATGGCCATTCAAGGCGACTCACTATATTACTACGCGACCGAATGGAATAACTATACCGCTTCAAACACCATTTCTTACGGTATAATAGACATCACTACACGACAAGTGGTGTCGACAAACTTCATAACTGACGGCAGTGAGAAAGATATAACCATACCTTACGGAATAGCCATCCACCCGGAGACAGGCGACATATTCGTCACTGATGCCAAAAACTACGTATCGTCAGGCACGCTTTATTGCTTCGACAAGGAAGGACGCAAGAAATGGAGCGTGCGTACCGGCGACATTCCCGCCCACATAACATTCCTGACAAGATGAATGCCCTTGCGAAATATACCACGGTTATCGTAGCTGCAATATGCCTTATCGCCTGCGACGGAAACGGCATCCCGATGGTCAATCTCGGGATTGACGACGTGTACTACATTCAACGGATGCAAAAGTTGTTTCTAACCCCGGCCTTGACGGGCGACACATACCACTGGGAGGTTACCGGACCCGACGGAAATGTCATCGGCAATTCATCAGACAAAGATTATATATTTCTCGCGGAAGAAGAGGGCATTTATACGGTGACGTTTGACATAATAGACCCCTCTACACCGTTTCACTTTGCCACGACGATCAATGTCCTGCACGAGGAGGTGGAGTACAGCCCTTACATTTCTAAAGTATATGAGTATTGCCCGGCTCCCGGACAGTTCATAAATGAAATGCCTAAATATGAGGAAGGCGACACCTACGCCGACATACTTCAGAAAGCAGAGGAATCAATTTCGGGAACCAACGACATACTCATCTCATTAGGCGGATTCGGTGGGTATGTTACATTCGGCTTTGACCACACCGTAATAAACCGACCCGGAGAATCTGACTTCAGAATTTGGGGAAATTGCTTTTACGAGCTTACCGACCCTACAAAAAAGGGGGGCTCGGCAGAACCGGGCATAGTAATGGTGTCGTACGACAGCAACGGCAACGGACTGCCGGATGACGAATGGTATGAACTTGCGGGCAGCGACTACTCAAATCCGGCCACTCTCCACGACTACTCTATTACCTATTACGTTCCCGACCCCGACCGCGAACTCGCCGAGGACGAAGACGGCAATCTGGACGACCTATACTATATCCGATGGACCGACTCCACGGGAAAGACCGGATACATGCCAAAAAACATTTTTCACAGCCAAGACTATTTTCCGAAATGGATTGATGAAAAGTCAATCACTTTACAAGGGACATGTTTGCCTGACAACGGTGTGGACGTAAGCGGATTCGGCACCTATTACATATTATACTCTTTCGATTGGGGCTATGTTGACAATCATCCTAACGATTACGCCGAACTAAATTCGTTCAACATAGACCATGCAGTCGACAGCCAAGGCAACTACGTCAATCTTCCGGGAGCCGACTTTATCAGAGTCTATACGGGAGTCAACCAATACTGCGGATGGCTCGGCGAGACTTCCACTGAGCTGTGCAGGGCGCAAGATCTACATATTGACATATCCACCCCCTATATACCATAACCACAAAATTACTGAATGTATATGCTTAAGTTAACAACCTTTCTACTCATGGCAATCGTCCCGGCACTTGCACGGCCTCATTGCATCGACTTTGAAAAAATCGATCATTGGACAGGCAGCGGGCCTAACCGGGCGGCATTAGTGGTACAATTTCCATCGGATGTCGACCCCTACGCATACGTATGGGGATATAGATGGGCCGACGGGGCATCGCCCACAGGCGAAGACATGTTTAAGGCCATCTGCGCCAACTCGACTGAACTCGTCGCGCTGACACAGAACACCGGACAGTATGGGTCAACGCTTTGCGGAATTGGCTTCGGCGACTCGCAGATTTTGCTTACTGACCTATACTTTGACTTCGATATGGCCAAGGATTACGAATGGATTAACTTCGACTATTATAACGGCAATTCTTTCTTCGGACAGAGCGGCGCGCCTGGCGACAATGCCCAACAGATAGCCCAACAAGCCATCGAAGCAGCCTACCAGACTCACGTGGTGATTCATCCGTTTGACTACTTGACTTACGGCTATCCGGCCTACGACTATGACTGTTGGAAGCTGTCGGAAAACAGCAGCGGTGGCATCTGGCTCGCAGGTTGGTATACCGGCTATTGGAGCTATTGGCTCTCAAGCTCATCGTCGGACGAATGGACTTATAGCGGCACAGGGTTTTCCGGGCGCAAGCTGACCAATGGAGCCATTGATGCATGGAGCTACACCCCGTTCGACGAGCCCGGAGTGGGCGGATTCGGGGAAGGAGATCCTCCGACCGACAATCCGTCACTAATCAGCTATCGCTCAGCCGCGACTTCACGCCTATCCGACATAACCAATGATTGCAAAGTCGGCACATCGGAAGTATATAACATATTCGGCGTTAAAGTAGCGACTATTTCATCCGACGGTCAGTTGCCTCAGTTAAACCCCGGCATTTACCTTATCCGTAGCGGAAACAAGACGCGTAAAATACTAATACGATAATATTCTCTTTTTATTAACCAATCAACATTTTTACATGAAAGTATTTACTCTAATCGGAGCCTTGGCTCTCGGCACCCTTGCCGCCTCGGCTCAAGCAACAGTAGATGCCTCCAAGGTGAAATATTCCATCGGCGAAGGTGAAAATTTACTTCCCGTTATGGTACGATTCAACGAAGGAGTAGTCTATTCCAGTGAAACACGCCAACACCTCGACAACATCGTATGGGGCTATAATTACGGCCAGTCGCTTCCGACACCGGCCGTAATCTTATCGGCAATCGCCACAGCCGACCCTCGTCTGGAAGTCACTGTAGACGGTAACACCGTAACCTCCATCGGTTTTGACATTGACGGCAACGGAACAATTGCAACGCCAAAGGATAACTACGCCGAATCAACCGATTCAAAAGCTTGGAATGCGTCGGTAGAAAACGACATCTTGATTTTCTCATACGGAACTCCTGAGTCATCGCAGCTTCCTTACGTATTCTATGTTCCGGAACCCAACGTAAGCGGTATATACATGCCCGAAATAATTTATCTCAGTCTTTCTGACACAGAGAAGTATCTGCCTTACATGCTTCAGAAAGAGATAAGCGCGGCCAACTTCTCAACCCCGACATTCACTACTTATTCCGACGAGGAGCTGACCACGACCGACAGGACTATCATAAGCGGCATAGCTGGCCAGGTTAACTATAGTGCCGGCCTTATCACCTACACCGGTACCGCCATCGGCGAACTATATCTTAAGGCTGCCTGTATGACTTACAATCCTTATCGCGCCGACTATACCACCTCAGCAAAAGTGGTAGTGGCCGAACCTCGCGTTCCCGTCACTGCTTTATACTTCCCCCAGGAAACTCTATCCATGGGTCTTAATCAGACAGTAACCGACAACAAGGTGGTAATCGAGCCCGAAAACGCCACGTTTACTAAGATGACTCTAACGTCGTCTGACACTAAAATAGTCACCATAGCATCCGCCACCGGAAACATTACTTCGACAACAACCCCCGGACAAGCGACCTTGACCGCTCAGTACACCTACAATCCGGAACTGACTTCAATCTGCGAAGTCACTACCGAGCTGAAGAACCCCATCACATCGCTTTCCATCATGGGAATTGACCCGGAAGCTACTGAAATCAACCTGTATCCGAAGCATCTGATCGGACTCCGCGCAGAGATCGAACCGGCCAATGCCGACATCCAAGATGTAGATGTCGAATTTATAATAGCCGATGATGTAGAGACCGACCAGTCGGGACGTCCGCTGAATGCCGACGGCAATCCGGTCATGTCGATGTACAAAGTTAACTATTGGGACGAAAACAACACCCGCATACAGTTCCAGGAACTATCAGGACACTATCCCGGCTCCGGCCTTGCAAAAGTCAAAATCTCAACTACCGACGGAACGAATCTGACAAAAGAATATACAGTCAACGTAATTGAGCCTGACCGTACCCCGCTCGAAGGAGGATATGAGGACGGAACAATCATACTTAACGAGGAGTGGTATGGCCACACCAACGGAGGTATGAACTATGTGACTGCCGACGGCGACATAATCTATCAGGCTTACGAACGTGAAAATCCCTTCCAATCATTTGGATGCACATCACAGTTCGGAACCATCTGGGGAGGTAAATTCCTTGTCTCTTCAAAGCAACCTGCCGACGGAGGTGACGTGCTCCCCGGGGGAGGCGAATTAGTGATTGTCGATGCAAAAACTCTCAAACGCACCGGTTCGATTTTGGAACTGCAATACGGCACAGAATCGCGTGCCGACGGCCGCGCAATTGCAGGTGCCGGACTCAACAAGATTTACCAAGGCTCAACCAACGGCATTTATATCATCGACATAGAAAATGCTAAAATAACCGGAAAAGTCATGGGTATAGAGGGCGACGGCGAACTTTATGAAGGCCAAGTAGGCGACATGATCAATGCCGGGCGCTATGTGTTTGGAATCAAACAGTCGACTGGAGTGCTCATCATCGACACGACCACCGATGCCATCGTTAAAATCATCGAAGAAAGCGGAATTCAAGGAATCGTCCAGTCGGCCGACGGCAATGTATGGTATGCCACTACCGTAAGCAGTCAGACAAACTTCGTCTGCTTGAATCCTACGACATTTGAAGAGATTAAGCGAGTGATACTACCGGCAGCCAACGGCACAGTGGCTTGTTCATGGGGCGCTTGGCGTTCGACCAACCTGTTCGCATCCAAAAACGAAAATGTTCTGTGGTTCCTGACCGGATCCGGCGGAATCACCGGAGGCGGTTCGTCAATCTACAAATGGAATCTTGAAGAATCGCTTGACGATATAGTACCGTTCTTCCAGCTCACCGGACTTCCGGGAAGTAACAGCCGCACATCGCAGGCTTTCTATGGCACACAGGGTTACGATAGCCGTTCAAACACCCTCATTGTACTTACTGTCGATAACGGTTCAAGCGGACACTATCGCTACGCATGGACCCACTTTGTCAACGGCGACACAGGCGAAATAGAGAAGACGATAGAGCTCGAGCCATATTACTGGTTCCAAGGAATGCCGGTGTTCCCCGACAAATATACCGCAGAGTTTAGCGAAGAGCTACTTTCGGGAATCACGCTCGACATAGCCGACGAGCCAAAAGTCATCGATTTAACCGAGGCAGTGACCGACAAGGACAATCTTGACAGCAACATAATGTTCAGTCTTACATCTGACCAGGATGCAGACAGCCCGATTGAAGCCACTCTTGACGGAAATTCTCTGACTATAACTCCGAAAGCTACCGGAACGGCTAAAGTCAGCGTGTCGGCACTCAGCAACGGACGTTTGACCGAGGAAGAACTCACCGTCAGCGTTTCCGACATGTCGGTAATCGACACGGTACTGAACAGTGCCGTATCCATTATCGTGAAGGGCCACGACCTTGAGATTCGCGGAGGAGAAGGCATGACTTTTGTCATCTACAACACCCTCGGACAGTCGGTAGGAAGCATATATGCCGACAGCCAAGTATGCACGGCAAGTGTAGGCCTTGTGGCTGGTATATATGTTGTAAAATGCGACCAGCAGTCGTTTAAGGTAATCGTAAAATAAATTCATAGCAGTCAAAGGCTGTGTCAAAACACAAATAGCTTCTGAAAGATGCTGTAATTCAATTTTGACACAGCCTTTGTTCATTAAATCGTATGCGTTTAAGCAAAATATACTTTTCTCTTGGAGCATCGTTGTTGACTTTAGTCAATGCCGTGGCCTCCGACATCGACTATACCGAAGGTGTATTTATCGTTAACGAGGACTGGTACGGGCACCAAAACTCCACCATCAATTATCTTTTGCCTGATGCCACCGACGGACAGTATTGGCATTATCGCGTGTTTCAGACGGAAAATCCGGGATATGAACTTGGTTGCACCAATCAGTTCGGTGAGATATGGGACGGAAAGTTTTATCTTATTGCCAAGCAGGAAAAAGACCCCGGCGCATCAATCAGCGGAGGACGCATTACCGTGGCCGATGCAACGACAATGAAAGTTCTTTACCAGTCGTCGATAATCGATCCGAGCGGGGCGCAGTGTGACGGCCGCGGATTTCTCGGGATAGATGTGCATAAGGGGTATATATCGTCAAGCAACGGAGTTTGGATATTCAATCTTGACACGTACGCAGTCGAAGGACAGGTGACCGGCACGGCAAATCCGAATGCGGGCGACGACAGTCCAAATACCGACCCTACGGGCTCGCTCTATCACGGACAATCTGGCTCGATGGCCATGGCCTCGGGTAAAGTATTCGTAGCCCATCAGCAGGAAGGCCTGCTCATAATAGACCCTGCCACTGACCGGGTCGTCGACAAAATCAGCATGGACATTGTGGCAAGCGGAGCAGGAATAGGTTCGGTAGTTAAGTCAAAAGACGGCAACATCTGGCTCTCTGTGGCTAAAAATGTCCAAGGGACCGGCACTACACTTCCTTACATAGTCAAAGTCGACCCGTCGACCCTTTCCACTCAAATAATCCCCATACCGGAAGACATGTATCCTCCGTCAAACTCATGGTATGCATGGACTCCGGATGCATTTTGCGCTTCGTCGCAAACCAATTCGCTCTATTGGAAGGGAGGTAAAAATCAATGGTTTTCAGGAACTAAAATTTTCAAGTACGACATCGACACTAATGAGCTTACGCAGATTATTGATCTTGAAGATGACGGCGAAAATTGGAAACTTTACGGTTGCTCAATGAGAATACATCCTTTGACCGATGAAATCTACATGTCGTTATACCACGACTTCGGCACACCGACATACATCACACGCCGCTACACGTCAGCCGGGGATAAAGTCAAGGACTATGACATGATTATGAACTATTGGTTTCCGTCAATACCGGTGTTTCCGCAGGCCGACGGAGCGTTGAGCGACATCAAATTACCTACCGTCGAACGGCAGATAGAGATTTACGTCGCAGGCACATCGCTGATTGTGAACGGGGCAGAAGGCACTGACATGTCGATTTATACTCTCGACGGGCGAAAAGTCTGCACTTTAAAGCCTTACTCCGACTCATGCACGTTCCATCCCGAGCTTGTCCCCGGGCTGTATATCGCACGGGCAGGAAATGCAACGTTGAAGTTCCATTGGCATTTTTAACTCCTTTTTTACGTAGGGGTATTGTAGGAACAGACAGAAAGCCGTATCTTTGTGCCCACAAACGATATTGTTCTCATTGGGTGGAAAAATTTGGCTGCTTGCAACCACCATAAAAAATGCTAAAATCGCTGACACGCCTGAGCATTAGCCTTTTGATGCACTCGACGTAATAATTCCGATTGGTATTTTTTATTTATAATTTATGGCTCCGCCCTTTGACCACACTGTCGATTGGCGGAGTTATTATTTTGACAAGAACAACAAACGATTCATAAGACTATGAGCAAAGGCAAAACTATGACTAAAGGCAAATATCTTTTCACGTCGGAATCCGTTTCGGAAGGACATCCCGACAAAGTAGCCGACCAAATATCAGATGCGATACTCGATGAATTTCTCGCCCATGACCCGGATTCTAAAGTGGCCTGCGAGACACTAGTCACCACCGGACAAGTAGTTGTGGCAGGCGAAGTAAAGAGCAAAGCATACATCGACTTAATGGATGTCACACGTCGCGTAATCAATGAAATAGGATACAATAAGAGCGAGCTGCAGTTTGACGGGAACTCCTGCGGAGTGCTTTCGGCACTGCACGAACAAAGTCCGGACATTAACCGAGGCGTAGAACGCCGCCGTAAAGCCGACCAAGGTGCAGGAGACCAGGGCATGATGTTTGGTTACGCATCTGACGAGACACCAAACTACATGCCTTTGCCGCTTGATCTAAGCCATACGCTGCTCAAAGAGCTGTCATCAATACGCCGAGAAGGCATTTTGATGACATATTTACGACCTGACGCAAAAAGCCAAGTCACTGTCGAATACGGGCAGGACAACCGACCAGTAAGAATCCACACAATAGTTATTTCCACCCAACACGAAGAGTTTATCGAGCCTGACGGTAAAGATGTCAAGGACCAGAACGCCGCTGACAGCTTGATGCTTGAAAAAATACGCCGTGATGTCACCGAAATACTCCTGCCTCGTGTAAAGGCCAAGCTTCCCGACAATGTCAAAGCACTTTTTGACGACGACCTGGTCCTTCACGTTAACCCGACCGGAAAATTCGTCATCGGGGGTCCGCACGGCGACACCGGACTGACCGGACGCAAAATCATCGTGGACACCTACGGAGGCCGTGGCGCACACGGAGGGGGCGCATTTTCAGGAAAAGACCCGTCAAAAGTCGACCGCTCGGCGGCTTATGCGGCACGCCACATAGCCAAAAACCTCGTTGCCGCCGGCGTTGCTAAAGAGGTGCTCGTGCAGGTAGCCTACGCCATCGGAGTTTCGCAGCCGGTCAGCATAAATGTCAACACTTTCGGAACAGCCAAAATAGACACGACGGATGAGCAGATTTCAGCCGTAGTGAACAAACTGTTTGACATGCGCCCGGCATCAATCGAGAAACGCCTAAAGCTCCGCAATCCCATCTACCAGGAGACCGCTACCTACGGCCACGTCGGGCGCGAACCTCGCACAGTCACAAAGAAGTTCACATCTAAATATGAAAAGGAAAAGACTTTGACCGTGGAACTGTTCACGTGGGAGAAGCTCGACATGGTCGACAAAATCCGGCACGCATTCGGCCTACGCAATTAAAGCCAATCCCGCAAGAAGACCTACTCGTGAACTCATAATCTGACTCCATTAAAGCCAAAAACGACGAATTAAGGCTTTAATGGAGTTGAGTTTTTTAAAATAGTGTGAAATAATGTTCTGCCAATTGCGTATTATGCGCCAAAATTACTAACTTTGTGCGATTTTACCCCCAATAGTTTATTGATTGGGTCAGTAAGTCGCGTTACGACACAGTGAAATATATTAATACATCTAACAATAAATGGCAACACTCGAAAAAATCCGCAAGAGATCAACTCTGCTGCTCGTCATCGTGGGTCTAGCCCTTTTGGCATTCATCGTCGGTGACTTTTTCACTTCAGGCCGCACTCTGTTCGGCACAGGTACAACAATCGCTAAAGTAGGCGATGACAAAATCGACATTCAGGAATTCTCACGTCGTTATGAAGAAGCCAACCAGCGCATCCAACAACAGAACAATGCTTCACGCATCGATCCGGCCATGCTTCAGGCCGAAGTGCTGAATTCAATGGTTCAGGAGAAGCTTATCAATCAGGAAATCGAAGCCCTTGGCATAGAAGTCACAAACGACGAACTTTCAAAAGCTATGCTCGGCGCATCGGCACATCCTTATATGTATCAGATGGCCCGCCAGATTGGAGCTAACACTCCCGACGAAGTTTATGACCTGGCTTTCAATCCGGCTAAATACAATGTTCCCGCCGAGACCGCACAACAGCTTAAAGCATTGTGGCTACAACAAGAGGAGCAGATGGTGCAGCTCTTGAAGATGCAAAAGTTCCAGAATATGCTTGCCGGCGCGCTCGTGGCAAACGAACTTGACGCAAAGGCATTCTATGACGGCAACGCCTCTACTTCGCACATAGCATACGTCAAGAAGAACTACAGCTCGATGCCTAACGACCAGTATGAAGTTACTTCAGCAGACATCAAAGCCCAGTATAATAAGGACAAGAACATGTACAAGGTTCCGCAAGAGGTGCGCCGCGCTAACTACATAGTAGTAAATGTGGCACCGTCAGTTGAGGACAAGGACGAGGCACAGGTGCTCGTTGACTCCGTCATAATTCTTCTCCAAAACACTCCCGCCCTTGAAGCTGTGGCCGGTGACGTGAACTTCGGAGTCGACCGTCAGACAACCACCGCGGCCGCCATCAGCAATCCGCTATTGCGTACATTCGTGACCGACTCTGTTCCGGGCTCTGTTCGCCAGATTTCATACATCAACGATGAATTTACCATCGCCAAGCTGATTGACAGCAAGATGGCCGTAGACTCAATCAACGTTGACCTTATCGCTTATCAGGGCGATGCCGCCGGACGCGATTCAATACTACGCGCCCTTAACTCAGGCGTGGCATTTGCAGAAGTAGCCGCCATGCCGGGCGTAATCAACTCAGCCGACGATCTTTGGCAGACACTTGCAGCCGCTCCTGACAATGAAGTTAAAGAGCGTCTGCTTAACGCTCCGGCAGGATATTTCATCGTAGACAGCACAGCCAACATGGCTCAGATAGCCCGCGTAAACACTAAACGCGCTCCTGTCAGAGTATACGACTATGCAACCGTAAGCTACAAAGTATATCCTTCGGAAGCTACTATCGACAAGCTCAACGATGACCTTGAAGCATTCATCGGAACTATCCAGAATGCTGACTCGCTCACAATGGAAAAGGCTATGAGTGCAGGCTATACACTGCTCCCGGCTGCCATCACAGCTGATACTTACATGATCGGCAACGTGCCCTACTCACGCAATGCAGTGCGCTGGGCTATGGAAGCTAAAAAAGGTCAAATTTCTCCGATTCTCGAAGATAACCAGAACGACCATCTTATCGTAGTGGCACTTAACGACATCATCGCACCCGGATACGCGCCTCTGTCAGATTCAAACGTACTTTCAACAAATACGCTTAAGGCACGTAACCAGAAAAAGGCTGACGACTTGAAGGCTAACTATAACGGCAAAGCCACTGACTTAGCCGGTTACGCACAGCTTCTCGGCGCAGAGGTTGACTCAACCGATGTGACATTCGGACAGAGCACAATCAGAGGTATCGGTATGGAGCCGGTTTTGATTGGTAAGGCGACCGCCGCCGCACCAAATGCCATTTCAGAATTGGTCCAAGGCGACAACGGCGTATACGTATTCACAGTGACAGGCGTAGACAATGAATCGCGCCCCTATAACTATCAGGAATACGCAGCCCGCTATAATCAGCAGTTAGGTAACCAGGCCGTAATGCAGAACCTCATCAACATAATGATGGAAAACAACAAGGTTCAAAACAACACTTTGAAATTCTATACTGAATAAGAAAACAGGTATTCCCCAAAGGGGACACTGATCAATAAATTAATCGGGGGTTGTCGCTGGGTGACAATCTCCGGTTATTGTTTTGGGGCTTTGTCAAAATTCAGAAGCTTTTGAAAGAAGCCTAAAATTGGGTAAAGCGGTCGGTAGACCGATTTGCCCGGAAAGAGTTAGGAAATGGATTTAAATCTGTAAGGATTTGACAATTAGAATGTTGTAATGTTAAATCTTTGCAGATTTTTATTTCTTTATCAAACCTAAACCGGGGATAGGCGCTGTGCGCCAATCCCCGGCTATTCATTTTATGCATCTTTCAGATGCAATAATTCTATTTTGACACACCGTCGCATCGTCTTTACATTTTGACTAAGCCTCTTTCTATTGACACAGACGCAAAGTTTGACAACGAGGCTATGCTAGGAATAGCCGTCAGGCCCGGCGGTCAGAGAAGCCGCCGAGCCTGATCGGGTCTATAAAAACATCCACTGCAGAAGCCATACGGCTTCAAAACTTAAAACATCATTACTCTCTAACTAAATATTCATGCGTCAATAATCTCCGACTTTATACCTAAGCGGCAGTAAAGTCGCCTAACAACAATCTCGGTATCGAGACCGTCATTTATGACTTTTGAAAGGAAACAAAGCAATGCGCATAAAAGGTCACGCCAATAGCATTATATAACCTTATTTTGCAAATAGGCTGTAGATTTTAAAAATAATTGTAAACAGAGTTGGACATCAATACCAAGTGACACCATTGGAATAAGAGGAGCGTTTGTCGTATTTGAGGTCGGACAAAAGCGACGACTTAACGGAAATGTGGAAATTATAGCTCTTGTACGGGCCCACAGGAATGAAGCTCGACGTCATGGTAAAACAGTGGAGGTCGCGCGATAGATTACAGTTCATGTAGGCTATCTTCTTGGTGTCAAAGTTATAGCTGGCCGAGAAACCGAAATTCCAGTTTTTAGTAGGCTGAATGCTGCCGGAGAAGCTAAGATTTTGCGTAATACGCCCATTGTACTCGAGTTTCTCCTTATTGAATGAACCGTAGCTGTAGTTGACAGAATAATTAAATGTGAAACTCCACGGCACACTCCACTTCATATAACCATCGGAGCCCATTTCAGGCTCTTTATCATCATGGGAATGTCCGTTGTTTCGCCGATTGTCAAAGCGTTGATCGGCACCCCAATCCTCCTCCTCGTCGTCGTTAGCGCCTTTCTTCTTTTTATCTTTGTCCTTATCCTTACCTTTCTTGAAGGTGTTGTTATTAAACGTATATGAGAATGACGTACCCGTGCTCGACAGCTTACCGATACCCTTACCGGCCTTCCATCGGGGGACATTTACACGCACAGGCGCACCCGTTGACGACAGCTGATAGGTATATACGTCCCAAGTGGCGTTAAGGTTAAGGTTGAAGTTCTTGGTCAGACGCAACATCAACGACGTGTTGATGTTACTCCAGTTCATTGAGTCGGCGGCAAAGTTATAGCTTTGCGATACGGTAAAGTTTTCAATGAGCGAGATTTTTTTCTCGCCGGTACTGTCATTGTCTGACTTAACTTTCATCTCGACATTATTGGCAAGCGACACGCTTAAAGTGCCCGACTTTCCTTGTCCCGGGACGCCGTACAATGCGGTGGGAAACATCGAATACTTGCTTCGCACCATCTCGCCGCTGGCATTCATATACTCGTATGTGCCGTAATATCCGAAAAATGACGAAGAAAAGTCAGGAGCACCTGAAAACGACACAGTAGGAGTCAATACGTGGCGAATCATCTTGACTTTATCACCCAGGAATTTCATTGGCTGGAAGAAACCATATATTTTTGTGTCAAGCGACACTGAGGCGTTAAAGTCCCAGACATTATAGAATCCGTATGTGGTATCGCATAATTCGGCCGATGCTCCTGGATCCCACTGGCGGCGCACCTTGGTTGTGTACATTCGGTCGTTCAGCGATATAGACGGAGTCAGGTTAATATACTTCAACATGTTAAACGTCGCCGAAATCGGCACGGAGTGTTTCATACCGTTGCGCCAATCTTTGATAAGGCTCTTTTGGAAGAATACATCCTGCTTAGCCGTCAACGAGTTCTGGAATTGGCCGGAATATGACATCTTGATTTTTTCGTACCATTTCTCTTTCCCGATAGCGCGTTTGCGCTTAAACGGGTAAATCTGCGACATAGTGACAGTAAGGTTAGGAAACGATACGGTAAGTGTTGAGTCGGATGTGCGCTGCGAAAGGTTTGCAGTGGTCGAAAACGACCATTTTGAATTCGGCACACGATAAGTCATATTTACGGTAGAACTCTTAGTGTTTTCGGTAAATGAACTTGAATAATAGCTTCCAAGGTCGTTACGCGAATAACCGCTTGTGGTAAAGTTAACACTTGCCGACAGGGTCATATTTGGATTAGCCTTCGAGTCCTGCGAATGATTCCATAAAAACTGGAAGTTGGTCTGCTTCGAGTAGTCAGGATTGCCTTTCTCGCCATAGATTGTGGTCAGATAGCTCATACGAAAGCTACCGTTGTATTTATAGCGTTTTACGTAAGACGACTGCGCATTCAATCCCCAAGATCCTTTAGTGTAAATTTCGCCGGTAAGCGCAAGGTCTATATTGTCGTTAATTGCGAAGTAATAACCACCGTTGCTTAGATAAAATCCACGGTTATAGTCGTCGCCGAATGTAGGGAATATAATACCCGACGAATAGCTTTTTGAAAACGGGAAATAGCCGAATGGGACGGCGAGCGGCAGAGGTAGTCCGGCAAGCACCATATATGCCGGACCCGTAACGACATTGCTACCGGGAGTCATTTTTCCCTTAGTGAGCTGAAACCAAAAGTGCTGCTTATCGGTAGGATTATCGCAAGTGGAATAGTGAGCGTCTTTAAGGTAATATTCACCGGTCTCCATCTTCTTGGTCTGGCCACCCGTAAGATAGCCTTCGCCCTGCTGAGTCGACACGTCGGTAATGAATCCGCGCTCTGACTGGATATTATATTTCATCGTCTTTGACTCATATTCACCGCTGTTGTCGGAGAATACCGGAGTTCCGGTAAGTTCACCGATAGAGTCGGGAACACCGTTAGCATAGACGTTGTTGTTTTTAAGATCCATCGATATTTCAGCGGCTTCAAGTTTAATGTCGCCATACGTAATAACGCCGTCACCGTACATAAACGCGCTGTTTTGCCCAATCATAATCATTGAGTCTTTGGCAGAAAAGTTGACAACATTATCTATGTCGACTTTTTCCCTACGTATCAGCGAGTTGCTACTTTCTTTCGGACGCCATACCGGCAGAGTAGCCAACGCCACCGAATCGGAATCGATGTCGCTGACCAACGTGCGCTCGGCAACCTCCACAATTGAGTCAGGGAGTTCGCCATTGGCATCAGGCTCATCCTCAGGAATTTGCGGAGTCGGCTTCGTTGCCGCACCGGCGCTAAGCGCGCACAATAGCACCAAAAGTATTATATATAGATGAGATCGTCTCAAATTATCTTGTTTCTGAATGTAACTGCAAAGATAGCACTTGCCCCGAAAATTTAAAAATTATACCTTGACGATTCTCCCGATTCAAAGTATTTTAACAAATATGGTTGCAACACAGAAATGTGACCGCGAAAACAAACCGGGCAAATCGGCCAGACGACAGATTTACCCGGTATTCATTTATAAAGTACTCACTTAATTGCGTGAGTTTCCAAAGAAACGCAACAGATACAGGAACAAGTTGATGAAGTCAAGATACAGGCTCAGCGCGCCAATAGTGGCAAGTCGCGATAATTCAAGACCGCCACCGCCATACTGCGCCATCTGCTTAATCTTCTGCGTGTCCCACGCCGTCAGTCCTATGAAGATGATCACGCCGGCTATAGAAACAATCCATTCAAGTGTGCTGTTGGCCCAAAACAGATTGACCAGACTCGCAATGATAAGGCCTATCAGACCCATAAAAAGGAAGTTGCCAATCTTTGTCAAGTCGCGGTTGGTAAAGTAGCCGTAGACACTCATTGCGCCGAACACACCGGCTGTAATCAAGAACGTCTTGAATATAGACACCGGAGTGTAAGCGAGGAATATCAATGAAAATGTGACTCCGTTAATTATGGCGAATGCGTAGAACAGCAACGACGCCACTGGGGAGCTGATTTTGCGCACGGCACCGGTTATGCCGAACACCATCAGCAGCTCGACGATCAGAAGGCCCCAATAGACCCATCTGTGTGTCACCAAAAACGCAGGGACGTTTGGTATTGTTGTACATACCCAGGCCGCCACAGACGTAACGAGTAGAGCCAGAAACATTTTAAGATAAACTCGCTTCATAACCTGCGACACTTCCATGTCAAGAGCAGACGACCCATAAGGGTTCATTTGATAGTTGTTCATATTAATATAAAGTGTTTGGTTTAACTATTAAACGGTTATACGCCACATTGTGTAAGGCGTAAGATGTTAAATAATGTTGTATTTACATGCGTTCGGGCACTTCTATGCCGAGCATCCACATTCCGTTCTTCACCACCTCGGCCACCGCATGACTAAGTGCCAGACGAAGCGAACGTACCGACTCGTCAGGCTCGTTCAATATGCTGTAATCGTGGTAGAACTGATTGTACTCTTTAACAAGGTCGTAGACATAGTTGGCTATAAGAGCGGGAGAATATGTGCGCCCAGCCTCCTTAACGACACTCGGGAAATCGGAAAGGTGCTGTATTAGGGCTATTTCTTTATCGTTAGGCTCTACCATATCGTAACCTTCGGGACGGTATCCTGCTTCGGCCGCTTTACGGAGCACCGAACGGATACGTGCGTAAGTATATTGGATGAAAGGGCCCGTGTTTCCGTTGAAGTCGATAGACTCTTTAGGGTTAAAAGTCATGTTTTTGCGCGGATCCACCTTTAAAAGGAAATACTTAAGCGCACCCAGGCCTACAATACGGGCAATCTCCTCTGACTCTTCGGGCGACATATCGCCACGCCCGCGTTCAGCGGCCACATCGCGCGCCCCCTGTATCATCTCGTCCATTAAATCGTCGGCATCAACCACTGTACCTTCACGGCTTTTCATCTTGCCCTCGGGCAGTTCGACCATTCCGTAGGAGAAATGCACCAAATCTTTTCCCCATTTGAAGCCAAGGCGGTCAAGCAGGAGCGAGAGCACTTGGAAGTGGTAGTTCTGCTCGTTGCCCACAACGTAAATCATCTTGTCGATGGGATAGTCTTGATAGCGGAGCTTAGCGGTTCCTATGTCCTGCGTCATGTAGACTGAGGTGCCGTCGCTACGGAGCAGCAACTTGTGGTCCAGCCCGGCATCAGTAAGGTCAGCCCATACAGATCCGTCGTCCTTGCGGTACATTATGCCCTTCTCCAGGCCTTCAAGCACCTTATCCTTGCCTTCGAGATAAGTGTTTGACTCGTAGTAAATCTTGTCAAAGTCCACGCCCATGCGCTTGTACGTCTCGTCAAATCCGGCATAGACCCATTCGTTCATCATCTGCCAAAGCGAGCGAATTTCGGGGTCTTTCTGCTCCCAACGGCGTAGCATGTCGCGAGCCTCAAGCATCAAAGGCGAGGTTACTTCAGCCTTCTTCTGGGCCTCTTCCTCGGCCATGCCCTCGGCCTTATATTTAGCCGTAAGCTCCTTAAGCTCGGCCTTATAATGCTTGTCAAACAGTACGTAGAAGTCGCCGATAAGGTGGTCGCCCTTCTTGCCTGCCTTCTCAGGAGTGATGCCCTCGCCCCACTTCTTCCATGCCAACATCGACTTGCAGATATGGATGCCTCGGTCATTGACTATGTTGGTCTTAACCACATTGTAGCCACAGGCCTGCAGTATGCGCGACAGGCTGAATCCCAGTAGGTTATTGCGCACATGGCCCAGATGGAGAGGCTTATTGGTGTTAGGCGACGAGTATTCCACCATGTATAGCTCACTGTCAGGCGAAGCTTTTGTCATGCCGAAATTTTCGGTAGCATCAATGTGCCGAAGCATCGAAGTGAAATAAGTCGGCTCAATAACTATATTTAGGAACCCTTTGACCACATTGAATCGGCTTACTGCGGGCTCGTTTTCGGCCAACCAATCGCCAATCTCTTTTCCGACAGCCTCCGGCGACTTACGGGCCACTTTTACCCATGGAAATACCACCACCGTGAGGTTTCCCTCAAATTCTTTCCTCGTGGCCTGCGGAACTATCGAAGCAGGATCGGCATCTACTCCGTAGAGAGCCTTAACTGCGCGGGCGACAGCCTCCGCTATTATCACATCTATTGACATAACTCTTGAATATCTTTGGATTATAGTTTTCTTTTAAATTATATATTTTTGCAAAGATACAAAAATCATGCCAAACTAATGCACCCGGCATTTATTCTAACGGTTCCTTTTTAATCGATAATGCGATTCTATATTCGATCAAGCCCGGGTTAAGAAAAAAATTCAAGGCGACGAAAGAAAAATTAGCCATGAATTTGTTGTAATAAGAAATTGACAGTATTATGAACACACGAAAGATTTTTAAGAGGATATTATTGGCAATAGCCGTGACAGCCGCATCTGCAGGGCTATCGTCGTGCACAGGGCTTGACTCCCTATGGTTTGGCACCGATTTTAACTCAGGCCCCGGAGGTCCTGTCATAGGAGGCAGTCTGGGCGGACCTATTGGCCCAGGCCCAGCCAATCCCGGAAACCCAGGCCCAGGTCCCGGCGGTAATCCCGGTCCCGGCCCCGGCATTTTGCCCGGAGGCCCATATTAAGAGCCTGTCCCATAATATATGTTAACGCCACACCTATGGGATTCAGCCGCCGGTGTGTCAAATATTCATATTCGTCGGCCTTCGACGGTCGAGGGAGGATTGGTTGCGCGCAGATTTAGAAAAAATTTTTAATCGCTCCGCGACGTTATTATCCTCTTTATGTGTACCTTTGCAGCAGTAAATGATCTACACAGTTGCAGGTCGGTTTATCTTACTGCGATTATGACATACGAATATGACTATTTGGTGATCGGTTCCGGTATTGCCGGAATGAGTTTCGCTCTTAAAGTGGCCGGCACCGGCCGCGTTGCCTTAATATGTAAAACCAAACTTGAAGAAGCCAACACCTACTTTGCCCAGGGAGGCGTAGCTTCAGTTACTAATCTCAAGGTTGACAACTTCGACAAGCACATCGAAGACACGATGATAGCCGGCGACTGGCTCAGCGACCGGGTGGCCGTGGAGAAGGTTGTGACCGAAGCTCCCGGACAAATCAGAGAACTTATCCGGTGGGGAGTAGAGTTTGACAAGAATCCCGACGGGAATTTCGACCTTCACCGCGAAGGCGGCCATTCGGAGTTCCGCATCTTGCACCATCAGGACAACACCGGGGCCGAAATTCAACAAAGTCTTATCGAAGCCGTCAAAGCCAACCCCAATATTGACATCTTTGAAGACCACTTCGCCATAGAGATTATCACTCAGCATCATCTGGGGAAAGTGGTCACCCGACGTACCCCTGACATCACCTGCTACGGCGCATACGTGCTAAACCCCACTACGGGCAAAGTCGACACTTTTCTGTCGCGCGTCACACTGATGGCCACCGGCGGTGTCGGAGCTGTCTACACCACCACTACCAACCCGCTCGTATCGACGGGCGACGGAATTGCCATGGTTTATCGCGCAAAGGGAACGGTAAAAGACATGGAGTTCATACAGTTTCACCCCACTGCCCTCTATCATCCGGGCGACCGCCCTTCATTCTTAATCACTGAAGCCATGCGCGGTTACGGTGCTGTGCTCCGCAACCTTAAGGGTGAGGAGTTCATGCACAAATATGATCCGCGTTTGTCGCTCGCACCGCGCGACATTGTTGCCCGCGCCATCGACTCAGAGATGAAGCTTCACGGCGACGACCACGTCTATCTCGACGTTACCCATAAAGACCCCGAAGAGACCAAGCGCCACTTCCCCAACATATATAAGAAGTGCCTCTCGCTCGGCATCGACATCACCAAAGATTATATCCCTGTAGCTCCCGCGGCCCACTATCTGTGCGGAGGCATCAAAGTCGACACAAACGCGCAATCGTCAATCCAACGGCTATACGCGGTAGGTGAATGCTCCTGCACCGGACTGCATGGAGGCAACCGTCTGGCATCAAACTCGCTGATTGAAGCGGTGGTCTACGCCGACGCTGCCGCCCGTCATGCCATGGAGGTCAAAGACCGCTACCAGTTCCGCAACGATGTGCCGGAATGGAACGACGAAGGCACCCGCATACCCGAAGAGATGGTGCTTATCACCCAAAGCATCAAGGAGGTCGGACAAATCATGTCGGCCTACGTAGGCATAGTAAGAAGCGATCTGCGCCTCAAACGCGCTTGGAACCGGCTCGACATCCTATACGAAGAGACCGAACGACTGTTTAAGCAATCGACCGCAAGCCGCGAAATCTGCGAGCTGCGAAACATTATAAACGTCGGCTATCTGATTATGCGACAAGCCATGGAGCGCAAAGAGTCTTGCGGACTGCATTACACCATCGACTATCCGCACGCCGACCACCGCGGCTGAGCCTCAAAAGCTCTTCCCTTGTCAACGCCACGCAATCTTTTGGCCTCTGAAACGTTATTATATATATGAGAGTTTTATTGGGAATATTCGTGGCTTTAATGTCTATGCTCTCCGCCGTTGCCCAGTCAACCGGCGGAGCGGCCAACATTGTGCCTCCTAATCCCCAACAGAAACTCGCCAAAGGCAAGTACCACTTCGTAACGGAGGAGGGCGACACGGCCATAATGGTCGTTCTCAACAATATCACGGTCTTTCCGCCCCTGAAATTCAAGAATAAAAAGCAGGAGCAGTTCTATTGGCGCACCGTCCGCGACGTAAAGCGCACGCTTCCCTACGCCAAACTTATTTCGGAGACACTGCTCGAGACCTACGAATACATAGAGACCTTCCCCACCCAGAAGGAGCGCGAGGAGCATCTGTCGAACATGGAAAAGGCGGTGTTTGAGCAATACAAGCCCCAGTTGAAAAGATTTACCAAGTCACAGGGCAAGATGCTCGTCAAGCTCATCAACCGCGAGACCAACCAAAGCAGCTATTCGATATTAAAAGCATTTCTCGGCACTTTCCGCGCCGGATTCTGGCAGACATTCGGACGCTTCTTCGGGGTCAACCTCAAATCGTCATACCAACCCGACAAGAACGAAGAGGATGCCATTATCGAGCGTGTCTGCGTAATGGTTGAGCAGGGAATGCTATAGGCAGCCCCTCTCATCGCCACGCCGAAAACAAAATCATTTCAATTACTAACAAATAGCATTTTCATTACAATTATTACAAACCTCTCACATTGTGACGTTTCAGACACAGTGCCGACACAAATTACATAAATATTTTGTTAATTTACTCTTACCTTAATATATTTGCATTAGTGATAACGGGAAGTATTTCCCCCATTCATTGAGACCCAAATGACCCTATTCTTCAGAAAAAGATCAGCCAAACCCAACAAAACCGAAGCCGAACTGTCTTCGGAAGATCGCCGTATACTGATTCTTGACGACGATATGATGGGGTGTGAGCTGATGCAGTTCAACCTCGAACATGAAGGCTACAAAGTCGACGTGTTTAATTCGTGCGACGAGGCTTTTGACCATGACCTTTCAATCTACTGCCTCTACATTATCAACGTAGCTTCCGAAACCGTCAACGGAATGCGGCTCGCCCAATACGTCAAACAGCGTACAGCCACGGCTAAGATCCCGCTCATATTCTGTTCGTCAGTCGAATGCGAGGAATCAATCATCAACGGCCTCGACTTCGGAGCCGATGACTATCTCCTCAAGCCGTTCTCAATGCGCGAACTGACGGCCAGGGTCAACGCGCTCCTCCGGCGTAAACGCATGTCGGCGCCGTCAAAACCGGCCGTCATACTCCACCACGGACTCAGGCTCGACACCGAGGCCAAAACGGCAAGCATCAACGGCGACACCATTCCGCTCGATGCCGACGTAATCTTCGACAATCTTTGGCCCGAAGAGCCGACGGTTGACGATGCCATGATCGATCGGCTCGTCAGAAGCCTGAAAAGTAAAATCGGCCACAATTCCATGTATCTCGTCGACCGTATAGGGTTCGGCTACGGCTATGTCGAATAACCCTGCGACATATCTCCCTACTTGCCATGTCGCAGACGTGCTTGAGGCCGGTTGCGACGAAGCCGGACGCGGATGCCTTGCCGGCCCTGTCTATGCCGCCGCCGTAATCTTGCCCGACGATTTCCACCACCCTCTGCTCAACGACTCTAAACGCTTGTCGGAGTCGGCCCGCGACCGCCTTCGCCCCATAATCGAGTCAGAAGCGGTAGCTTGGGCTGTCGGCATTGTCTCTGCCGAAGAGATTGACCGGATCAACATTTTGCGCGCTTCCATATTGGCCATGCACCGCGCCCTCGAAGCATTGTCAGTAACTCCGGGCGCAATTATCGTCGACGGCAACCGCTTCACCACGTTCAGGGATATACCTTATGCAACATTCGTCAAAGGCGACTCACGCTTCGGCAACATTGCGGCCGCATCCATTCTCGCCAAGACCCACCGCGACGAAGAGATGAGCCACCTCGCCGCGCTCCACCCGCAATACGGGTGGGACATCAACAAAGGCTACCCGACCAAGGCTCACCGCCGCGCCATCGCCGAGTACGGCCCCTCCCCCCTCCACCGCATGAGTTTCCGCCTGCTCCCTCCGGAGCAACTCACACTGTTCTGAACCGGTAAACTGACGTAGAACCGCCCTCGACAAATACATTCTACGCCACCGGCCCTGTGTGTGTTTCAAGCCCCGGCGCGACGAATCGGCCCGAGGCGAGTATTAGAGATTAAAATGCAAAGCAAAGCTGTACCGGACGCTCGGGCGCCGGACTTAACATTATCGAACGCGTATGAAGCCACCCCTGAGTACCGTTGCGGAGAGTGACCGTGACGAGTCCTATCGCCCCGGTCGAAAGTCGTCTGACGGCTCTGATAATCTCTGCAAACGATTCAAGACCGCTTAGACGGAACGAGCCTATCTGCCTGCCACGCTGAGTGATAGTGGCAAAAATGATGTCGGAAGTGTTTATCTTGCCCATAACTGTGAGAGATTAAATTATAGGGCAAATGTACCGCCGACTATGGGCAACAACCCTGCACAGTATTGTTAAACTATTTAAACACAAGCAATTTTTTGCAGGGGCGCCTGAGGCTCGCGCCGCATCAGCTAATTCTATTTAATGTTAAATTTTTGAAGATTTTTCGGAAATCGTTTGGATACGAACGCAAAAAAATATAGTTTTGCACTGTGCTGTCCATATCTGACTGATTTGACAGCTGATTGTGTGGGATATTTTAAGTGAATCTTGATGACCGAAAAACTCAGAAATGTTGATGCTATTTTACCGAACTTCACCATCCGAAATTCTTTCGACAATAAGGTGGAAGCTTTCGTTGCGTCTACCTGTCTCAACGAAAGGGCATCAAGCGCCCATAACGGCCATAACCCACTGTTTATCAAAATATTAATTGGGGGGGTATTCACTGCGCTCACATAGCAAAAGCATCTCCTTCGCATTTAACCCACTCCAATCTTCCAAACCATATATATCGGTGTTCGCATCGCCCCATGTCCCTCCGGGATATGGAGCAAGTCTCTAACTGTCGGCCTCGGTTCTTTAATCTCTACCGCCTATGACATTCAAGAGACTACATATTGCCGGCCTGCTTTCATCCCTCGCTCTGCTCATCGCCTCTTTCGGTGCATCAGCGCAGGGACGTGACTCCGCAGTCGTTTCCGACACCACCATCACTTCGGCGCAAGCGAGAGGCCGGATTGACTTCAAGGTCAACCTCATAAACGTTGACAATGACTATCACGGCAACGATGCTAAGCTCGAAAAGGTACTCACTGAAATTGACTCAATGGTGCTCAATCCACGCATGAAGGTTGAGCGAATCACCGTTGTCGGAACGGCATCGCCCGAAGGCCCCTATCAGAACAATGTCCGACTTGCCGCCGGACGCGCCGAGGCCTTCATCAAGATACTGCAGTCGCGCTATTCGTTCCCCGACAGCATCTATGCCGTGTCCACCATTCCCGAAGACTGGGAGGGTATGCGGCTGATGCTCACCGAGGACAGCTCGATACCATACGCTGAGGTCGTGCTTCGCTTTCTCGATGAGACGGAGCTACTCAATCCGAACACCCGCGAATACCGGCTGAAGCAACTTGACGGCGGACTACCCTATAGTTCGATGCGCGACAACGTATTGCCATACCTGCGCCGCGCGTCAGTGCTCGTTGACTACGACACTAAATGGATCAGGTATCACGTCACATTGCCGCCGGCCGAACTTTCGCTTGACCTGCCGGTTACGCCTCCCGACATTAAACCCTTACCGATACCAAACCGGCGACGACGCTTCTTCGCCATAAAGACAAACCTTTTAGGCGACCTTGCCCTCTGCGCCAATCTCGGCTTTGAGGTTGAGCTGTGGCCGCACTGGAGCCTTGACGTGCCCGTATGGTATTCTCCGTATGACATCACCGACCGTTGGCGCATACGTCTGCTTGCCGTACAGCCCGAGGTGCGCTATTGGCTCAAAGATGCCGGAGAGGGGCACTACTTCGGAGTCCACTCCACTGTTGCCGGATTCAACGTGAGTCTGAACGGCGACTGGAGATACCAGGACCCCAACCATGCCGCTTTCGGCTTAGGCATAGGCTACGGCTACGCGTTCCACCTCGACAAAGCCCGTCGGTGGGGCCTGGAGGCACAGATTGGTGCCGGATATATCAACTACAAATGGGTAAAATATCATAACACCGGGCGCAACGGTGCTGAATATTCGCGCAGTGCCGGCACATATTGGGGCATCACCCGCGCCGGACTTACCCTCTCTTACAAATTCTACGTTGACCGGAAAGGAAGGAGGTGGATGAAATGGTAAGACTGCACAACATATTCGCCACCATCGCCGCCCTGTTGCTACTGCTGACATCGTGCGATGCAACTATCCACTTTTACCCCGAGGCGGAAGAAGAGGTCGATTCACAGATACGGCTCAATGTTGACTGGAGTCAGTACGGAAAGGATGTTCCTACGGGCATGACTGTCATTTGCCACCACACAGAGACGGGCGAGCGGGTTCATACGATCGACAATAACATCGCTTACGTCACGCCACGGCTGTCTCAGGGGCGCCATTGGGCCACCGTGTTCAATCTCACTGAAGACGAGTTCAGTTTTGTCGGCTTCCGAGGTCTGGAAACGGCGGAAACTGCCGAGGCGTATGCCGTGCAGGCTCCGACCAGCAGATGGTATGCCGTCAGAGCTGCCTCCGACGAGATTATAGCCGCCCAACCGGAATGGCTTGCCGTAGACACGATTATGACCGACCATGTAAAGACTTCGCCCGATGCATCGCGCGCGGAAACTCAGGTGATCGGCACTCTGTACCCCAAAAACATCATCTACACACTGCATGTGAAGATTCAAACCGAAAACATCAGCAACCTGAGTTCGGCGCGAGGCGGCATCAGCGGGCTTGCTTCCGGACGACGTTTTGCCGCCGATGAGCCTAACGATAACTCAGTGACTGTCACGCATCTTATCGAGTCAAATGATTGGGCTCGCTCAAGGTCGGCTGAAAATCCCGACAACGGCACAGTAACTGCCGACATCCGATGTTTCGGCCTGCCCGGAAATCATACCGGTACACCCGAAGAAAACGTGCTCGAATTTCAGGTGCTTCTTGCCGATGGATCTACGGTAATGACCTACTCCATGCCAGTCGGCGACCTGATAAAAGAGGCCACGCCTCCCCCCGGCAGGCGCGGCGATGAACTCGATTTATATCTTGAACTCACTCTTGATCCGCCACTCCCCCCCGGCGGCAGCGACGACTGGGGATTTGACGCCTGGGTAGAGGACTGGGATGAGGTGGTGGTCGACATACCGATTTGACATCCTAAAAAATGACAAAATTTTTCTACAACAAATTTATTTCAATACAATCAAAACTTCGTAACAGTATGAAATCCAGAGAGTTTCTTATGGCCTTTGCAGCCATCGCAGCTGTCTCGATGAGCAGTTGCTCTCAAGAAGAAGAGTTGGTTACCGCTGACAACCAACTCAGTGACAACGCCATCGCGTTCGGCACCTACATCGGTAAGAACCCTGCTTCGCGCGGTAGCGTCATCAATACCGACGCACTTCAGAAAAGCGAGAATGGATTTGGTGTAATGGCATATTACACCAAGACAGACAACTACAGCCAAAGTGCGACTCCGAACTTCATGTACAACCAACAGGTGACTTACTCTACTGAGACATCAGCGTGGACATACTCACCTGTAAAGTACTGGCCCAACAACGCAAATGAAAAAATTTCATTCTTCGCATACGCTCCCTATACCGCAACACCGACTACAGCAACCTCTGGCATCACCGCCCTCTCTGCAAATGATGCAGCCGGCGACCCCACTCTTAAATTCGTGTTACCTGAAAATGTATCCGATCTTATTGACCTACTCTATGCCGACACTAAGGTTGAAGACGGAGCTATTATAGATGTCACGAAGCCAGAATCAAGCGCCACCCAGGTTAAGCTGAACTTCAAGCACGCACTTTCACGCGTCAACTTCCAGTGGAAGGTTGTGGTTGACGGAAGTGATGACATCACCCTCGATGATAACACAACCGTTACCATCAACGAGATTAAATTCTCCGCAATGAAGTTCGGTACCGCAGGCACTCTAAACCTCAATTCCGGCGCATGGTCCGAAGTTACTTATAGCGAAAAGGCTTATACGCTTGACTCTTCTAACTTTATTGAGGGTAAATATTCGCTCACAGGTAGTAATGCCAAAGAAGCCACTAATCTTACCGGCGATAACGGCTACATAATGTTCATCCCGTTTGAAACGGGAGCTGACAGTAATGCCGAAACAGATGGAGGTACAATTTACATTAAATACACAGTTTCGACAAAAGACTCTAAGCTGAAAGACGAAGCCATTGAAATCGTGAACGAGGCATCGGTTCAAATACCTGCCATCTCCTTCACTGCCGGCATGGCTTACAACTTCCTGCTTAAAGTCGGTCTGACATCTGTTAAACTCGAAGCAGGAGTTGCCGACTGGACAGATGGCACAATCACCAATTGGGAATCAATAACATTTTAACATTTTCGCAAACCCCTCATGATGACGACAAAACAGATAGCTCTTTTTCTATTGGCCGCCGCTTTCGTCAGCTGTTCCGAATCTGCCGAAGAACAGCCCGTAGGGAATGTGCTGTGTTTTTCCGCATCCCATGAGTGGCCTGACGAATCACCCCTTTCACGAAGCTCATGGGACAACATGGGCTTCGTGAAAGGCAACGAGATTGAAGTGTTTGCTTGCTACAAAGAGCAAGCAGACGCTTCACCTTTCTCTCCAAACTTTATGAACCGGCAGATAGTAAGCTATGACGGATTCAAATGGACTTACTCTCCGCTGAAATACTGGCCAATGAACGGCCAAATGACATTTCATGGTTGGGCTCCAACCGAACCCTCGCATGAAGAAAATCCATATCTCACAGTTTGTGGTTGCGATGAACACGGTATGTCTGTTTTGTCATACGAATGTCGTACAGGCCTCGACCCATTTTATGAAGCCACTGATACTGTTGGCATAGCCAATGGCGTTCTATCAGGCGAAGCAGCCCGAGACGGCAATGGCCGTGTAACACTCACTTTTCACCCGGTGCCAAACCGCTACGACATAGTGGCTACCGCCGACAAAATCCTTTATGACCCCGAACATGGCGCTCCCGGTGATTATCAGGAATGCAGATTCCTGATAATCTCATTCAAAATATGGGGCGTATACAAAAAAGCAGAATATTCCATGTCGGACGACAAATGGTATAACCAAACTGGAATGTATACCAAAGAAGAACCTCTCGACATGACACCATATCTCAATTTTGTTGACACCGAAGCCTCAATACCGGACTACAAAATTGACTCCATAGCAGATTATGTCACCCCACGAGCTGTAATCGTCGGCGAAACACCCGCCGACGGACAGCCTACCAAACTCTTCAATAAACCCGGTTTCTTTATTCCGGCCGATCCCGCCGACATTCCCGACAACGAAGCCGGCTTTGAAATACAATATGTAGTTCTCACAAACAAGCCCAGCGAGACCGAATATAAGGAGACTGGCATCATCACGCGTTCAGGCAGCCTCAAAGAAGCCTTCAACGAAAAGCACAACGGGCGCGTGCGCTTTGTCACCGACATAAACCTGCACTTCTCAATCGAGGAACTGACGGTGACATGTACGCTGTATGACTATATCTATAAAGCAATGTTCTGAACAAAAATTTCCTTTGGCCAATGAAAATATATCTTTATATACTCTCGATTTTAGCCGGCATTTTTCTTGTGGGATGTTCGGAAAATGATGAAATCATAGACCCTTCAGAAGATGAATGTGTCTATTCCTTCACTGCGGTTTTGGGTGAGCCCCAATCCCGTGTGAGCTATCACGAAGATGCTGACAAAAACCTGAAGATGCTATGGGATGAGGGCGATATAATCCGCCTTTATCCTGACGAATCAATGAATGACCCCAAAGAATACTATGAGTTTGTGGCAAACACCGGCAAGGGCACCCAAAGGACTGTGTTTGTACATCAAGGCTATATACCCAATTGGGAACATTGGAGCGGCAAGGCTATATATGTTTTTCCAAACGGAGACAACCTTAATGTAGAGGACAACTCAGAGTATTTCAAAACAAAATTCCAAATTCAGACAAGCAACGGCAACACAGAACACTTGAAGTACGCCGAACATGTGTTAGGCGAGGACGGCTCCATTCAGTATCAAGAATACTGGTCAGACCATCTCGAAGATTATAATCTGAAACATGACCATGAGATGCGCTTCAATCATCCTCACACGGTTGTATATAAGCTGATGCTCCGTGGTTTTATATACAATATTCCCGGCGGTTCGGTGTTGAAAGTGCGAGGTGCCTCCTGGTCTGAGGGAGAAATTTCACTTAAGTTAGGCAATGAGGATGATGAAGATCAATTTTTGGAAGTCGGGGAATTCGGACGTACGGGTTATAAAGCCAATGAAATACTTACAGCCTATATAATACGCCAAGTATCAGGTGACACGGACGGCAGCATCAAAAAAGACGAGAAACTGAAAATAGAATTGCTGTCGTATGACAAAGAAGATGGCACAGCATATCCGTTGGTCGCAGAAGACAAACAAACTCACCGCAGATCCAAAGTTGACGCAGACGGCTATGGCTATTTCGTAAATCAACCGTGGGGCGATGAATACACATGGGAGGTTATGGCTTCGGCAGACATAGACTATAACGTAGGCGATTATGTCGTTGCCGACTTAACAGACCTAAACAAAAGTGCAAATTACCCACGTATTGCGATAGACCTCGGTATGCCAAAAAAATGGGCTGCATACAATGTGGGAGCTAAAGAAATAGCAGATTATGGAAAGCTTTTTGCTTGGGGATATACCAACCCTCATAATTTATTTCACATAGGAGAAACATCAACTTTTACAAATGACAATATTGAATCATGGACTCCCGGCGATGCAAAATATGATGCAGCAACCGCTTTATGGGGAGAAGAATGGATTACTCCTACAGAAAAAGAAATGTTTGATCTCGTTTATTATTGTCGTTTGATTAATGATTCAGATGGAGAAATGTCATTATACCCAAGCACAGGTACTTACACCACTAGTGATCAATGGGCAGATCCCAGTCATTACCTTGCATCATATATTTGGCAAGGCACAAATGAATGTTTTCTACTTTACAATAATGTAAATCTTGCCAGATTTAGATCAACTTTTAATGACAGATACTTCTATTGGCCTATGTCAGGTAGCATCAATTATACAGGCAGTGGAAATGCTCCCGGCGAAAGAGGATGGTTTTATACTAACTCTTGGTATCAGAGCCGCGGACCATTCATTTTTTTTACTATCCCTGATAATGTGGGATATAATGCCATAGCAGACCCACATCATAAGGCATATTCGATAAGACCTTTGAAGAGAAGTATAACAAATTAATCATATAATAAACTTCTCTCACAATATATACAGCCCTCACGGACGCCTCCGTAGGGGGCTTTTTGCGTTTGTTCCTCTCGCCACCCGAACCGACGTCAACACCCCTCGCCGTAGGCCCCGACGGTTTCACCGTCGCACATGCATAGCCACACGTTGTGTCCTCCATAGGTGGCCACAACGTGTGGTAACATCCCCTCCGCCCCCTCCAAGCCCGCATCGCGGGCGCACAAACCGCCCCAAACGGGACACAAATGCCTCTGAAAGAAGCCCAAAACTGTGTAGCGGTAAAGCGACCTTGTGAACTATCGCGATATGAACACCTGCTCTAAAATCTGAAGTCCAAGAGCAGCTTCAATCTTGCTGATGGTTTCGATTGACAGGTTTTCAGTTCCTTTCAGCACTCTTGAAACATATTGTTGAGAGCAACCCATGCGCTCGGCTACTGACCTCTGAGTCAGTCCAAGTTCATCCATCTTATCAAGCATCATCATGGCAATCCTCTGGGAGTAACGCAGCCATTCCTTGTTAGCCAACCGCGCTTCGGCTTTCTCTCTCCATTTAGATGGCGTGGCTGATGCGTATGCCGACAGCCGATTCTGTATCTCTTTCATAGTCACAAGTATTAAAGTTCGGCAATATATTCAATAAAACTCTCATCGTCAACAATTCTCTCGTCAAGGAGAAAATTCCTGACTTTCTCAATCTTTGCGAGTTCGGTAGCAGTATGTTCTCTTTCCTGCATCGTGGCAGTCAGTTTGATAGCACCACCTGTCACCACATAAACGCCTTTAGCCAACTTTATGGCATAGATGCGCAGCCATGACGAGCGACCCACGAGATTTTTCAATCGTGCTTTCTCCTTGCCAAGCAGGCATTCGGCAATCCGACTATTACTCAGCGGACGGAATATAAGGTCGAGATTCGCCTCCGGTGAAATATCCATTATAATGGCTTCAAGTTGCTCGCTGTCATCAATGGTGCGTCTAATCGCATCGTTGATGTTGGTAATCTTGAAATAGTCTTCCAAGTCCTTTGAGTTAGCCTTGAAGAATGCTCTTAACCAAGCGACATCATTCCATTGGTCGAACAACGAATCAAGACAGTTGTCCTCCTCACCATCATATCTGACAGCCCAAAGCCTTCCGTCTTCTGTAATATCATCAAAAGTCATGGTCTCAAATTTTGACGCAAAGATACGAAATCTCTTTCGATAATACAACTTATGGGTTGTATTTGTTCGCTTCGACCTCATCATTTACTCATACCCTTCGGGCATTGGCGGCCGGGCATCTTCGGGTTATCGCGTTGCGCCAATCCCCGCTATGCATTTTCCGCATCTTTCTCTCTCTCTCGCGGCTCCACCGCGAAGGCTACGCCAACCCCTTAACAATCCCCGCCACAGACCCCGAAAACGCATATCCCCAATCCCCGCCGTAGGCTCCGACGGTTTCACCGTCGAACATGCATAGCCACACGTAAGGGCACCGTAGGTGGCCACAACGTGTGGTAACATTCCTCCCCAACAACCACGCCCGCATCGCGGACGCACCCGCGCCCCCACCAAACGCACACCGCATGGCCACAACCAAACACAAAAGCTTCTGAAAGAAGCCCAAAACTGTGTAGCGGTAAAGCGACCTTGTGAAGAAACGGAGTCTGCAACACCATTAGCGGTGTCCTCTGAAAAATTTATCAATATTTCATTCAAAAGTGAAATATTTGTCGTACCTTTGCGTTATAGTAATAAAGCAATGAATACGACTATGAGTGAAATAGAACTCTATCTAATCGGTGAAGGTGAAAATTGCACTCTCTACACTCTGCAATTTCTCCGTGACGCTGACAACGAATTTGAAAAGTTTGTTGCTAAATTCATAAATGATTCGGACTACAATGAAGATTATACTCGAATAGCTGCGATTGTCAGTCGCATAGCCCGAACCGGTGCTCTCGAGCGATACTTTCGCCGCGAGGGACGAGAGTCAGATTCGGTTGTTGCTTTACCTGCTTTAAGTTCAAAGTTACGTTTGTATTGCCTTCGTCTTTCTGATAAGATACTCATTCTCGGTAATGGTGATGTTAAAAGAACAAGAACTTATGAGGAGGACTCTAAGTTAAAGGCTTATGTACTCACTTTGCAGAAGTTTGAGAAACTTCTTAAGCAGGGTGTTGAAGATGGTTCTGTGACCATTACCGAATCGACAATAGAAACCGACAATATTTTTGAGATATGAAACGTACTGCCAAATCTCTTGAACAAATGCTCGGTCCAATCCCCGAGCCAATAATGAAAGAGACCGAACTTTCATTTGAAATTTCAGACCGTATCTACGAGCTGATGCAGGAGCGTGGTCTTTCCAAGAAACAATTTGCCGATGCGCTTGGTCGTCGGCCAAGCGAAATAACCAAATGGCTCAGCGGTCAGCATAATTTTACGATTGCAACCCTTGGAATGCTATCAGCTTTTTTTGGCCAACCCATAATTACTGTTGGATAATTCCTCCCCGCATCTTTCAGATGCCCCTCTCGCGGCTCCACTGCGAAGGCTACGCCAACTCCTTAACAATTCCCACTGTAGACTCCGAATACGTATATCCCCAATCCCCGCCGTCGGCTACGGCGCTCTATAACAACGGGCACAAAAAAAGGGTAAGCTGACTACATCGCACCGCTACAACCCGGTACCGTTGCTCCGGTCAAGGCCTGGCGGAGTTCCCGGGGAGCTGGTCGTGTAGGACTTACCCGATGCAAAGTTACTACATTTTTCCGAATCTCCAACCGCCCCGGCGAAAATATAATGCATTTTTATATTTTCCGGTTGGCGGAAGTTTCGTAACTTTGCGGCCGATAACCACACCGAGTGCTTGCTACCTCGTAAAAAACAAGATTTATGAACACAAATAAGACTATTGAAAACTCTCCCCGCCTTACAGTGCCGTTTCTGGTGCTGAGCGTGCTGTTTTGCGTATGCCTGATTGTAGCCAATATCGTTGAGATAAAGACGGTAGACATAGGCTTTGCCACCGTCACGGCCGGGATGGCGGTGTTTCCTCTGAGCTATATTATAAACGACTGCATAGTTGAGGTGTACGGGTTCCGCCGCGCACGGCTTGTCATCTGGCTCGGATTCGCGGCCAATCTGCTCGTCACGCTTATGCTTCAACTGGCCCTCATACTCCCCGGTTCGGCCGAATGGCAGGCACAGGAGGCAATGCAGACCATTTACGGCGGTGTGCCCCGCATTTTGGCGGCCTCGTTTCTGGCCTTCGTATGCGGCTCGATGGTGAATGCGCTTGTGATGAGCCGCATGAAGGTAATGTCGGGAGGACGCCACTTCTCACTGCGCGCCATCGTAAGCACCATCTTCGGCGAAGGTGTCGACTCAATCATCTTCTTTCCCATCGCGTTCGGCGGAATCCTCTCCTGGGACGTTGTTTTTGAGCTAATTATCGCCCAGACACTGCTGAAAACGGCTTACGAGATAATTATCTTGCCGGTAACGCTCCAGGTGGTAAAAAGAGTCAAAAAGGCCGAGGCCATCGACACGTTTGACCGCGGAATCCACTATTCGCTATGGTAAAACTCCCTGTAATGGCGATTTTTAAGCGGATTTTCGGGTAATTTCGGAGAAATATTTGCAGGAATAAAAAATTGTGTTTAAATTTGCACTCGCTTTAGGGCAAACCGTCAGATGGCCCATTCGTCTATCGGCTAGGACGCAAGATTTTCATTCTTGAAAGAGGAGTTCGATTCTCCTATGGGCTACAATTAATCACATAATAAAGAACAAAAGAGTTTTTTTATAATGGCAAACCATAAATCATCTATTAAGAGAATCCGCCAAACTGAGTCACGCAGACTCCGTAACCGCTACTACGCCAAGACCGCACGCAATGCCGTTCGCCGTCTTCGCGCTATGACCGACAAGGCTGAGGCCGAAGCAGCACTTCCTAAAGTAAGTTCGCTTCTTGACCGTCTGGCCATCAAGGGCACCATCTCAAAGAACAAGGCATCTAACCTGAAGAGTTCTTTGGCATTGCACCTTAACAAGCTCGCAGCCAAGGCTTAATAGAGGATTCGGCCATCGGCCCTAACCCCTACGGCCCATTCGTCTATCGGCTAGGACGCAAGATTTTCATTCTTGAAAGAGGAGTTCGATTCTCCTATGGGCTACCAAAATTCTCAACTTTGACCTGCGGACGCCGTATGCATTATTGCCTACGGCGTTCTTTTTTGTTTAGTGCCTACAAAAAGACGCTTTAACTTGCGCCATTAGCAAAAGATTCATTAAATTTGCACTCCGTAATAGCAATATTACTTTGTCTAACTAATTTAAAACGTTTTGGATATCGACCCATTACCAGCCACTGACCCCGTATTGGGGCTGATTTTGGCTTCTGAACAGCTCATGACTGTTGTAGCACCTTCAGCAGGGAGCATTATAGCACTCGTATGCGCCGGCGTGGCGCTAATTATCTCAGGATTTATTTCCGGAAGCGAAATCTCTTACTTCTCGCTAACTCCCGATCAAAGGGAGTCAATGGCCGAATCGCCTAAAGGCGCCGCCATAGAAAAGCTACTGGCCTCGCCGGAGCGCCTGCTTGCCACCATACTTATTGCCAACAATCTGGTCAACGTGACCATCGTCATTTTGTGCAACTTTGCATTTAACAGAATCTTTGAATTTCACAGCCAAGTCACCAGCTTTATTTTTCAGTCGGTGGTGTTGACATTTCTGATTCTGTTGTTCGGTGAAATTCTGCCCAAACTCTATGCCAACACGTATAATGTCCAGTGGGCCAAAATGGCTTCGGGCGGAATCAATTCAGCCGTCAAGCTATTTTACCCGATATCATCCATGCTTGTCAAAAGCACGTCAATAGTTAACCGAGTGGTAACAAAAAAGGCGGAAAACATCTCGGTGGACGACCTGACGCAGGCGCTTGAAATCACCGACGTTAAGGCTAAGGACGACAAGGAGATGCTCGAAGGCATACTCGAGTTCGGCGACACTACCGCATCAGAGGTAATGACCCCGCGCATCGACATGACCGACCTCGACATCAAATCGACTTTCAGACAGGTAATTGACGTGGTGGTCAACAGCGGATTCTCCCGCCTGCCGGTGTATGACGGCACCGACGACAACATAAAGGGGGTGCTTTATAGCCGAGACCTTCTACCGTATATCGGGAAGGACACCACCGACTTCGAATGGCAAACACTGGTCCGCGACCCTTATTTTGTTCCCGAATCAAGGATGATCGACGACTTGCTCGAAGACTTCCGTCGCCGACGCATACACATGGCCATAGTTGTCGACGAATTTGGGGGCACGCAGGGTCTGGTGACGCTTGAAGATGTGCTCGAAGAGATTGTCGGCGACATAAACGACGAATATGACGAAGAGGAATCAACCTATAAGCGCCTGCCCGACGACACATTCGTGTTTGACGGAAAGACACTTCTGACCGACTTCTTCCGCATAACAGATGTGGATGAAGAAGACTATGCCGCAATAACCGAAGACTGCGACACTTTAGCCGGAATGCTACTGGCCATCCAGGGAGACTTCCCAAAAGCGAAAGAGTCGATCGTCTACGGACGTTTTCGCTTTCTGGTGCTCACCATCGAACGCCATCGCATAGCAAGCGTACGTGTTAAGGTCATGCCCGAAGTCAACGACGACAAATAAACCTGCCCTTCAGATGCGCCAGTTCATAATGCTTCTAATCGCCACGGCTCTCGCCGGTCTGTCAGGGTGCGGGAACAGGTCAACCGACCGTCCTCCCATCCCCAGGCGAACCGCATACCCCCGCATAGAAGCTTACGACTCAACATACATACGCATACCCCAAGCCGGACGGATAAATCTGGAGGTAAACTCATCGGCGGAAATAAGCGTGCCGAGGGACAGCGACGGCATCCTTTGGATTGACATCAACTATCCCCGCTATGGAGCAGTTCTGCACTTGACCATGAACAAAGCATCCCGCAGAGAATTATCTGAAATATCGCGTAACCGGCGACAACGTTTCGACCTCGACACAGAAGGAATGCGGGTGGTTATGACCCAAGTGGCAAACCCGGAGGCCGAAGTGCTCATCGGAAAAGTAGCCGGCCTTAACGTAACCCCGCTTAATCTGACAGCTACAGACTCGGAAACTTACTTCCTTTCGGGTGCCCTCGAATTTAAACGTATGCCGGCCACAGCCGAAGAAGCCGCGCCCATAGTCGATGCCGTATATAACGATTTAATCCACCTCGGACGCACTCTTAAAAGCCTATGATTGAACGACTGCCGGACATCGACGAAGTAGAGGTATATGTCACCGGATTCTTAGAGGAAGAAATCTCCATGGGTCAAATCAAGGCGCAACGCCTGGCCGTAGAACGGCTTGTCCATAAAGTCTTTGGAGACGGTGCCCGAGTGGAACACCGGTCAGACGGGTCACCGGTAATAGCAGGCACAGAGCGAGAAATCTCAATAAGCCATTGTCGCGGCATCGCAGTACTGGCTGTCGGCAAAAGCCGTCGCATCGGTGTAGACATTGAGTTGCCGCGCCCGACATTAAGGCGCGTCGCAAGAAAATTCATTTCACCTATAGAATATGACGCCTGGATATCATCAGACGCACGTCTGCTTAAGGCATGGACTATAAAGGAAGCTCTGTACAAGGCCGCCGGACAGAAAGGAATAGACTTTGCCACAGATGTAATCCTGCCGCCCGACCCTGAGCCGGAGCGGGGAACCGGCACGGTTAGAGGGCTCGACAAAAAAGAAACGCACTATGCATTGCATAGTGCGCAGTATGGGGACGGCTGTCTCACGTTGGCCATTCCAATAGACGTTATTCCTTAATTCCGTAAGCAAGATCGCCGGCATCGCCCAAACCAGGGACAATGTAGCTGTGCTCATTAATTTCCGCATCAATTGCGCCCACCCATACGGTAGTCTTGTCGTCAGGGAATGTCTTTTTTACATATTCTATGGCTTGTTCAGACGCTATCACTGATGCCACATGGATTTTAGCAGGAGTACCCTTGGTAAGTAATGCCCTGTAACTCAATTCCATGGAAGTGCCGGTAGCAAGCATCGGATCCACAATTACAAGGGTTTTACCGTCAAGACGCGGTGATGCTATGTATTCGATGAAAACGTCAAAGTTCTCCTTTTCACGGTATTTTCTATAAGCGGACACAAACGCATTCTGCGCCTTATCCAATATGTTTAGGAATCCCACATGAAACGGCACTCCGGCACGGAAAATAGTGGCGAGCACCACATTGTCGTCAATTACATCGCACTGCGCTTTAGCCAACGGAGTCATAACCTCCATCTTTTTATATTTGAGCGTATGGCTAATCTCATACGCCATTAGCTCGCCAATGCGCTCAAGATTACGCCTAAAGCGCAACATGTCAGACTGAATGTCGACGTTACGCAGTTCCATCATATATTGGCTTATAACCGATGGTTTCTCGTCGAAATTGATAATTTCCATATTAAAAGCTGTTATTTGATTTTCTTGATATTTTTGCCGGAAACATCCACCTTCTGCGGATACCCTCTGTACTTAACACAACCGGTACCGTTATTGCGAACCGTCAGCGACTCGACAGCACAGCACTCAATGTCGCCCGTAGAATGATTGACTACCGACAAATCGCCTACCTTTAAATTTTTAGCGCTAATATCCCCGGTGCCTGTCAGCACAAATTTTGCCGAAGCCGAAGATCCACCCTTAATATCGATGTCACCGGTGCCCGATAGCTCGGCAGACAACGACGTTCCGGAGAATGACTTAATGTCAATATCACCGGTGCCTTGTATACCAAAAACAGCAGCCGAGGTCAGTACGGTATTAAAGTTTATGTCACCGGTTCCGCATGAAATAATAACCATACTTTGGCAAGTGACCGAAGTAAAACCGATGTCACCGGTGCCATTACTTGACCCTTCAAGTTTATTGCAAATAATAGTGGGGCCAGATATGTCACCTGTACCGTTCGTCACAAGCTTAATGTCTTTCTTCAGATTCAGAGCGTTGAGCATCTTTATGTCGCCCGTTCCATTTGTCGAAAACATCGTAACGGATGGAGCGGTAACCTTTGCGGTAATCTTAAACTTTCCGCTGAAATTCTTCGTGGAGAATCTTTCACAGTCAAAAGTCAGCACCCCACCCTTGCCCAAACTTACTTTAACAAACTGCATGAGGTTTTCGGGGGCAGACACTTCCACTTTAACATATCCTGTACTTTGGGTAAATTCCACATCTATGATGGAGTTTGAGACTATCGAAGAAAACGTCTTAACACTAAATTCTTTATTGACATAGTTACGGCTCGGAGATATGCTCTCCTCTTTCGCCGACACACTCGGAGCGAAAAATAATGCCGCAAGCAATGCTGAAATTACCGCGAAAATAGAACAGAGTTTTTGCATAATCTATTACAGTTAAAAATTATTACTCTAAGAAGTTTTCTACGACTCATTAGATGCGACGCGGGACTAAAAAGTTGCCTAACGCGACGAATTTTTCCTACCGACAAAGATAGTATATTTTTTTGAAAGGACTACGGCAAACTTTGATTTGAAAAGACTATATTTGCAGATGAGTTTAGCGAGAATAGCCCCAAATCAAAAATAAGGGCAAATCGACCTGCAAACAACTACTGACACGACCACAAAAACAACGTTAAATGGGAAAATATGATTTTGACCGCGTTATAGACCGCCACGGTACAGGAGCAATCAAAGTAGACGCTCTTGACGAATTTTTCGGCCGCAGCGATCTGCTTCCATTATGGGTTGCAGACATGGATTTCGCCATCGTACCCGACATCTGCAATGCGCTAATAGAGCGCATGAAACACCCCATTTACGGCTATGCAACTGTTCCGTCAAGCTACTGGCAATCAATTATTTCATGGCTTGAGCGTCGTCATGGATGGAAAGTTGACCGAAAAGAGCTTACGTTCGTTCCCGGAGTGGTAAAAGCCATCGGCTATGCCATTAATCACTTCACATCCGTCGGCGAGCCCATACTTATACAGCCGCCCGTATACCACCCTTTTCAACGATTGATATTGGGCAATAACCGCACAGTGGTCAAGAATCCGTTGATCCTTGACGAAACAAACCTCACGTATAAAATGGACTTTGACGACCTCGAAGCCAAAATGCGCGACGCCCGTCCACGTATGATGATTCTTTGCAACCCACACAATCCAGCCGGTGTGCAGTGGGATGCCGAATCGCTCCGTCGAGTAGCCACATTGGCCAAAAAGTACGGCGTGGTAGTTGTAAGCGACGAAATTCACGGCGACCTTATGCTCCATGGGAAACGGCACATACCTTTCGCCACGGTCTCAAATGAGGCTTCGGAAATATCGGTCACTTTCGGAGCACCGTCAAAGACTTTCAATATAGCCGGGCTGGTCAGCTCATGGTGCGTAATCAAAAATCCGGATTTACGCAAACCGTTCTTCGACTGGCTTGAAGTCAACGAATTCAGCTCACCGACATTCGTGGCCACTTTAGGGACTGAGGCGGCCTACACCTACGGAGAAGATTGGCTAAACGAGGTGCTCGAATATATCTCCGGAACCTTCGACATGGTAGAGGGGTATCTTACAGAAAATCTTCCGGCCATTCGGATGATAAAGTCTGACGCATCATTTCTGGCATGGCTTGATTGCCGCAGTCTCGGACTGACGCATCAAGAACTTGTAGAGCTTTTCGTTGACCGGGCACATCTTGCTCTTAACGACGGCGCAATTTTCGGGCGTGAAGGTGAGAAATTTATGCGCCTCAACCTTGGTTCGCCACGCTCCGTGATTCAAAAAGCATTGCAGATACTCGCAGACTGTATCAGAAGCTCAGAGCCAATTCAGCGCGTCCAATGAATCAAACGGTATATCCAACCCGAGCCAGTGGCGCAACACGCAAGTCACAACAGCATCCTCAACAATGTGTCTGACTTTGTGCAATTCCGAAGCAAAGCATCCTTTCGGCACCATCACGGCAAGATGCACAATATCCTCACCGTCGTACAAGTCGGTCGACTTTACCATATCTGCAATGCGCAGTATAGTCAATCCAATAGCATGTCGGATGGCGTCGCCAAGCATCGATTCATTTTGAGCCTTAAGCAAAGCCGACTCAGACAATTCCGGATTAATCACAGTTCTGAACGCGCACTCGGCCTTGACAGCGCGCTTAAGAGCTTCCACGGAAAGTGCGACAGTAAGCTCTTGATTATCAGTATACATTTAAGATAAGGTATTTAACAGCATTTGTTTATAATGGCGTTCGATAAGATTTTGAGCCGTTTTAACCGACATAAAGTATCGCGAGGCTTTTCCCGACTCGAGCACACGCTTTAGCGCAGGCATTGTGGCCAGACCGGGATTTTCTGATTTAAGAGCGGCGACACGATCTGCAAGCTCGAGACACATCTGTCGAGTGGAATTTCGTGTTGGTATTTTACCATACTTTTCATGCAGGAGAACCATTCTATAAGCATAGTCTTCCTCCACATAGTAGCCTTTAGCACGACTTTTAACAGCTTTAATCGCCAATTCCTTAGGTTTAAGAACCCTCTTTGAACGAGCCAGAATCAGCATACAGGTATGCAAAAGGTCACGATGGCGATGATTAAGGGTGGTGAGTTTCATGTTTGGTTTAACTGACATAATAGTAAATGTGTTTGGTTTAACATATTGCAAATATACAACATATCATGGGCAATTTACAAGTACACCCACGTTAAAATAACCAAACACGCCACTTAGCGTCAGTTATGCTTTTGATTTTCCGGCTTTTGCATAATTAGCCAGCACGACTCCGCCTACAATTATCAAAAATGCTACCGGTTGATACCAATGGAATTTATCAAGTTTCATCAACAAAGAGACTATAGTGGCAACTACCGGCACCAGATACTGATAAATCGACAACAATTCACTGCCTATCATACGTATGGCAGGAGGAGTCACCATATAGCAATAAACGGTCGGGAACAGAATTATAAAGGCTAAAATCAGCGCAGGAGAGAGCTTAGGATCGTCAAAAAGATGCAGATCGCCTACAGTAAAAATCAAAGGCAGTGACAATATGGCCGTATAAAGAAAAATCCAGCGCATAAGATTCACAGTTCGATACTTTTTCGACGGACCTTCTATCACCACGAGATATGCGGCGTAGCTTACAGCACAAATCAACGCGAATACATCGCCGATTAACCGCCCGCTGTCAAGATTGCCTCCGGCCAATATTACCAATAAGGCCCCTCCAAAAGCTATTGTCATTCCAAGCAGCTCCAAACCGCTGACTTTCTCGTGCTTAAATATGGCATGAATGGCCACGACAAGCATAGGCTGAAACGTCAGAATAATAGCAACGTCAATCGGAGAAGCCGTATTGAATGCCATCGAGAACACGTAGACAAAGCCCAACATGCAAAGCGACGCAAACCAAAGCACTTTCTGATCGGAGCGCTCAATACGGTCATTTTTAGTAAACAAGGATATTATCCATATTGTAACAGCAGCTCCTATAATACGCGCAATAGCCACGCCCGGAGCCGAAACCCAGTCGGGAATCAACGCTTTGTTGGCCGGCTCATTAAAACCCCAACATAAAGCTGCCGTAAGAGCCAAGAAATTTCCTGCTAAAATATGCCGTGTACCTGAATTCTTAATGTCTGCCATAAAGAGAAATATAATTGAAACGATTACTTATAGAACAACCACCGTGTCTGAAAGTTTTACTGTCCGCAACGCACAGACACATCTTACCGAAAATTCCGAATATTACTATAAAAACATCACGGCTCTTTCATTTAACATATATGATTAGCTCACCTGTGGATTTCTATGCGGTTTCAGCAATGAACGTCGTGTTCGTATGCTTTAAAACATAGTCGAATATTTGGAGGGGCTCGATTTTTGACCTAAATTTGTGATGTCAAATGTTATGAACAATCGCAGACAAATCGTGACATGTCACCAACAAAGTTGTGAACAATCACTAACAATGGCAAATGACCTCATGCCGTAAGCCGGTAATGCGTTTAAAGGAGTGACAAACATCGCCGGAGGCCGGGTGGGTTCATCTTCAGCCAAAAGGCTTGACCCTTTGGCAAAGGACATAATGATAAAAGCGTTATTGGCGCTCACGTATTTTTTATATAATATCCCGACCAGAGACGCCTATGGGATTTTAATTTTTATGATATTTGAGACAAAAAACTGATTAGGCAAAAATAGTTTTAAGTGCTTTATATGTTGCCAATAGCAGTCTTCCCAATGTAATATGTTGACTTAAAATTCATAATTTACCCAATCATTAAAAATTTACCATTATGAAAAATTTATTATTTATCTCAGTTATCGCAATGGTAACATTAATCAGTTGCGGACACAAATCCGAAAAAGACATGGAAAAAGATGATGGCATATACCATGCACCTCTCAAAGTAACAGCGATCCATGAATATAATGAGAGAGGATGGGAGTACTATACCGAATATACATACAATATCGGAAAAAACGGACGACTTTCGGGCTCAAGGACTTTCAAGACACGAGGTTCCTTCAATAGAGATCAAAACCCGTGGGATAAAGTGGAAGGGAAAACCGAAGAGTTTGGTGGCAAATGGTCAAAAAGCAGTATCTCAATGGGAGATGGACGTCTTGAAGTATTCTGTCTTGATCCATCCTACAGTAGTGCTACAAAGTATTTGCCAGCAACTTGTGAATACATTTGGATGTGCGACAATGCGTGGTATTACTGTGAAAACTGGGATACTTCACGAGCATTAAAAGTTCAGAGTGTCGAGCAGCTGTAAGAATTAATTCAAGTAAGTCTATGGACGACCTGTTACCTTAATGTTGACAGGTCGTCCTGTTGTATTCTATTTGTCGCTCAAATATATAGCTATCCACTTTTCATGGCCTCCTTTTATTTTTCTCATAAATAGTTCCCGATTTTAAATGAAAGAGCCGAAGTGCCGTGATGTATCAAAAAATTATAATGGAATCATAATCGGATTAAAATTTAAATGTGTATATTTGCATATCGTAATTAACTGTACCAATCTTGATTAACCTTAAAAATTTTTCAAATATGAAGAAGTTCGCGGTGGCGACAATCGCCACTCTACTAATTTCAGCGGCGGGAACGACAATGTCTGCCGAGATCCCCGTCTATCTCGATAAGTCAAAGGCCTTAGAGGAACGTGTCGAAGACGCTTTGTCGAGATTAACTTTAGAGGAAAAAATCGGCCTGATACACGCGCAATCTAAATTTTCGTCAAAAGGGGTAGGACGTCTGGGCATTCCCGAACTTTGGACCAGCGACGGCCCGCACGGAATCCGCCCCGAAGTACTTTGGGATCAATGGAAACAAGCCGGATGGACCAACGATTCATGTGTGGCATTTCCAGCATTGACATGCCTGGCCGCCACTTGGAATCCGGAAATGGCCTTACTTTACGGAAAATCCATTGGTGAAGAAGCCCGCTACCGCAAAAAGAATGTCCTGCTCGGACCGGGTGTAAATATTTACCGTACACCCCTTAACGGCCGAAACTTTGAATATATGGGCGAAGACCCCTACTTGGCATCGAAAATGGTGGTGCCGTACGTTCAAGGCGTTCAGTCAAACGGAGTGGCAACTTGTGTCAAGCACTATGCCCTCAACAATCAGGAGCTTCACCGACACACGACTAATGCGCTGCCCGACGACCGGACTCTCTATGAGATATATCTGCCGGCATTCAAAGCGGCAGTCAACGAGGGTGGCACTTGGTCGATAATGGCATCATATAATCTGTATAAGAATCAGCATGTATGCCACAACCAGTATTTGCTTAACGACATACTAAAAGGCGAATGGGGCTTTGACGGTGCCGTGATAAGCGACTGGGGAGGAACTCACGATACAGACCAGGCCATCACCAACGGACTCGACCTCGAATTCGGCACATGGACCGACGGACGCACTATGGGAAAAACCAATGCCTACGACAGCTACTTCTTGGCCGACCCCTACCTCGAACAGATTAAGTCGGGAAAAGTCGGCACTAAAGAGCTTGACGACAAAGTGCGTCGCGTATTGAGGCTCATGTTCCGCACTTCGATGGGCGACAATCAGTCATTCGGCTCCATCTGCAGTCCTGAACATTATTCGGCGGCCAGAAAGATAGGAGGCGAGGGAATCGTACTGCTCCGCAATGAAGGCTCCATGCTCCCTCTTGACCTGTCATCGCCGAAAAAAATACTCGTCGTGGGTGAAAATGCAGTAAAAATGATGACCGTAGGGGGTGGCAGCTCATCGCTGAAGGCGCAACATGAGATTTCTCCGCTTGAGGGATTGCGCAATGCCGTTGCGGGAAAAGCCGAGGTCACATACGCACGCGGATATGTCGGTGACGTTAACACCAAACAGGACGGCGTGGCCACAGGACAAAATTTAGGCGAAACCCGTTCGGCAGAAGACTTAACCAACGAAGCCGTAGAATTGGCCAAGAATGCCGATTATGTGATATTTATAGGCGGTCTAAACAAAAGCGGGCATCAAGACTGCGAGGACTCTGACCGCGAGCAATACGGACTGCCATACGGACAAGACGCTGTCATCGAAGCTCTGGCCCAAGCCAATAAAAATCTGATAGTGGTCAATGTGAGCGGCAACGCCGTTGCTATGCCGTGGGCAGACAAAGTACCCGCCATAGTACAGGCTTGGTATCTTGGTTCAGAGGCCGGAAATGCTTTGGCCGACGTGCTGACAGGCGAGATTAATCCGTCGGGTAAACTACCGTTTACTTTCCCGGAACGCCTCGAAGATGTCGGAGCACATGCAATGGGAGAATATCCCGGGGTTAAAAGGGCCGACGAAGATGTATGGGATGAGAAGTATAACGAAGGCATTTTAGTGGGATACCGTTGGCACGACACCAAAAAGATTAAGCCATTGTTTGCTTTCGGACACGGCTTAAGTTATACCGACTTTAAATACGGCAAACTGACCGCCGACAAAAAGTCAGTGACTAAAGAGGATACGATAACCTTTGAAATACCCGTGACCAACACGGGCAAGGTAGCCGGAGCAGAAGTTGTACAGCTCTATATCTCCGACCCCAAATGTTCAGTACTCAGACCCGTTAAGGAGTTGAAAGGATTCAAAAAAGTGTATCTCGAACCGGGAGAAACTCAGACCGTGACCTTTACTATAGGAAGCGATGCGCTCAGCTATTTCGACGCTGATCGCCACGAATGGGTAGCCGAGCCGGGAAAATTCACCGCCTCCGCCGCATCGGCCTCCGACGACATCCGCTCGACGGCCGACTTTGAATTAAAGTAATTGCAGGACAATGCTTAACGCCCTGCAATAAACAAGGAGGTGAGTCAAAATGGAATTATGCATCTTTCAGATACGATATCACTTTTTGACTCACCACGTCTCTTTTTGAGCTTCTATTAAAAGCTAATGTTTAGGCTTACGCTTAACCGAGTTTTGCCTGGATGGCTTTAGTGGCTTCTTCGTAGCCGGGCTTCTCAAGGAGCGCAAACATATTGCGTTTGTAGTCCTCGACACCGGGCTGGTTGAACGGATTCACGCCGAGAATATAACCGGAGATACCGCAAGCCAACTCGAAGAAATATATCAGCTGTCCGAGATACTCCTCAGAGAGTTCAGGGATAGTGATGCGCAGATTAGGCACTCCTCCATCGACATGTGCGATACGCGTTCCAAGTTCAGCCATCTTATTGACTTCATCCACATGCTTACCGGCGATGTAGTTAAGTCCGTCAAGATTGGCATCGTCAGAAGGAATCAGCTTCTCATGTTGCGTCTTTTCCACAGACAAAACTGTCTCGAATATGGTGCGTTCGCCATCTTGAATCCATTGGCCCATAGAGTGAAGGTCGGTAGAGAAATCTACTGCAGCGGGGAATATGCCCTTCTTGTCCTTACCTTCACTCTCACCGTAAAGCTGTTTCCACCATTCACCAAAGTAATGGAGTTTAGGATTGTAGTTGACAAGAATCTCAATCTTTTTGCCGGCACGGTAAAGTGCATTTCGCGTTGCGGCATAAAGCTGGCAGATATTGGAATCTGATGGTTTCTCACATTCTTTCTGCATGTCTAAAGCACCCTTTACGAGCTTCTTGACATCATAGCCTGCCACGGCAATCGGGAGCAACCCTACCGGAGTCAGCACAGAGAAACGTCCGCCGACATTGTCGTCAATGACAAATGTGCGATAACCCTCTTCGGTCGCAAGCTGGCGAAGAGCTCCACGTTTAGCATCGGTAATGGCCACGATACGCTTTCCGGCCTCAGCCTTTCCAACTTGAGCTTCAAGCTGTTCTTTGAGCAGACGGAATGCTATTGCAGGCTCGGTAGTGGTTCCTGACTTAGATATTACGATGATGCCGAAACGCTTGTCGGCAAGGAATTTTTGAAGTTCTTCGAGGTAGTCCTCTCCAATATTCTGTCCGGCAAACAAAACCTTCGGCGAACCGGCCACGGCCGGTTTATATGCATCGAAAGAGTCGTTAAGAGCCTCAATGACAGCCTTTGCGCCAAGGTAAGAACCGCCGATTCCAACCGACACCACATAGTCGCAAGAATTGCGGAGGTCATTGGCTACAGCTATAATCTCATCGAGGTGAGTCATTGGGGTACGCTCGGGCAAATCAAGCCAACCGAGGAAGTCGTTTCCAAGACCCGTTCCGTCTTTCAAGGTTTTGAGCGCAGAAGCCGCATCATCGGCTTCAATAGCGTGAATTTCTTTCTCAGATACAGTGGAAAGCACTGAATTGACGTTTACTTGAATTTTCTTCATAATTTATGTAGGATTAAGTACTGAGTCCTATTAAAACTAAATTAAAATGCTTTTAGATCAGGCGCGACGCTATTTTTTCGATGGCAAGCGATATGGGCGTGTTGCGGTAGAGTATGTCGTAAATGCCTTCGAGAATCGGCATGTCGACATTCAGCAACGCGTTTATTTCATGCACACATTTCGCCGCATAGTATCCTTCGGTAATCATCTCCATCTCCATGATGGCGCGACCGGGCGTCATGCCCCGTCCGATCATGGATCCGAAGTTGTGGTTGCGCGAGAATTTGGAGTAGGCCGTCACGAGCAGGTCGCCGAGATAGACGGAGTGGGTGATGTCGCGGGTGCCCCCCACGGCTGTGTCAATGAAGCGCTTTATCTCCGTTGCGGCATTGGCCACCATTATGGCGAGGAAGTTGTCGCCGGCCTTCATGCCGTGGATTATTCCTGCGCCGATGGCGTAGACATTTTTCAGCACTCCAGCATATTCGATGCCCCGAATGTCGGAAGATACGAGCGTGCGCAGTGCCTTCCCTCTGAGCATGGAGGCGAAAGCTTCCGCCTTGTCTGTGTCGGCCGATGCTGAAGTTAGGTAGCTTAATCTGCCCAAAGCCACTTCCTCGGCATGACATGGTCCGGAGATTACCGTCATTCTGTCCTGGCAGATGCCGTAGCGGTGTTCGAGATAGTCGCTCACGAGCATATTCTCGCCCGGGATAATACCCTTGGTGGCTATCACAATGTTTTTGGTGGAAATGTCCTCAGTCAGCTTTTCGAGGTGGCTTTTGAAATATGGCGAAGGCATGGCCATGAGCAGTGTGTCTGCATCATGGCATGCCTCGTTGATATTGTCGCGGAAATCGATGCGGTCAATGGCGAATTCTACGTCCGACAGGTAGGCCGGGTTATGGCCAAGGCACTTGAACTCAGCTATTCTGTCAGGCCGGCGCATATACCAAATTATCGAACTGCAGTTCTGCAGCAACAGTTTGGCAAGGGCCGTGGCCCATGATCCGCCACCCATCACGGCAATAGTGCCGGGAAAAGTGTCGGTCGGGACGTGGTGCATATTTGTCATTTTGAAGCCGCCGCTATCCATTCCTTAACCTGGTCTTGTGAGGGATTTTTAAGTTCGAGCTTATACTTCTTGTTTATGCCGCAGATGTCCTGGAACATTTTGCCGGGATTAGCTCCGGCCATTTGGCTGACCGTATAGAATCCGGCTTTCTGCAAAGGAGCCACCCACTCTTCGGGAACGCCGATGGCCACATAGGCCTCGGTTTTGTCGCGGACTTGAGTCTTTTCGGGACGCATCTGCGGGAAGAGAAGCACCTCTTGAATGGTGGTTTGGCCCGTCATCAACATGACCAGGCGATCCATGCCGATACCCATGCCAGACGTAGGAGGCATACCGTATTCAAGAGCACGGATAAAATCCTTGTCAATAATCATTGCCTCGTCGTCGCCCTTCTCGGCAAGGCGCATCTGCTCAACAAAGCGTTCATACTGGTCAATCGGATCATTAAGCTCGGAATAAGCATTTGCCAACTCCTTACCGTTGACCATAAGTTCGAAGCGTTCGGTCAACTCCGGGTTGTTGCGGTGACGTTTGGTCAGTGGCGACATCTCAATGGGGTAGTCGGTTATGAACGTTGGCTGTATATACTTGCCTTCACACTTCTCGCCGAAGATTTCATCGATCAGCTTACCTTTGCCCATCGTTTCATCGACCTCTATGTCAAGTTTTTTGCATACCTCTCGAAGAGCCTGCTCGTCCATACCGTTTATGTCTATGCCTGTATGCTCCTTTATTGAGTCAATCATGGTGATTCGCTTGAAGGGAGCCTTAAATGATATTACATTGTCGCCGACTTTAACCTCAGTTGTCCCATTGACATCGAGACAAATCTTCTCAAGCATTTTTTCGGTGAAATCCATCATCCAGTTATAATCCTTGTAGGCGACGTAAATCTCCATGCAAGTGAACTCCGGATTATGCGTTCGGTCCATTCCTTCGTTGCGGAAATTCTTCGAGAATTCATAGACTCCCTCAAATCCACCCACTATGAGGCGTTTCAGATATAACTCATCGGCAATTCGCAGATAGAGCGGTATGTCAAGGGCATTGTGGTGGGTAATAAACGGACGCGCGGCCGCTCCGCCGGGTATGGCTTGGAGAATCGGAGTCTCCACCTCCATATAACCGTGCTCGTTGAAGAATGACCGCATAGAATTGAACACTTTCGTTCGTTTGATAAATATATCCTTCACCTGGTCATTGACAACAAGGTCGACATAGCGTCGACGATAGCGCAGTTCCGGATCGTCAAAAGCGTCGTATGTCACTCCATCCTTAACTTTGACTATCGGGAGCGGGCGAAGCGACTTGCTGAGCACGGTAAGTTCCTGTGCATGAACGGAAATTTCACCGGTCTGAGTACGGAATACATAGCCTTTAATGCCTATGAAGTCGCCTATGTCGAGAAGCTTTTTGAATACAGTATTATACAGTTCTTTGTCTTCACCGGGACAAAGGTCGTCACGGCTGATGTAGACCTGAATGCGGCCTTTGGAGTCCTGAAGCTCGACAAACGAAGCTTTGCCCATAATTCGGCGACTCATAATTCGGCCCGCTACGCACACTTGGCGAGGCTCCGCTTCGTCATCTTTAAACGATTCCTTAATCTCGGTGGTGTAAGCGTCAACCGGATAGAGAGGAGCCGGATATGGATCAATGCCGAGCCGACGCATCTCGTCAAGACTGCCACGGCGGAGAATTTCTTGTTCGCTAAGTTCAAGTAAGTTCATATTAAATGCCAATTTATCATATAATTGGCAAAGTTAAGCATTTCTGCCCGTATAAATGCCGTTATGGCTCAAAATTCCCGCATCGCGACAAAAATTCGTCGCAAATTCACCCTGTTTAACCGTTAAAATCCGCATCAACATTTACATGCAATTCCGAAAAACGACAATTTGCTTGTAGGTAAAGATTTTATATCTTACCTTTGCGAATTATAAGAAATTGCGCAAACGATTTGACCAATAACCAATACAAGTATCACATGGATAAACTGATTAAAACATCCTCTATATAAGTATTGCTTCTAATATTGCTAACTACTATTACCGGTAATTCAGTTTGCGCAAAAAAGCTATTTGTTGAGATGGAGTTTAGCGATAATTGCATCAAAATCAATGATGGAACTAAAAAAGGCTCTCAAACCCTCAAGGACATAGATGGGAAGGATATAGAATTTTCGACTCTGATAGGAGCACTAAATTATATGTCGTTACAAGGATGGGAACTTGCGGAAATAAAGTCAATAATATCTGGTTCAGGCCATAGTGTCGCTGGAGGTTTAGGGTCAAGTTCTACTGAAACTAAGTTTTATTACATTTTCACCAAAGATGTTTCCGATGAAGAATTAAAAGAAGTTGTAGATAAAAGCTATAAAAATAAAAAGAAACAGACGAAACAGTAAAATACTCTATTTTTCAATTCTTATCTCATCAATTAACAATGCCATGCCCTTAATATTATTTTCGATTGCAACAAATTAAGCCTAAATTTGGAATCTCAGGCCAAAATCTACTTTGACTGAAAATTCCAAAAAAATAGATTAGATTACAAAAAAAGACTGCAGTTCAAAACAACGATGGCTTCTGAAAATGTAATTATCGAGGGTGTTACAGAGCTATCCTCAAAGTCGAATCTGAAAGATTCGCAAGAATGATGAGGCTGCGCCTATTTTGATACACCCACAATTGTGTAGCGAGTTGACATGGAGAGGATGCAAGATCGCATCTGAAAGATGCGTGAGCTGTGTAGCCGGGTA
>CAZIXM010000001.1:0-150152 GCA_964543345.1 uncultured Muribaculum sp. | reverse complement strand
GGCTCCCATCTTATCGGCACCGGCTCCGCAAAGCTGACTACTCCGGACAGGCAAACTGATGCCATTGCAAAAAATGTTTTTATACTCATATTGACAACCTTTAAAATTTAGACATTTAATGAAATAAGTCATTTGCAAAGGTAGGCTTAAAAGTAATTAATTCAAAAAAATAATGGGGTACATGCCGTTTTTAAGTCAAGCAATTTCGGCAATTATGCGCTTAATCACACTTTATTTCATTATATTTGCGTATGGTGTTAACGAGGGATGGACTGTTGTCGAGCGTTAACTGACTGCGTTTTGCGGGCATAGCGGAAGCAGTATGCGGAATGTGGTACCCTGTCCCGGTTCAGACGAGGCCACAAAAATACGGCCTCCGTGGTATTGCTCGATAATGCGTTTGGCAAGGGCGAGACCAAGACCCCAACCGCGCTTTTTAGTGGTATAGCCGGGATTAAATATTGTCTTGAAACGCTTTCGCGGAAGCCCCTTACCCGTGTCGGCCACGTCGATTCGGGCCATCCCGTCATCATGGCAAGTAGTCACGGTAATAGCCCCTTCGGCATCCATAGCATCTACGGCGTTCTTAATCAGATTCTCCATCACCCACTGAAACAGCGAGTCGCTCAACTCCACGACAAGAGGTTGCGGGGAGCAGTGCACCTCCAGACGGATACGTTTGGAGATACGGGTTGACATATATTTGACGGCATCGTCGACCACTGCATTCACATCAACCGGTTCCATGGCCGGACGCGAACCAATTTTTCCAAATCTCGAAGCTATAGTAGTCAGTCGGCTGACATCCTTGTTCATCTCACCGGTTATCTCTTTGTCGACACCCATTGACTCAAGCAGTTCCATCCATGCCATAAGCGATGAGATCGGCGTGCCGAGCTGATGTGCGGTCTCTTTCGACAGACCGACCCAAACCTTATTCTGCTCGGCTTTTTTAGTGGTCATAACGGCAAAATATACCAATGCCACGAAAGCGAGCATCACAAGCACTTGTACATAAGGATAATAGCTTAAAAGTTTTAGCAACCGGCTATCTTCATAATACAGATTTTGCACTAATCCGGGGGCTATCTCTATCTGAATGACGTTCGACGAATTGCGTAGCGACTTTAGCTTGCGCTGCAGAAATTCTTTATTTTTGTCAGAGATATAAAGCGGCGAGGCACTATCGATCGGCTCCGGGAGGTCAAAATTGCGGTGATCAATTATATAGCCATCCTGATCGGTGAGCAAGAGCGGTATGTTACGGTTACGCTCAATAATGCTAAGCAGGAAGTCTAAATCGGCTGATTGTGGGGCATCGTCGACCTCCGACGGCGAATTTATGATGGCTTTAGTGGCATCGGCCCATATCTCCATCCGGTCACGCTCCTGGCTCGAAAGTTGCCGGGCTATATTGTCTGACACACCTAAAAACACCAACACAAGCACCGCAGCCACTAAGAAGAAGGCTATGGTGCCATAACGCCGGGTGTCGTAGATGTTTGCCATACGTATAGATAACGGTCAGTAAAGGTTAATTATTGCCGTTAAGTCGGTAATCCTCAGCTATAAACTTTGCCACGGCATCGTCCGTATTAAGTCCTATCACTTTGTGTGCCATAGCTTTGACCTCAGGCAGTGCATTACCAACCGCCACGGCCATGTCGGCCGCCTGCATCATCGGTATGTCATTCAGATTGTCACCAAATGCAACCACCCTTTCGGCTCCTATTTTAGATGCCAAGCGTCTTACTGCTTCAGCCTTGTTAATCCCCGAAGCATACACATCAAGATATCCTATGCCCGGATCGAATATGTCAAGATAGTTACCCGGCGAACAGTCGACTTTTCCGCGCAAATCGGCGGCCGCTTCAGCTATAATATCCCTCGGACCCGAGGCAAACATCAACATGGTCTGCTTGTCTGACAAAGTTGATGCCTCAGGGCTGTCGATTATAAAACGCTTAAGCTTAAGCCCGCGTCGCTCCTCGATAAAACGCTCGTCAAGCTCCGACAACGGCGAATCCTTATACACGTTAAGAATGCCGTCAGAACCAAGAGTGTAGACAAACGGTCTTACACCATGCATTCCGGCTATCCCGCGTATGCGCTCTGCCGTAGCAGGCTCTATGAACCGGGGTTCGAGATAAGATTTGTCAAATCTGTTCCAAAACGACGCGCCGGTCATCACTATGGCCGGAATCGAAGTATACGTGTCGGCAAGCAATGGCTCTACCGTGGCCGGAGTACGCGCAGTCGCCACCGTGATTAATGCGCCCTCCCTGCTCAGACGGCTAATAATAGCGGCACTAACATCGCTCACCCTGCTCTTGTCGTTGAGCAAGGTGCCGTCCATGTCAGTGACATAAAGCGTCGTCATAGTTTTCGGCCCTCGTATGCTTCAAGCGCCGCAATCCATTCGGGCTCAAGCGGTGCCGACTTACCTGTGGCCAGATTGATGCCGGCCATCGTTGTACGTCCCAGACACTTGACTTCACCACTTTCGGGATTGACGATGCGCTGTTCAAGACGCATACTCTTCTCTCCCACATGGGTGACGGTAGTGACCACAGAGATCTTCTCGTCAATAAACGTTGGGGCGTAAAAGTCGCAGTTTATATTGACCACCACTATGTTGATTTTGCGCCATTCAATCCTCTGCGGAAACACCTCCTGGAAATATCGGGCCTTACCGAGGTCGAAAAATGTCAGATATACGCCATTATTAAGGTGGCCGAGCATGTCGATGTCATTAAACCGGATCTGCAACGGCAGTATGTGCCGGAAAGGAAATTCCGGATCCGGCACTCTCGGATTGCCGCTCGGGGGTAACATTATTGCTTCTTTCATCTCTGTCATACTTTTTTTGAGTAAGCCATACAAATTTACACAATTTCCCCTCGCCGCACAAATTCCTCGCGTTGCACGACTGCATTAATACAAATTCCGACAAATTCCGACGGCGCTTCAACTCTATGCTTTCAGCGCCGACAGCTCTGCCAGTTTTCGCCATTGATCCTCGTAGGTTAGTCCTCGCGTCGAATAGCTCGACAGCTTGAATCCGGTGCGCGGACTAACGGCGAGATTGTCATAATCAATGAAGCTTTCGGCCTTTTTAACCAAGGCTACAATCTCCTCGGCGTCATCTGTGAGCGGGCTATGGGCATCTGACAAGCCGAGCACCACCCGACGGCCTTTCGGAATATGTCGGAGCACCTCCAAGGAATAGTCATCGTCCAAATCGAATGGCATAAAGAACTTATCTACACGAAGTGAGGATAACGCTTTCGGCATTATGTTGTCAGGATAGTCAATGACCTCCCATTCAGGCACTATTTTGTCGCCTCCGGAGATATAGATTGACGTCTCCATATCGGCAGGAATATTGCGCAATGACGCATTGATTACTTCAATTATCTCGCCATGAAGCTTTATCAGATCCACTCCACCCTGCAGAAGCCGTTTGGTATAGTTGTCATCGCACATAAGACCAAGAGCCGTATCGTCGTATTGCAAAGATGCACAACCCATTTCATAGAGTTTCATGGCAGTCGCACGATAGGCCTCGGAAATATCAGACAACAGCGTCTCCGGATTAGGATAGATGCTCTCAGGACGGCCGTCGGACAAAGAATAAATCTCAAGCAAAAGATTGGCCGGCGATGGAAGAGTCTGGCGGCATAGCCCACGGCCTCCCACCGCATCATAGAGGAACCGGAAATCATCAAAAAACGGATGATCCGGGTTGAACCCAATGCGACCCGTTACACGGAGCACGTCGATATCGGTCTCTATCGACTGGTAAATGTGTCCGGAAGTGATATGTTCTGCCGTTATTCCGTCGAGTCCGAACCAGAAATCCTTGGCCCAATCCTTGCGGCGCAGTTCACCGGATGTTATATATGGAAGCCCACAGTTAAGTTGGCGTTCGACAATCTGGCGGACAGCCTCATCTTCAGCCTCATCCTTAGTCGGGGCATCGACACTGCCGTTCTGAAAATCGCCCAACACGTCAATAAGCTTCTCGGTCGGCAAAAAACTGCCGATAGTCTCTATTTTCATAATATGCCTTTTATTAATCGACTGTTAGAAAATTCCATTTACACCGCAGAATATCAGCACGAGATATCCAAGCAACAATCCGGCACACCCCATGATAAGGCCTGTCTTAACCATATATTTCTGCTTGATAAAGCCTGTAGCGTCGGCAAGCGCATTCGGCGGCGTTGAGATTGGAAGCACCATGGCCACTGACGAACATATTGCCACACCTATCAGAAGAGTCGACACACCTCCATAAGGAGCCAACTGCTCAGTCATGGAAGATCCGGCAATGGCGAGTATCGGGATAAAAAGAGCCGCCGTAGCCGTATGGCTGATGAAGTTGGCCATGAGATAACAGAGCAACCCGGAACCGATAATCACAACCATTGGCGACCAAGAATCAAACGGCACCGCCTCAATGAGGTGCGATGCAAGTCCGGACTCTTTCATCGCCACGCCAAGAGCAAACGCACCGGCTATCATCCACAAAATGCTCCACGACAGCTGTTCAAGGTCGCGTTTGGTGATTACGCCGGCAATACACAAGACGCCCACCGGCAACATTGCCACAACGTTGGCATTAACGCCGGTAATGGAGTCGGTAAGCCAAAGCAGTACAGTTACTGCAAATGTCACATACACAACCTTGTCTTTCCAGTTAGGAGTATGATCTGACTCAATCTGCAAGTGTATCTCCTTTTGCTTAAAGGGGAACAAACGGCGAAGAACAAACCACGAAATGAACAATAGCACCATGGTAAGCGGCACCATAACCATCATCCACTGACCGAAGCCTATGCCCATGTCCATACCGTTGGGGTCATTTAGAAATTTCAGCGCAATTGCGTTAGGGGGCGTTCCGATTGGAGTTCCCATACCACCGATATTTGCTCCGACCGGAATAGCAAGAGCGAGTCCTATTTTACCTTTTCCGTCGGCAGGCAAAGCACTAAGCACAGGGGCGAGGAAAGTAAGCATCATAGCCGCCGTGGCCGTATTGCTTATAAACATTGAGAAAATCGCCGTAACAAGTATGAACCCAAGCAACACATTCTCTGACTTGGTGCCGAAAGGCATAAGCATAACCTTGGCCAACTTTACATCGAGCCCCGACTTGGTGGCGGAAATAGCAATGATGAATCCACCGATAAACAGCATGATGGTCGGGTCGGCAAAGCAGTGGAGAATATCGGTGTTGTTAATCAGATTCGTCATTTTCACGCCGTCCGCTCCAGTCTGAAAAAACCAAAGCGCACTGTTAGAAGTGCAGAACAACAGCAGAACGACAGCCACAAGCGACGTAGTCCATGCCGGAACCGCATCGAACAGCCACATCAAAGCCGCGAAAATAAAAATAGCCAACACTCGGTGCTCTACCGGAGTCAGACCCGGCAAGCCGTAGAGCGACGACGGGGCTATCCAGAAAAACAAGGGGATGGCAATTGCAAAAAACAGTTTTACAGCCTTAACTCCTATCGGATTTCGACTGTTTCTGTGCTCTCTCTTCCATTGATGATATTCCTCTACCAAATGGAATCCGTGAAACATAGTAAACATAGCAGACTATTTTTAATTTGATAATGTTGATTTTGATAATGTTGATTTTGATGTTGAAAAGATTTTATAAGGGGGAACCTTCCTCACGAAAGGTAGCGGCATTATGATATGCCACGGAAACTTAATCCCGTAACCACCAACTTCACCGGCGTGACATAAACGGCGGATGCCGTTTCCAATACAATCAAGCTCTATGCCATAGTAGATTCTCACCATTCCAAAATCTAATCCACGAGATTATTGAAACAAACTGTCGTTCGGCAGGTCTCCTGACTTATCCTTTCACCGGCACCTTCCCATCAGATGACCCTGACAGTGGTCTAAATTGCGGTGATTTTCAATGAATTTACAGTAGCGGGTCTGTCCCGGATTCTCACCGGATTCCCTATTAATCACGTTGCCGCGAACCAAACGCGCCGCAAAAGTAATAAAAATATCTAAATTTTATATCACCTGCCACCAAAAAGGTAATGCAAAAACATCTTACCGACACCTTACCGACACTTACGGAAGCGGTGTACTGGCGCGGACTGAATATGTCGTGCCGGCACGCAATCTAATGATATAAAATGTTAAGGCTCAGAACGAACCTTACGACATGTTTGTTAGATTTCTATTAAAACGAATTCTTTTTCACATAATAAAATTTACAACCATGACACATTCCGACATCGTAAGCCTTCTTGGCGATAAGGCCGAGTATCTGCTTGACTATAAGTGTAAATCCATTGACAAGTCGATGATTCATCTGCCGTCGCCCGATACGGTAGACAAACTATGGATCGAGACGGACCGAAACATTCCGACACTTAACAATATGCAGCGACTGCTCGGGCATGGACGTTTAGCCAACACAGGCTACTTGTCAATTCTTCCGGTCGATCAGGACATTGAACACGGGGCCGGAGCATCGTTTGCAAAAAATCCCATCTATTTCGACCCGGAAAACATTGTTCGTTTGGCCATCGAGGGAGGATGCAATGCTGTAGCATCATCTTTCGGCAACCTTGGAGCCGTGGCACGCAAATATGCCCACAAGATTCCATTTTTGGTCAAACTCAATCATAATGAATTGCTTACATATCCAAACAGCTTCAACCAAGTTATGTTCGGCACTGTCAAAGAAGCATGGAATATGGGAGCGGCGGCGGTGGGTGCAACTATCTATTTCGGCTCAGAGGAAAGCCGCGACCAATTGATTAAGGTGGCAGAGGCGTTTGAATATGCCCATGAGTTGGGACTGGTGACGGTGCTTTGGTGTTACCTGCGAAACAATGCTTTCAAAAAAGACGGCGTTGACTATCATTCATCGGCCGACCTCACTGGCCAGGCTGACCGGTTGGGTGTTACCATCAAGGCCGACATCGTTAAACAGAAGCTGCCGACCAACAACGGAGGCTTCAAAGCCATAAACTTTGGGAAAACTGACGATAAAGTATACACTGACCTGACTACTTCACATCCCATTGACCTCTGCCGCTATCAGGTGGCCAATGGATATATGGGCCGCGTCGGACTGATTAATTCCGGAGGTGCGTCTAACGGACAGACTGACTTGCTTGACGCTGTCACAACGGCCATAATCAATAAACGTGCCGGTGGAATGGGACTTATCTGCGGCAGAAAAGCTTTCCAGCGCCCGATGGCCGAGGGAGTCCGGCTCCTTAACGCCATTCAGGACGTATATCTCGACAACGAGATTACCATAGCATAAAAAAGGTCAAAATACAAAAGCTTCTTTCAGAAGCTTTTGTATTTTGACACACCGTCAATTATTTTATAAGCTCCGTATTATTTCACAAGCTCCATGCCACGCTTTATGGCTTCCTCGTTAAGAGGGATGAGATGGTGGTGGCGTTCGGGAAGCGTCTTTTTCAGTCCTCGCGTCACTGCATCGAGGGGCAACATGTCGCGCATTCCCAATACGGCTCCAAGCACAACCATGTTATAAATTTTGGTATTGCCCATCTCCAGACAGACGTCCATGGCCGGAATCTTCTTTACCGTTATGTCAGTTCGCGTCGGAGCTCGGTGGATGCCATATGCGTCATAAATCAATATTCCTCCGGGCTTCACTTTTGACTCAAACTTGTCGAGGCTCTGTTGGTTCAGCGCTACTACCACATCATAGCAGTTAAGCACCGGCGAACTTATCTGTTTATCGCTCAGAATGACCGTGACATTTGCCGTACCGCCACGCTGTTCGGGTCCATAAGCGGGCATCCATGTGACCTCCAAATCGTTCATAAGAGCCGCGTATGCCAAAATCTTACCCATTGACAGGACACCCTGTCCACCGAATCCGGCTATTATAATTTCAGTCTTCATTTCTTTACAGTGTTTTTAAGATCGCCCAAAGGATATTTCACCAACATATTTTCTTCCATCCATTTATTGGCCTGGGCAGGAGTCATTTTCCAGCCGGAATTACAAGTGCTAACCACTTCGACCACAGATGTTCCCAATCCGTTCATAGCGTTTTGGAATGCCTGCTTCAATGCCGCTTTCGCCTTCCTGGTGTTAGCCGGCGTGTGGACGCTTTGACGAGTCACGTAGCAAGTACCGTCGAGCTGGGCGAAAAGCGGACTGATTTTCAAAGGATATCCGTTGAGATCCACGCGACGCCCGTATGGGGTGGTCGAAGTCTTCATACCTTCAAGAGTGGTGGGAGCCATCTGCCCTCCTGTCATTCCATAGATACCGTTGTTGATGAAAATTATGACGATATTTTCTCCACGGTTAGCGGCATGTATCGACTCGCATGTCCCGATAGCGGCCAGGTCGCCGTCGCCTTGATAAGTGAACACCATCTTGTCGGGCATCAGACGCTTGACGGCAGAAGCAATAGCAGGTGCGCGGCCGTGGGCTGCTTCGATCCAGTCGATGTCAATATAGTTGTAGGCAAACACGGCACATCCGACAGGAGCAATGCCGATGGTCTTCTCTTCCAATCCAAGCTCTTCTATCACCTCGGCCACCAACTTGTGAACGACACCGTGGCTACAGCCGGGACAATAGTGCATTATGTTGTCAGTAAGTAGTTTCGGACGCTTATACACCCGATTCTCTTCTTTTATAATCTCATGTTTCTCCATATCGGTGACGAATTTTATTGTTTGTTAGCTTCGGGAAAATGATTAAAGAAAGCATCAAGCACCTCCTGCGGATCCGGAATCATTCCACCAAGACGGCCGAAATGATAGACAGGGACTCGGTCATGGCAGGCAAGCCGCACGTCCTCAATCATCTGCCCGGCATTTATCTCAACGACCAGTATTCCTTTTACTTTTTGCGACAGACGGTCAATCTCATCTTTCGGGAATGGCCAGAGAGTGATTGGGCGCAGCAGTCCGATTTTTATGCCTTGCTCACGAGCCTCTTCTATAGCCTTTTGGCAGATTCGGGCAATAGATCCGAACGCCACCACAAGATATTCGGCATCGTCAGTCTCATAGTTGCTGAACCGTACCTCATTCTCCTCTATCAATTTATATTTTTCCTGAAGGCGATTGTTGATAACCTCCATGGCCGAAGGTTCAAGTTCGAGAGTAGTCATCACGTTGCGCTTGCGCGAAGCGGGCTTGCCCGTCACCGCCCAGGGACATTGCCGGGCAATCTCCTCTGCCGTACGGCGCGGACGCTGAGGCGGAAGCACCACCTTCTCCATCATCTGTCCCACTATTCCGTCGGCAAGGATAATCGATGGGGTACAGTATTTGAAGGCGAGGTCAAACCCAAGCCCTACGAAGTCGGCCATCTCCTGCACGGAAGAGGGCGCAAGGGTAATAAGTCGATAGTCGCCATGGCCGCCACCCTTAGTAGCCTGAAAGTAGTCGGCCTGAGAGGGCTGTATGGTTCCCAAGCCGGGGCCTCCGCGCATAACATTTATAATTAGCGCAGGCAATTCACCGGCGGCGATGTAGCTAATGCCTTCCTGCTTCAAGCTGACACCGGGCGACGAGGATGATGTGAAGACCGCCTTCCCGCAAGCGGCACCTCCATACACCATGTTGATTGCGGCCACTTCACTTTCAGCCTGCAGGACCACCATACCGGTAGTCTCCCACGGCATCAGTTCTTCAAGAGTCTCAAGCACCTCGCTCTGAGGCGTAATCGGGTAGCCGAAATAACCGTCGGCACCATATCTGATAGCGGCATGGGCAATAGCCTCATTGCCTTTCATCAATCTAATTTCTTCGCTCATACTTAATTATGTAGGATAGATTTGCGTTCGGGCCACACAGATGTCATCCCCCACGCACGGTTAGTTACTTGAATACCAATTATTTGTTAACGACTCTGTAAACTTCGATGCATCCGTCGGGACACACCAAAGCACAACTCGCGCATCCTATGCACTGCTCGGGATTAACAATGGATGCAAAATGATAACCGCGGTCATTTACCTCCATGCTCTGAAGTTGAAGGACATTTGTCGGACACGCCACCACGCATAGGTCGCACCCCTTACACCGCTCCTCATTAATGACTACGACTCCTTGAACTTTTGCCATAGCGAAATATGTTGATTTAGATTTATAACATTTTTACAAATATAATAATTATTTTAATTGATAAATAGGCTTTAACATATCGTTAACCATTGGCACATTAGGCACTTAAATGTGCTAAAAATGAATTTTGATTTGATTTAGATTTGTAAATCTAAAATTTTAATTAAAATTTTTAAGCACAACCACCGTCAATGCGCAAAAACATTTATCAAAAAAAACGATTCCTACCATCGGTAAATTCTTCTCGGTATGTTAATCGGCTTCATTGGAGCCGGCATTGTCGACGCCACATATAGCCCAATGGCACGAGTCATAAGTATGTCATCGTGATAGCCGTTCTTTGCGGCGAATACACCCGTAGGGCCACACTCATAGACCGACATTTCGTCGCAAGCTCCGGCATCACGCTCCAGATATGCGGCATCGCGCACCAAACCTATCAAATGACATATCACCAGGGATTTAGTGGCACGGTTAGTATGGAATCCGACTTTCAGACTACCCGTTCCGTCGTGCGACTCCCGGTAATACAAATTACGGTAGACATCGGCCAACTGCGTCAGGATATACAAGCTCGGATCACCGTCGGTATGCTCGGTCTCAAGAGTATTGCTCTCAATAACCAGAAGTGCCCCGCAATACCACGAAGCTATCGAGGCCGCTTTCCACGCCAAAAGGTCATGGTCGATATGCCCACGCCACTGCGCAACCACCTCGGGCAAACCGCCTTCGCCAAAACGGTCAATGACGGCAATCACCGAATAGTCGCTGGCGGCCGAACGGCCGCCGACATCCACCGCCACCACATAACGGCCACGCCCCGCTACACTGTCGACAGGAGTTTTCCAGACCGACAAGCCACCCTTGTCATCGTCAGTAAACCCCTTTACATCAAGCGCACCGGATCCGGTGACCGCCTTTACAGAAAGCTCACCTTTAACAGGAGCTTCACGGCATAAAGAACGCAGGCGGTCGATGTGGTTAATGTCGAACACACCGTTGCCTGTATTCGTAAACGCCTCTACATCGTCAGTAGGATACTCCGCGGCCATCAGTTGCCGGGTAGGATATTCACGACGTTTGCTTCTGTACCAACAAATTTGTTCAAGCGTGCATCCGCGCTCCCAAAGGCTCTTTTCATAGTCGTCAAGCGAAGTCCATAACGCCTCGGCATCGTTGACCGGCGAAGAATAAATGTCAATTTCGTACCAAGGCACGAATACGGCAGTCTTGTCGCTCTCGCCGCGAACCGACCTCAACCATTCGTTATGGAAGAAATTACCCACGCCGTTAGCGGTGCTTTCGAGCACAATCAACGAGAGCGGGACACGCGCTATGCCTCCGCACACCGCTCGGATAAACCCTTCGGGCGAACGGTTGACCGTATCGGGCCAAAACGCCACTTCCGACAGATGAGCCATGGCATAGTCGCCACCTCTGACGGCTTCCTGTCCTTCGCTCGATCCTACGGTCACCATACATCCACGCCCCTCAATGACACGCGTGTTGACCGACCTCTCGAACGGTTTGAAGCACGGCTTGGCCTCTTCGCTCCAAAATTCTTCAGGATAGTTGGCCAGCAACTTCGTGTACATACCGCGGATAGTAGCCGACGTGTCCTTTACATGAGCGCAAATCAACGAGTTCCAATTACGACGATGCAGGCATTGAATCCACGCCATATATGTCTGGATAAGAGTGCTCCCACCCCATTGCCGAGCCTTAAGCATAATCATTCTAATAGGCAGCCCGGCGAGTCGCTGCCTCTCCAGTTCGCCCAACACACGTCGCTGGGGACGGTTGAGCCGAAGCCTCATATCCATTCCCGACACTTTATCCTTGACGGTCACACAGCAAGCGGCCCAATATTCAAAGTCGTGCACCATCCGCAGAGCGGCAAAAGCGGCATCGTCGGCCATCACAAGGCTGAACTTATCGTCGGCAACCATCCGTGCCGGCAGATGCAACAACTTTCCTCCGCGCTCAACATCGACTCGTTCACCGGTGCATCCTTCACCTGTCATCGGGTCGTACGGGCTGGACAGCGCAGCCTGTCGACGCGCATTTTCCGCCAAAACGCGCTTCATTACAGAATCTTCCATGTTTAATCGTCAAATCCGAGTATAAGACCGGAAAGTTTAAAGTCATCATTAACATCTCCCGTAATCTTAGCCGTCAGATAGCGATATGGGCGACATAACACAGCCGAACGCACAGGCGCGCTCACATCGCCAGTTATACGGCAGGCCGACAGCACTACAGCCTCATCGGCATTGCCGTTGTCGCCAAGAATCTCCAAGCCAACCGACAAATCAGAGCCAGACATAAGACAGCAGAAACGTCTTAAAGTCTTTGGATTCATTCCATCAACTGAAATGCGCGTTGACCATTCAATGCCGGCAGAGTCTTTTGACAGATACCATCTGCCATCGCTATCCATTACGACATGTCCAACATCATCGTCGCGGAGGCACCACAGCGTTCGGCCGACCGTGTCCCACGCCAAAGCGGATGCCCCAACTTCCGCCAAGCAGTGGACAGCACGCGAACCTACAGCCTTCCACAGCGAGCCACCCGACAAGAAATACACACCGTCAGGTGAATAGACCGCATGGCAACTCATTTCGACCGGCAACGAATCAATCAGATGAGCCGACATAAGAGTACATGAAGTATTGACGGCCACCGAATAGACCCCCTCGGAAGCGAAAGCATAGAGATGGCGCCGTCCGAAGTCCCATGCCCCGGAAGAACGAACCGAAGGGGTGACCGCCACCACACTACCCTCGCAGACATCAATGCACGAAGTTATCCGACGAAAATCGTTGACCGAAGCAACAGCAATCAATCCGGAATAGCGAGCGGCATTAGGTCTGTTGACGGGGAGCATAGGCGTATCCGACAAGTGGCCGGAAGCAATCGAAACAGGAGCGAGGGCAGAATCAATCCAATATGACATAGTTCCCGCGGGAGTCGGGCGAAGCGGAAAGTCCAAAAGCCGTCGCTCGCCGGTGTCGGCTGCGGTCAGCTGAACCTGCATTCTGACGGCATTAGGCAATGGATAAGCCACCAGAGGTGAAAGGCTGGCCGGAATACCCGACAGACCGCTCTCAGTGGTCGACAGCACCTCTTCCGTACCGTCATCGCCGGCAATAGTCACTTTCACCACACCTGTCCAGGCCGAAGCCGAATCAGACAGCTCCGCTATTTCCGACACCTTTGGCGGTTGACAGTGTATTGGAGTGACATCGGCGTAGACCATCATATCGCCTATCCGGTTCGCCACATTTGCAGAAAATCCGTGAGGCACGGAGGTCTCAACCACAACCGCATCGACATCAGGCAACGCCGACTTAATCCGCTTCATAATATAGGAGCTTTCAGACGACACCGACATCTCACGCAGAGGAGTTATGGCCACCTCAGTACCGGCGAGCGACTCAATTTCGGCAAAAAACGCACGTCCGAACCGATATGTCTCTTGACTTACACTGTCGATGCGATCGAGCATTGCCGGAATCAGCGAATCGGCATAAGGCGACCTTGTCAAGCTCGCCTCAAGGACTCGCTGTCCGTCAGAATCATAGGCCATTGTCACGTAGGCATCCAGCCCGAGCGACACGATGGGCAACTGCGGAGTGACCATAATCTCCAATGCAGCGGCATCATCGTAGTCGCCAGAAATGTCATCGGGGAAAACGACACCCAGACGAAAAGCCTCAATCGACATCTTGAAGCCGGAGAATGATGGCGCGGAAACTGTGCCGCCGTCAATCTCAGCCGAGAGCGTGCCAAGAGCCTGTTCGCCGACTCCAACCACAACCGGCACTGACCGATACAATTCATTGCGGTCGGCATCGAGCACTCTATACCAAACCATCATAGGCTGAGTATACAACCCTGCACGACGAGCCCTGTCGGAAATATCGAGGTATAACGCCTGTAGGTCAGACCTTATTGTCAGAGCATCAGATTCGGCCATTGGCCCGCTCCAATGCAGATAATCAGCGTCGCCTGAAAGCGTAAGCTCACGCGTACAGTCGGTATAAATCTGCCTCGACATGGCCTTGAACGATATGGGCGGATAGGTGCGTGGCGAGACATTGACCCCGCCGGAATCAGTCGAACCGCCACAGTCAGGAGCCTTGGCAAAAACCGGCGTAAGCGGAGAATTGACCGATGAAGATTCTAAAGGATTAACTCTAAGATTGACAACCGTCGTGGCGGCGTCGTTGCCTTTCGGCATCTGTGGATAAATTGAGATAGTTTTCATGGCATTAAATCATATTTTACCGCAAAGATAATACCGTTCAGAAGGTATTATACTGCGAAATTGGGGTAAAATTTTTCAGTTGCCGAAGAAACGGATGAACAATCGTCTCATTGATAGCGTTGTAAAGTCAAAGGAAGAGGTTCAACGAAAGGAAAAAATCCTGATTTGAGCGGATGAAATAGCCGCCATTCGTACCTCGGTATACAGATAAATATAAAGCGACGGTCCCCGAAACCGGAGACCGTCGCTTCTTTATTGTAAATGCGCGTTTAGCTCAAAGTCGACGAGGGGAGGAATTCCAACAAAGCCGAGTTGATAACCAAATCGCCAATGCGGAACTGCATGGTTCCTTCAGCCGAATAGCATGTATTAAGCATTATGACGATTGAATCAGCAGTAAATGCAGGCAAGGTATTGTCGGTTGAACTGTCGCTGGTACGTGTAGGAACGACTGAACCAGACGATGTGATAGTCAAGCGCGTATCGCTAATGTCGACGGCGAGATTACGGTAAACAATGTCCTGAGCCGTCTGATCTTCAGCGAATTTAGCCTGATAAATGGTCACGTCGGCAGTAAGCATGTCGGCATTGATGCTGATCTGCACCTGGTTGGTCTGAGAGCCGAATGTCACGTAGTCGACCACAGTATTAGTCTGGTCACGGACGGTGGTCTTTGTAAAATAGGCCTGAGTGGTTGCAAAACCGGCAAGATAAATGTCGTTGTTAAGCGTAATCGAGTAGGAGGCATTATAAGTATTGTAGCCTCCGAGATATACATTGAACGACGAAATGCTGTAGTTGTTCAGTGCAGGGCAAGATGAAGTGCCGTTGAGCGTGAACAGATAACCGCTGCCGGTGGTGGTACCGTCGCCAACCGAACCTTGCATAACACCGAATGATAGATTGGAGAACGCAACGTTGCTCAAAGAGGAGGCCATGGGTATGTTTAACGCACTGATAGCGAATGCGGCATCATTAGGATTGTACAAGTCATACGTATAGACCGCCTGACTCTTGGTGTATGCCTTCTGCCCGTTGGCAATGGCCACGGTCAGCATTTCACGAGTAATGTTCTGCTCATATTTGTTTTCACCTGAGTTACAGGAAGCCAAAGCTACCACGGCGAAAGCACCGAGGAGAAATCTGTAGGTTTTCTTCATTTATTTATTGATTATAGATTTTAATTAAATATTAAATCGGAATGTGATACCGGTCTGTCGCTTTTTGCCACGTTGCAGAAATGCGTTGTTAATCGAAACGAAATAGAACGTGTCATAATTTGCATCTGCGATATTTTCAGCCCACAAAATTAGTGAATAATTTTTATGTTCCAAACCGATTGAAGCTCCGATTAATGAATAAAAAGGTTGTTTAACAGTATTTTCCTCATTCCAATATATTTGTCCGACACCACGGCAATTGACATTAAATATCAGCCTATCGGCCCATGATACGCGGAGCGGCTGGGTATATGTAGCACCGATAAACATGGTGTGTTGCGGAGCGTACGGAATATATTTTCCGGCCCAATCGTCGTGACCGTCGTTATATTCGCGGAATTTAGCGTTTGTATAGCCATACGATGCGTTGAAAAGCCACCGGGCAGCCGGAGAATACCTTGCAGAGACCTCAACACCGAAACTGCGTGTCTTACCGGCATTAGTCATCATACGTCCAGTGCCTCCGTCGTCGGGAAATTTGGTGAGTTGTTGGTTGTGGCAATCAATGTAGAACAGAGCCATTTGTCCGCTTAACCGTCCGTCAGCCGTTGACAGATGCACCCCAAGCTCGTAGTTATAGCTATATTCCGGCTCGTACGAGATCACATCGTCGGCATCGGACGATGACGACGCGGAACTTTCATCGTCGGCGCGTGCTACAATTGAAGAAGGCATATACTTCATCATCTCTTCCATGAGCTTCTGCTGAAGAACGTTGCTGAACATCTGGGTATTGTAGCCTCCGGCCTTATATCCCTTGGACACAGAAGCATAGACATTGTTGGCCAGAACGTCGGACCACGAATATGTTGCCGTGAATTTGGGCAGGAACTCGACAAACGTTCGCGACAGATGGCCCGATTCATCTATGGTCACCGGCAGATTGTTCATCTCGGGAATAGGAATGGCCGGACTTTTTGGAAGAATCGAAAAGTGAGTATCGCACAGACTGTTGTAATTGAGTTCATTATGCTCAACGTCGAGTCGCACCCCCACTGCCAGGTTCCACCGGCCAATGTCAAGGGCGCTCTGATGGTAAATGGCCACCCCGTAGACAGGATTGCGGAAGTGGCTGTCGAGCAAAAGATGGTCGTCGTCCCACTGCAACTTAATCGGAATATTAGCGTTGGAGTTAACGCTTCCGGTGATTATGTCGCTTATGCCTTCTTGTTTAAATGTCACCGGCGCATTCATCTTTGCTCTTTTATAAAATCCAAACACACCCCCAAGCCATGAATAAGCTCCTGACGAACCCCGACCGATAAAGTCCTGTGTCAATGCCCACTCTTTACGAGCCTGAGTAAGAGTAAAGTAGTCTTTGGGCAAAAAGTCTTGGTCGAGAGTCATGTCATCGTCAATATACTGAAAGCTGGTGATGCTTGAAAGGCTGACTTTACCCAGGCGCCAATTTACGGTAAGGCCGTCGCTGACCGAATTACGTCGATAATAGCAGGTGTCGTTATAGTTTATTTCACCCGTCTCAATGAATTGGTACGGATAACCACCCTGCCGGGCTATCTGCAACGATGCAACATTTTCTACCGAGACCGTTGAAGATGGATTCCATACCGACTTCCAGCGGAGAGTTCCCTGATTTTCTTTGTCGGCCTTTTTCCCGTTGTAAAGATTTTTGAAGAATCCGTCAGTGTGGGTGAAATATGCGCTGAGCGACATTCCCAACCGTTCGGAGAGCTTTTCGTAGGCACCGACAGAGGCTCTGACAGTGTTGGCCGTACCATATTCCGCAGAGATTTTTATCCCTTGGTAGTTCATGGGCGAAATCGTATATATATTAATGAGTCCACCCATGGTGTTTCTTCCGTACAAGGTGCTCTGCGGGCCTCGGAGCACCTCAATACGCTCTATGTCAGGCAGGTCGAAGTCATAATTATCCTTGTTGAGATACGGAATATTGTCGATATTCAGCCCGACGACAGGTTGGTCGATACGGGCGCCGATTCCTCGCACGTAAATCGATGAGGTCATGCGCGAGCCATAGTCAGGGATATAGAAATTCGGGGCAATTTCGCTGACCGACTTCATCGTGACAATGTTCAGACGTTCGATTTGACCGCGCCCTACTACTGTCGATGCCACCGGCAGACGCTCAACTTTATCTGACAGCTTTATCGCCGTCACCGACACCTCGTTAAGGTTAAGCGTAGTGTCAGACCATTCCGACGACACGGGCGCCGAAAATGCCGTAAGCGACAGGCCTGCAATCGAGGCAAAACATAATCTCTTTATCATTTTTTGGGAATACTGACATAATTTTTAACACTTGCAAAATTACGCCTTCTTCCGCCACCGTGCAATCGCTATATGTAGTGATTTAGAGCCTGTACCAAAACGGTTAACATCCCTTATCGAATGGGCTCTAAAACAACAACAGGCCGAACCCCATCACGGCCATTCCGACAATCACACCCCACACGGCCAGATGATGATGGCCGTATTCCTCGGCGCCGGGGAGCAGCTCGTCGAATGATATGAACACCATAATACCTGCCACAGCGGCCATGCACACCGCGTTGACTGCAGGAGTCCATATAGGCAAAAGGAACGCGATGGCAAACAGCGCACCAATAGGCTCGGCCACACCCGAAAGAAACGAATAAACCAATGCCTTCTTACGGCTCCCCGTGGCATGGTAGATTGGCACCGACACAGCGATGCCTTCAGGAATGTTATGTATCGCGATGGCAACCACGATGGGCAAGGCAATGTCGAGACCTTCAAGCCCGGAGACAAATGTCGCTATACCCTCGGGGAAGTTATGAATGCCTATTGTCAGAGCCAACAGATAGCCCGTATGCTTTAGTTTGTCGCCCGAAGCCGGATTCTTTATGTCATGGAATTCATGGGGATTTTCGGCATCCGGCACCAGAAAGTCTATAAGGGTTATCAACCCCATTCCGGCAAAGAAAGCAAACAAAGTGTAGAGCATACCTATCTTCCCTTCTTTAATCTCCAACATAGACTCTAAGGCATCGGGCATGAGCTCCATGAACGACACATAGACCATCACACCTGCGGACAGGCCAAGCGAAAATGACAAAAATCGGGTGTTCGTGTGCTTGGCAAAGAAAGCCATAAGGCTACCTATACCGGTCGACAAACCCGCTAACAAAGTGAGCAATAGGGCCGAGGCCACATTATTAAATGTCAATTCTACCTCCATATATATAATGTTTGCTTGAAGATTAAGACACGCTCCACGAGTGTCTAAAACATTACTTTAAGTGTTTTTACAACAAATTAAATGCTGTTTAGGACGAAATTACGAAAAAGATTCCGTAATTTTGGCAAGAAATTTAGTCATAAATCGATAAACCTCACCGATGGCAAAAGAATTCCAACCGGATCCACCAGAACTGATCGCGAAGCTCCGCGACCCGTCACAATGCCGCGACGCTTTCGGTGAAGTCATTAAGCTCTACGGCGAACCGCTCTATTGGCAAATCCGCCGAATGGTTGAGAGCCATGAAGATGCCGACGATCTGCTCCAGAACACATTTATGAAAGCGTGGTCATCGATTGAGAATTTCCGTGGCGACGCCAAATTATCGACCTGGCTGTACAAAATCGCCATTAACGAGAGCATCACCTTTCTGGCACGCGAGCGCAAGCGCCTCAACCTGTCGCTCGACGACGAAGAGTCGCACTTGGTCAACGCCATAGAAGCCGACACATTTATCGACGGCGACGAACTGGCTCAGAAACTTCGTAAAGCCATAGCCACCCTGCCTGAGAAGCAGAGGCTGGTGTTTAACATGAGGTACTTCGACGAGATGAAATACGAACAAATGTCGGAGATACTCGGTACGTCCGTAGGGGCCCTAAAGGCGTCATATCACCTCGCGGCAAAAAAAATCGAGCAATATTTCAACGAAACGGATTAAACCTTTTCTTGGGGCCAGAGTCTAAACCTAAAACGATAGACAGAGAAAACTATTATAACCATTAACCGTATGAAACAGGACAGCGACTTATTGAATAAACTCAACCGGCGGTCGGGCATGACTGTCCCGAACGGTTATTTTGAGGATTTTGCCTCGCGTATGATGCAGAATCTGCCGGAGAAGGAGTTCCGGACAGAGGAGCGCGTTATGCCACGCTCGCTGTGGCAACGTTTCCGTCCGTATGCCTATATGGCGGCCATGTTCTGTGGAATATGGCTGATGATGTGGATTTTCAACGACATATCAGGCCGTGGAGCTTACGACGATATGACCAAGAATCCGGTCATAGCCAAAGTGCTTGCATCCGATCAGATTTATGACTATTACGACACTGAGGTTGACGAATATGAGCTACTTAACGAACTTTATGACCAAGGATTTACGTTGGCCGCATATAAATAACATAACCAAATCTCAGATATGCAAAAAATAATCACTACGATAATCGTCTGCCTGTTTTTGTCAGCAGGATTGCAAAATGTCTCCGCCCAGGGGCCCGGCGATAAACGCCCTGACCGTAAAGAGTGGTTTAAGGAGATGCGAGCCTATAAACACAACTTCTTGGCTAAAGAACTGTCGTTGACTAAAGAGCAACAAGATAAGTTTTTCCCTCTTTATGACGAGATGGAACAGAAACTGCACAAGATTCAGCATGAGTCCATGGAGCTTGAAAACAAAATCAACCGTTCGCAGTCGGCCGTCTCAGATCTTGAATACGAAAAGGCCGCCGAAGCGATGGTCGAGGTAAAGGGCAAAGAGGCCGCCATCGAAGAGCAGTATTTCGCAAAATTTAAAGGAGTGCTGTCGGCCAAGCAACTTTTCCAGCTGAAACAGGCCGAACGCAATTTCACCCGCGAACTCATGAAGCAACACTCACGCATGAAGGAAAAACAGCCGAAAAATTAAGATTAAAAGTATCATTACATAGACATAGAGCTTTAAAATCAGCTCTAAATAACACTAAAAGACAGATGTTATCCGTTAATATGGAAATGTCTGTTTTTTCGTTTCAAGTTTGATTATCCAACATTTGCGTAAAAGGCTATGATCGTAAAGAAATTTATCTGTCTGATAACGCTGGTCGCATGTATAGCGACATCAGCCAAGGGGTCTCTTCAAGAAAAGTCAGATCCGGACTTCTCCATGCCGGGGCAACAGTCTAAAGAGGAGCTTAAAAAACTCGCCGAATACCTCTCTGACGGAGATGCCAAGGAGGCAGCCCGCTCGGCAATTCTCTACGACGCGCTTATTTCGGCAAAGGATCCCGACAGCATCCAGACCGCCATCGACACTATAAACAGCGTTGTGGCAGACAAGCGCGTGGGCGCTCCTGTCCGCGCGTTGCTGAATTTGTATGTAGCCACCATCTACAGCGATCTGTATAACCAACGTCGATGGATATATGACGCACGTAAACAGCCTACGCAACCGCTACCGGCCGATTATAAACTGTGGAACGGCGAACAATTTCAGCAGGCGGTCACCGGATATATCGACAAGGCTCTTGCCGAAAGTGAAGAACTTAAGAAGGCTCCATTAGTTGACTATGGCCGCGTTTGCGGGCTTAGCGACGAAAAAGACCTCGTTTTTTATCCTACCCTCTTTGACTTCGCCGCTTATAAAAGCATCGAACTGCTCAAGAGTCTGGCTCCTACACAGTATCTTTTCTCGTTCGGGCTACTAACTCCGACGGATGTCTACGTCAGAGAGCGGTTTACATATCAGTCGCCGATTCAAAAGCAGATACTCGAACTATATCAGGAGCTGATAAAATTTCATCACGACGATGCGGCACCCCTGATTTTAGCGGATGTAAGGCGCATAAAGTACATTGCCGAGCACTTAAGCCATTTCGGTCAGGAGGATGAAGAGACCGTAATTGACGAAGATTATTTCTACGACCCGCAGGCCGTATCAGAATGGAAGCCCACTCCTGCTCCGAAGACCTACCGTCTGCTCATGGAGCTTTACGAACATCACCGCGACACTCCGTATGCAACCGAGGCATTGGTGGCCGCCGGCAACTATATATCGTCATCTACGGAAACCTCCACAATCAGCCAATATTGCTCACTGGCTGAAGCCCGGATGAAGGCCTTCCCGGACTACCAGTCTAATGGATGTCTTTATAATAAGGTAAGCGAACTTAAACAGCCGGCAGTTTACGTCACGCATTCCACCGACATAGTGCCGGGGGATACTCTCCACATAACTATCTCTAACCGAAACACGGCGGAATTTGTGCTTAATGTTTACAAAGTGCCGTACCCTTGGAATGGAGAAAGCTCTTATCGTTTTAAGTCAGGCAGTCAACCCCAGCTGATAAAGTCACTGCCTTTTACGTCGACCTCCGCGGTGCCGTTCCACGCCACTGATTCAACGAAGCTGACTTTCGATAAACCCGGATGCTACATCATCGTTCCTAAATATCCTGACGGCTCGGAGAGTGAAGAAAATTACAGCTATCCTTATATCCACTGTACTAATTTGAGTCTTGGCACTGCCTCGTTCGGTTCGGAGCGTTGGGGCATTGTGGTAAATCCGCTGACGGGTTCACCGGTATCCGGAGCACAAATTAACCTTGTGGATACCAATAAGTCACTTACTTTAGACTCATTCACTACAGGGAATGAGGGCATGACCACGCTCACCGGCAAGGGGGGCAGATATTACGTAAAAAAGGGAACCGACACGTTCGCTTCTCCCCAATATTCGTCGAACTACTCCAACTATGACAAAGAACGCCGTTATAAAGTGTGCCCTCTTACCGATTTGGCCATTTATCATCCCGGCGACACCGTCCGCTGGAACATCGTAGCCCAAAGCTATCTGTTAGGGAGTGCACAAGTAGAGCCTTCACTTAAAGTACGCGCCATATTGCGCAATGCCAATGCAGAGCCTATTGACACTGCCGAAGTGACAACCGACTATTGGGGACGTGCAGACGGCCTGTTTGAGCTACCGGAAGCCGGGTTGACAGGTCAATTCAGCATCGATTTCCGTCTGCTTGATTCAGAGAAGCAAATCAAAAGTTCTGTTGGGAGCATCGGCTTCACCGTCTCCGACTATAAGCTTCCTACATATTATGTGGAAGTGACTGACATTCTGCGCGATTCTCCCGGCAAGGGCGACATAACGCTTAAAGGCCGCGCACTTACCTATTCCGGATTCCCCCTGGCCATGACCCGAATTGACTTGAGCCTTAAGTCTGTATTACGGACGTGGGGGACATGGTACGGCAATGTCAGCAACAACCAGGCATTCTATGCTACCGAGACTTCGACCGACAGCGACGGCAACTTTTCCATAGAACTGCCGGAAGAACTGCTCAAATCAGCACCTATAGCCGACCCTGTATTTGTAGCCGACATTACTGCCTTGTCTTCTACTGGCGAGACCCAAACTGCATCGACTTCATTCACTCAAGGCAAACCCTACTTCATTAATTGTACGCTTCCGGAAGTGACCGACATCACAAATCCGATTAATCTGTGCGTAACCATGAATGATCTGTCAGGCAAGAAGATAGTAGCAGACGTTCGGTATGTGATAAAGAATGCGGCGAAGCAGGAAGTGGCTTCAGGGACAGTCTCTACATCCAATCCCATAGTCAATCTGTCGGGAGTGCCCGGAGGCAGATACAAATTTATATTCTATCCGGTCGACTCTACTCTGTCGGACATAGCAGTGGTTATGAACAGGATACTTTACCGACCTACCGACAAGAGCTGCCCGGTTCCCGATGCAGCCTTATGGGTTCCGGTTAAGTCGCTTACTTTAACCGGCTCCCGGCGTGCGTCAATTCTATATGGAGTTACCGGAGCGGAAAACCATATCCATTATGCAGTCTACACCGACTCAGTAATGCTAAACCAAGGGTGGATAAAGCAAAAATCCGGTATGCACCGGTTTGAATACAATCTGCCGGCAGGGATCGACAATGTTACTGTGACGTTGTCATGCACTTCCCGATATAGGAGCGGACAGCAGAGCGTTAAAGTCACTACTTTAGAGGCAGACAAGTCTATCAGACTGTCAATAGAAAGTTTCCGCGACAAGCTGACACCCGGCGACGTAGAGACATGGACTTTCCGAGTCACCGATGCCCAAGGCCGTGGGATTCAAGCTCCTGTGGCTCTTGACATGTATGCCAAATCAATCGACAACCTTGCATACCGCACATTTACAATAAACCCCACCTTTGGGCAAAGTATGCGGTACACTCTAAACAACGGTTACCCAAGGAATGCCACCGAACGCCTTGTCGCCAATTTCAGAGGCAAAGACTGTGTGTCGATAAGCTCCCCCGAATACTTTATTTCACTGTCGCCGTTCTACGGTGTGGGCCGCGTAATCAATGAACAAAAGTTGTACGTAAGAGGCCGCGCCGCCACTTACGCCACAGCTGACATGTCGGCTTCAGTCGAGTCAGCCACTTACAGCTCCGCTCAAGAGGAATTATCAGCCGTCGCTCTTGCCAAGGTCACCAACGGCGAGATTGAACCGGACGAAGCAATAACAGCTATGACCTCTGCTGATAGCGGAAACGCATCGACCGCAACAGAAGCCCAAGATGCCTTTGAATACCGTATGCCGGAAACCCCATTGGCATTTTTCCGTCCGTCACTCACGACAGACTCCGACGGGGTGCTTAAATTTACTTTTACGGTTCCCAACGCAAACACCACATGGAAACTTGGGGCATATACCTATTCTCGTGACATGACGGTGGACAATCTTACTCGTGAGGCAATAGCATCGAAGCCTGTCATGGTGCAGCCTAACCTCCCTCGATTCGTGCGCAACGGCGATCGCGTCTGCATACAGTCATCTGTGATGAACAATACCGACTCAGCCACAACGGTGACATCGACCGTTGAAATTTTCAATCCGGTCAGTGGGCTCGTAACAGCGACTGAAACATACGACAACACCATTGGCGCACTTGAATCGACTGCTATCAGCACGTGGGTCGATGCCCCCGAGGACAGCAATTTAATTGGCTATAGGGTCAAATCAACCAACGGGCACTTTACCGACGGCGAGCAGGCAATCATTTCGGTGCTCCCTGCCGCAGAACCAGTTATTGAGACCACGCCATTTTACATTTCTGCTAATACCACCGACTTTAGCCTAAAACTGCCAAAGATGTCCAATGACGCACTCGTTACCCTTCAATTCTGCGAGAATCCAACGTGGTATGTAGTGACCGCACTGCCCGGACTGCGCGACGAGAAAGCCAACAGCGCGCTGTCGGCCTCGGCCGCAATATTTTCAGCCGCAATAGCCGAAGGCATTCTCCGATCCGACTCCTCTATAGCGGAGGCCATCAAGATATGGAGTTCGTCAGACAAGACCGACAGTACTCTCGTATCGATGCTTCAGCGCAATGCCGACCTTAAAACCGTGCTTTTAGACTCGACACCATGGGTGATGGATGCCCGGTCACAGACGGAACGAATGGAACGGCTTGCCCTGCTTTTTGACAGCCAAACCATCGAATCGACCTATTCGGAGGCCATTAAGAAGCTGTCGTCATTGGTTTGTTCAGACGGCGGTTGGGCCTGGATTGAACAGCAAAAGGAACCGTCGATGTGGGTCACTGAAAATATCCTCGGTATGATGGGAAGGCTTCGTCAATTGGGCTATCTTCCGGCAAACGGCGAACTAAATTCAATGCTCGAAAATGCGGTAAAATACTACGATTCACAGATAGAGAAAATCTATAAGAAGTCGCCGGACTATACCAGCCCGAGGTTTGTAATGCTCAGAAACAATTATTCCGACATACCCATGTCGGCGACTGTTAAAAACTTCGTCAACAACACCCTTGGCGTTGAGTCGCGCGAGTGGAAGAAGCGCGACATCCCCTCAAAAGCCATCGACGCAATCATCTTGAATCAAAACGGCTATTCAGCTGTGGCCGAGGAGATTATAGCATCGATTCTCGATTTTGGCGTCACAAAGCCCGAATATGGCATCTGGTGGCCTTCGCTTGACAATATGACGATATGGCCGATGGGTAAAATCAGCGCCACCGCCATCGTACTCGAAGCGTTTACCGAAGTGGTTCCGGAGTCGGACGACATCGACCTTATACGTCAGTGGCTTATCCTTCAAAAGGAGGCAAAAGATTGGGGAAGCTCGGTGTCGACATCCGATGCCATAGCGTCGATATTGCTGAGCGGCTCTAAGTGGACAGTGCCGTCGCAGGGAGCAAGAGTCAGCATTAATGGCCGTGAGGTAGCAGTCACTGAGACAGACAGTCTGCTCGGCTATTTCCGAGAGGACATCACACAATACAATCCATCTTCGGCAAAATTGACCGTGACCAAACCGGGCAACAATCCTTCATGGGGAGCTGTCTATGCTCAGTATCGCGACAGAATGACTAATATCAGTGCCGCTTCTTGCCCCGAACTGTCGATTGAAAAGGTACTCTATCGCCGTGAAATTTCAGGTTCCGAGGTAAAATGGGCCGAGGCTAATGAGCTAAAGATTGGCGATGTCGTGCAAGTCAATCTGACTGTGACCGTAGGACGCGATATGGATTACGTGGCCATTATAGACAACCGGGGAGCATGCCTTGAACCGGCAGAACAGATTCCGACACCCATATATTCTGAAGGCATCTGCTTCTACCGCGAAAACCGCGACAGCTATACAAACATCTTCATAACGCATTTGCCCAAAGGCACCTATAGGCTCAGCTACGAAATGTATGTCAACAATGCGGGAACCTTCTCGGCCGGAATCGCATCCGCCCAGAGTCAATACGCACCCGCCCTGTCGGCACATTCATCCGGCACGACACTATCAGTCAAAGAATAATCAACCATTTGTCAATAACTGAACACCTTTCATTAATGCCCCCGGGGAAGACAACACAATGTCATTTTCCGGAGCATTAATGTCAAATCCGTATGCAAACGACATGTTACACAACATATTCATTTGTGATATACCCAAAATTTTGCAATTTCGCTTTTGCGAAAATAGAGTTCGCAGTGCGCGATTAGCTTTGCATCGTACATAATAATACTAAAGACAATGGCAGTAAGAATACACCCCTACAAAGGATATTTGAATACTCTTTTTCATATGCACGTTGATGGTGAGGAGAAAGTTGAATATCATGTAATATATCTCTCTGATGTAATGGAGACTGAAGTGACACAAGGTTGTGTGTATCCGAATGAGCCATTCTCCTTTAAAGTGCCAATTCCAGGAGATTTTACTGTCAAGTGTTCCGATGGCTCATCTATCGATTTGACAGTTGAAGATGGTTATAAGTTCGGAGGTAGTAAGATAAAGGATGCATTTGTATTCGACAACAGCCCATGGCTTTTTGTTGTGATGTATGACCGCGTTTACTTCCACAATAGAGTTACTGGAGAGGAATATGTTGAACCCATTTCACCTGACGAAGTCCTGGAAGTGTCTGAAGACTATGTGCTTTTCAAAACAAAAGGTCAAAGTGAGACTACTCTGTATTCGTTAATCAAACAAAAACCAATTGCTGAATTCGAGGATATAATCACTTATAATTCCGAATGCATCGTATACGAAGAAATAGAAGATGACAATACAAATATCTGTGTATACTCTATTCTAAAAGATGAGCGAGTCAAAAAGATTGCGGTTGAGGACTATGAAATATTTGGTGATGAATTGTTCTTCTATCGTAGAAACCTGATTCAAAAAATATCTCTCTCAGGAGATTTCAGAGCCAACACGTTGTTGCTAAATCATGTGGGATTGCCCATTACATTTATAAATAGTAAGATAGCGGTCACTTATACAAATGGTGCCAAACGTTCTCTTTTTATTTACTCCATAGAAGATAGCAAAATTATAAAGCAAATCGACATCAATGGTTATCTACATTCTGTAAATGGAAAGTGCCTGTTCAATATTTATGACCGTCGATTTGCCATCAACCGATTCAACATTAAACAAGCTGGATTTCCCGAGGCAACCATCATGGTTCAATACGATGATGTCGAAATTTTTGACTGTGATTGGAATATATTTTACCGTATTAAATCAAGTAAACTTACGAAATTTCCGAATCGAATGGTTGAAGATGAAATCTCATTCACCTTTGATTCATACGAAGAGGATGCAGGTATTCACTTGTCTGGTTTGAAATGTGAGGTATACATTCACAATCAGTCTTTAATGATTGAAACCGACAATACTACTTATCTCCTTACGCCCGACTCTTCTCTTTCGGAACTTGAAGAAGGCAAGTATGACAAACGAAAATTTGAGAATGATGGAATAATCCATAATGCCATGTCCGGCGATTCCCAACAACTTCAACGAGCATATTTATCAAAAGAGGCCCGTTTTAAGTATTTTGAGTCAGAAGGGTATATGGACTTAAAAGCCATGGGATACAAGTACTGCTCTCCAGAAGATAAATATGCTATAGTGATTGAAAATAACACCGTATGCCTTATCGCTCGCCAAAGTGATTGCGACGTAAAAAGCTCCGTAATACTTGAAGAGCTGTTTGATTATTCTAATTTCAAAAATGTTCTTTTCAGCGAAGATGGTTCAAAAGTGATGAGCAGAAGTGGTAAAAGCACATCCATTGTAGATGTTGTCTCAGGAGAAGAACAGAATTATGCAAATTTATCTTATATCCTTCACGTGAATGGCATAAGGCCGTCGTTCGACATTGACAAAAAACGTCGAGTTGTTTTAGTTAACCCAGTTACGGGGTTGCAAGTATCATCAGAGGAATTGTCAAGCCATTCCTTCATAAGTCCAGATGGATTAATGTTCGCAGATGCCAATCTACATTCTTATATAGAAATATATAATAGGCTCGACGGCAAGCTCTTAACAGTAGAAGAATATGACGTGCTACTTGCCAAGTATTCTTTCCGTGGAGATAAAGATTCTAAAGAGTTTCTGGCGGCTAAGTTAAACCGTGAACGCATTGTTAAAGAGAATCTACCTCTCTTTAAAAAGTTCGTAGAGAATTATGCTAAACGTTCGGATAACGATTGGATAGATCTCTTTGTAGATGAAAAACAAATTTGGACTAACGAACATTTCATGAACTATATCATCGAAAAGAGAGGTGTGGCGGTAATAAAAAGAGTTTCTGATGAGTCTGAAATAGCACGAATTAACTTAGGGAAACCTCTATGGTTTTTGAACTATGTTTCATTCTCGTATGATGGCAGATATGTTGCAATTGCCGGACGTTACCCAGATAATACTCAAGATGACGAGGGCATGTCTTTAGGAGGGTTATTCCTTTGTTATGACCTCCAGGAAAGAGAAGTGATGTTTAAGAAGACCGATTCTGATGCCGTATGGCTTGCAGCTTTCACTAAGCATGGTGACTTAGCTGCTTATTCAAGCAATCCAATAACATTTATGTTAACTGCAGGCCAGAGCGAAGCAATACAATTAAATGGCTATAGCTTTCTAACTTTTAGCCCTGATGGCAGATACTTTGCTTTATCTAAGAAAGGATACGTTCGCAAGGATAAAGATTACAAGGATTGGGGACATCAGAAGTCAACAGAAGTATTTATCTGTGCCATTGATAATCCTGAAAACGTAATCTGTACTTACAATGACTTAGACGGCAGGGGTATTGATAACCTCGCGAGCTTGGTGAGACGTAAAGAAAGCATTGCATCGGTCGCATTCTCTAATGACAATAAGCACCTTTTAATGGTTGGTGAAGATGGAGTAATGATAATACGTAACTTACATTTATAGGATTATGCCACAGAATAAGAATGCACTAACCCGATATGCGCTACTTGACAAACTTTTGTCGAATCATCGCAAGGCCTACTCGATTCAAGATTTGACAGACTATCTTGATGAGGAGTTGCCTAACTATGGCCTGACTCCGGTAACGCGGCGTTGTGTAGAGAAAGATATTCAGTATCTTGAATTTGACAGTCCTTTTAATGTGGAATTTGAGAGATATAAAGTTGCTTCTCCGACTAAAACAGGAGATGGGTTCTTTATGAAACCGTGCATCCGTTACGCTGATCCATCATTCTCAATATTCAAAAAGCCCCTTTCCGAAGATGAATTGTCTCTGTTGGCATCGGTTCTTTCGACGCTCGGCAGTTTCAAGGGCTTACCTAACTTTGAATGGCTTGATGCGCTTGCGCAAAAACTCAATGTTGAGGAACTTCCGGAGGTTATTTCCATGTCAAAAAATATCTCTGAGAATTCTACATTGCTTGCTGAATTATTCGTTGCTATCAGCTCGAAGTCACCAATTCTTTTGCATTATCATAAGTTTGACAGCGACGAGAGAAAATCCGTAGCATTGTCGCCATATCTATTAAAGGAATATAATTGTCGATGGTATCTCCTTGCAAGTGCTTATGATAGCGATAGAATATTGAGTTTCGCGCTTGACCGAATTGATGGGTTTGATTACGAAAAAGGTATTCCATTCAAACAGGCGAAGGATGATTTCACTGAACGATACGAAGATATTATCGGTATTACATACTACGAGGATAAGCCAGTAGAAGAAATTGTCTTTTGGGTAAGCAATTCCTATGTGCCATATATACGCAGCAAGCCCATTCATGGGTCAATGCGTCATCTTAAAGGTAGCGGTGCGCTGGAATTAAGAGAGAAATATCCGTCTCTCCCTGATGGAGAATTCTTCACAATAGAATGTATTGAGAATTATGAACTCATCCGTGAACTCACCACTTATGGCGCGAATCTTGTAGTTCTGAGTCCCTCCCATATCTCCAGTGCGGTGGCTTCAATTGTTGCAGATATGAATGAAAGATACAAATCAATATCCACGAACAATGAGTTCGGACACCCATCTTAACTTTGCATCGTGAAACAAAAAACAATTCAATTATGGAAGACGAATACTACCACGATTACGAAGACAACTATGGTTCTCACTATGGTGAATACGCTGGCACTTATGCCCAAGATGTAGTCGGTTATTCCGATGATGTTATCAACGACGCCTTTGATGGAGAACCTGATGCTTACTGGAATATAGACTAAAAAGTTAGGCGGCCGAACAAAGTGTTCACAGATGTTTAGTAACTTTGCAGTTACAAAACGAACATTGACATAGCGAGTCGAAGCAGACATTTTGAAAATGCCCGACGAATTGTTGGGTACTTCTCCCTCCGGGGAGATTTCCAATGGTCAATTGGCTTCCGGGCGATTACCGTGTCTCCTTGCGGTGCAGTGGCTCCTCATCCGACAAGTTAATCGCATTGAATGTACAGATTTAACAATCAATGATTATGAAATCTGTATTATGAAGGTCTTATAAGACATAAAGAAAACAATACTTCGGCCCGCTATGTCATTTTTATAACTTTTACTAAAATTGAATGGAAAAACAGACGCTCATAGAAAAGGCTCGTGCCTTAGAAACAAGATTGGATCTACTCAAACTTCTGAACGAAGTGAAGGCAGACCTGCTTGGCACATCTGCATATCCGTTTACAATGAAGAAACTTCTTGTTCTTTGTAACCCTAAAAACGAGGGCGACAAGAAACAAGAGCGTTATCGCACTTTTTCTATTCCAAAGAAATCTGGCGGACAACGCACCATCAGCGCACCATCAGGCAATCTTAAATGGATGCAACTGTGCCTGAATGAAATCTTCAAGGCTCTTTATACCGCATCCCCTTATGCTATGGGGTTTGCCGAGGGACGTTCAATAGTTGACAATGCCCGGATGCACTCTAATCAGAACTATGTGTTCAACATAGATTTGAAGGACTTCTTTCCAAGTATTGACCAAGCGCGAGTATGGAAGAGGCTTCAGCTCGCACCATTCAACTTCAATGCCAAGGTTGCGTCCGTTATCGCTGGACTTTGCTGTATGAAGACTATACGCTATCGTGAGGATCTACCCTTTGAGGATGCGTTTGTTCTCCCTCAAGGTGCGCCTACATCTCCGCTGCTTACCAATGCTATTTGTGACACACTCGACCGTCGTTTGCATGGTTTGGCAAAGCGTTTCGGATTACATTATTCTCGTTATGCGGATGATATTACGTTCAGTTCTATGCACAATGTATATCAACCCAATAGCGATTTTCGCAAAGAGCTTGAATGCATCATTTCCAGCCAACGATTCAGAATCAATGAAAAGAAAACCCGTCTTCAACATTGCTCCGTCCGTCAAGAAGTAACCGGTATCACTGTCGGGCAAAAGCTGAATGTCACTCGCAAATATGTGAAGGATGTACGAGCTATTCTTCATATCTGGGAGAAGTATGGCATAAATGCGGCATACGCCACATTTTACCCTCGTTACAAAAGCGAGAAATGTCAACTTCATCGTGGCGAACCAAATCTTGTCAATGTCATCTCTGGCAAACTCTGTTATCTCAAAATGGTAAAGGGTGAAAACGATGCAGTGTACTCTCGCCTTTATGCCCAGTTCTGCCGACTAACTAATGATACAGAGCCGAAGAGCACGCCTACTTCCATCGACTATCTATCCACAATGCCACTTTTGGCATTTGAAAAAAAGCTCGGCGTGACGTTGGATTATCGTAATCGCTTAGATGACAAAAAGCCCTATGCGATATTCAACTATCAGGATAGGTCGTTCGTAGTTGCTATAAGCAAAAATATTGACGTCAAAAATCTACCGGGTAATGTTGAAATATCGTTGACTCGTATGGCTGTCCCATTGCTTTTTTATGTTGCTCCCGGAACTCCCATTCCCGGAATCAAGCCCACAGAGATTAAAGTAGGCTACCTGCTTCATAAACCATATTCAGGCAAAAAGCGAAAGGACGAGGCAACTATACAGATGTATAGTAACGTCCCTGATAGTCTGCGTGAGTTTGTGCTTGGTTTGGCGGAACGATATCCAGAGCTTGAACTTAGGGATGATATGGGGATTATAGAACAACGGCGTGATACCGACCTGCTTTCTAAATTAGTTGACTCAAATTTCGACCTCTCAATCCTACCGTAGTTATGGCACAAGATAGACGAAAAGAAGACCTCAAAAAGCTACTTGCTTTTCTTGGAAACATTATCCGCGAACCTGAAAATTCTTGGTTCGTGGATGAGTTGTATTCTATATTACCCTCCAAAAGGGATGATACAAAGAGCCTCGTAAAGATTGAAAAGTATCTTAGTCTCGACTATAATATTGATAAGATAGTTCCTCTCATTGATTTCTCTTTCGTAAAAGACGATTATACCCGGGAATGTTTCAATGCTGACTACCGAGAAATGCTCCGCTGCCGTTTCGGGTCGAGAGGGCATAAAATAGATTTTTCTGAATATTGCCGCTTCACTCTTATCATTGCGGAACGTGTACTCAATATTTTTTACTCTAAAGGAACTGATATTGAATCTATCAAGGCAAGGTTGAAAGCGTTTAATCCTTCTGCAAAAATTGACAATGCTACAAGTCTAAAAGAAATTCCACTTAGTGTTATGCTTTGGAGTTTTTGCAATGAGTTCAAACTTAAAGCACTCAAACAAACTCTTGATTACGTTCGTGAAGTTCGCAATATGAAGAGCCACGGTCATATAGCAATAGAGGACGATGAGACATGGTTTCAAAGCATCTATCAACAATTTAAGAAATGTGGGTTTCCTTTACGCTCAGATGGTACAATAGATTGGTATACTCTAAAGAATGAAAAGCCTGATTTGTGGGAATATTATCAAAGAGAAATCCAAAACACAACAGCACATAAGCGATATATTCACATTGCATGGCAACGTGAACAACCATTTGATGAGGTTAACTTAAGGCTCAAAGAGTTGGTATCATTTATTGCCACCCTAATAGCATAATGCAATTTGATATGGATAAAAATGAAATAGAAACAGGCAAAATCGGATGAACATGTCTGAGGCAGAACCTTTCATCGACCGGCGAGACCTCGGAATGAGCGTGTCCTACATTACCAGACAAAGCATTTTTATTTAAAATTTGTTAAATGTAAGAAAATTTTTCTCCAATATATTTGCACTTTCATAAAAAGTCAATACCTTTGTATCAGTTTTTCATGGTATTAGATTTAAGGTAAGAAGATTATTCGTCGGGATGACGAGTAATTTTTTTTTGCTACTATATGTAGAACCACTAACAACATAACGCATATATATGACTATTGACAATATATATACATATCACGTCCTTTCAAACGGCCTGCGCGCCATTCATCGCAGGTCAGAATCGCCCGTGGAATATTGCGGACTGGCCGTAAGAGCCGGCAGCCGCGACGAAACGCCTGACCGGTATGGGCTGGCACATTTCGTCGAACACACGATTTTTAAGGGCACTGACCGCCGCCGCTCATGGCACATCATCAACCGGATGGAGTCAATCGGAGGCGATCTGAATGCCTATACCTCAGAAGAAGCCACAGTTCTACACTCGAGTTTTCCGGCCGGCCACCTTCCCCGGGCAGTGGAACTAATGGCCGATTTGGTTGCACACTCACGTTTTCCCGAAGCGCAAATAGACATGGAGCGTGAAGTGATTCTTGACGAAGTCGACTCGTATCTCGACTCGCCGGCAGAGGCCATCTTTGACGATTTTAACGACTTGCTTTTTGAAGGGTCTTCATTGGGGCACAATATTCTCGGAACCGCCGACACTATAGCCACTTTTACCCCATCGACATGCCGAGAGTTTCTTTCGACATTTTATACTCCGGGTAATATGGTGTTTTTCTACATGGGACCCGCATCTCCCGATAAGGTCTTTAAATGTGCTGAACGCTATCTGTCGGAATTAAACCATCCGTCGCCCGACATCGTGTCTGCCGTACCGCCTGTAGTAAAACCGTTCGACATATACCGCAAACGCGACACCCATCAATCGCACACAATCATAGGAGCCCGGATTCCCGGCATGTACGCCGACAAGAATCGCTCTTTCGCCCTACTGAACAACATCATCGGCGGCCCATGCATGAACTCGCTGCTCAATGTGGAACTGCGCGAGCGACGTGGCTACGTCTATTCCGTAGATTCATACACTTCGCTGTTTACTGACTGCGGGGAGCTGACCATATATTTCGGATGCGATCCGGAGCATGTCAAGCCGTGCCGGCGCATCATATTTGACACACTGTCACGGTTGGCCACATCGCAAATGAAACCACGCGCGCTTGAAGCCGCCAAGCGCCAATATATCGGGCAAATGACCGTAGGCAGCGACAACAGCGAGCAGATGGCCATATCCACCGGACGCGCCATGCTGTTCAACGGCTATGCCGCCCCTCCCTCCGAAATTGCGGAGCGCATCAACAGCATCACCGCCGAGGACATCCGCCACGCCGCCGAATTTATTACCCCCGACAAATGCTCCATCCTCACCTTCGGCTGACCAAGTGCGCCGGCGATGCCGGCATGATGGTGTGGTGGCCTTCTTACCACAAGTTGCGGTCGCTTACGGCGACCGCAGCTTGTGGCTATGCATGTGCGACGGTCAAACCGTCGGAGCCTACGGTTGGGGGTGATGGATAATGATATTAGCAACGACACACCAAAACACCGGCCATTCCGACATAGGAACATCCTTGGCATCAAAAGTGATTCTTAATATAAGCCGGAGGGCGTAATTAAGAACAAGACTTGTATCCATGTTGTCCTTACTAAATCTCAATTTCATATTAATTATTTTCCTAACAAATTTAGCTAAAATGGTCTGTACGAACAAAATTTTTGCCTATTTTGGGCTGACATATCCAGAAATCAATATTTTGGCCAATCCTAAGCTTGAATATTAACGCCCGAGAACGTGGGTTTTAAGAATTAAATGCGTACATTTGTAGGGACAAATATATGAGACAGCGTCTGTACATATTGATATTGGCATTCAGCCTGTCCGTGTTGTTGGGCATTCCGTTTGTGAAGCACCATCACCACGGAGCCACTGTATGTATGGCATCGGAATATTGCGAACATGACCATACGCAAAACGACCGCCATACATCGCACCACGGCGACCGTTCGGCGCTATGCACCGAACGGAGCGAATATGTCATAACACGCTCTGCTGACACCGACATCTCTGTCTCAGGAAGCTTTACAGAACTTATCGGCTACGGTACGGTGTTGCAATTACCGCCAACCCCGGTTGTTACCGCTAACGAATACTTTATAAAAGGCACTGTGACAGTGCCACCCTCCGGTGAGACCGCAAGCATCGGGCTTCGGGCTCCGCCATCGGTGAATTGTTGATATACTACGCAAGGAGGGGGTGTCAACCAATACCCTCTGCCGTAATGTACCGCCAACTTTTCACTAAAATCCAATTATGTTTCAGAAACTCATTCACTTTTCAATCACCCATAAGGTTGTGGTTGGAATCTTGACGCTGGGACTTATCGTCTGGGGAGCCTATTCATTGTCGAAACTGCCATTCGACTCCACCCCGGACATCACCAACAATCAGGTTCAAATCATCACCACAGCCCCGTCGCTCGGCGCACAGGAGGTCGAACAATATATCACAACCCCCGTAGAGATGGCTTTGGCCAACATACCGAAAGTCATCGAGCGCAGGAGCATCAGCCGAAGCGGCCTGTCGGTAATAACGCTCGTATTTAAGGACGATGCCGACATCTACTGGGCCCGCGAGCAAGTAAGTCAGGCACTTAAGGAAGCTGAAGAATCACTCCCGACCGGGAAAGCAAGCGTAGGCATGGCACCAATCACTACCGGTCTGGGCGAGATATACCATTACACAGTACGCGCAAAAAAAGGCTATGAGGACCGTTATAGTTTGTCGGACATCCGCACAATACAGGACTGGGTGGTCCGCAAGCAACTATCGGGCACCGAAGGAGTGGCCGAAGTAAGCGGCTGGGGAGGCTATGTCAAACAATACGAGGTGGCCGTCGACGGCGACCGACTCTTGGCGGCCGGTCTGACCATTCCTGACATATATCGAGCTCTTGAGACCAACAACGAGAATACGGGAGGTAGCTATATCGAGAAAAACAGCGACCAATATTTCATCCGCGGTATCGGGCTGGTAAATTCGCTTGCCGACATAGAGAAAATACCCGTGAAAACCATAGACGGAACGCCCATCCTGATACGCGACGTGGCCGACGTGAGATTCGGACATGCCACACGTTACGGAGCCGTTACGCGCAACGGCGAAGGTGAAGTGGTGGCCGGAATATCGCTAATGCTTAAGGGAGAAAACTTCCAAGAGGTAAGTAAAAATGTAAAAAAGCGCATAGCCGAGATACAATCGACCCTTCCGGAAGGGATAGTCATAGAGCCGTTTATCGACCGCACACAGCTCGTGGACCGCGTCACGGGCACCATAACCAGGAATCTGCTCGAAGGCGGACTTATCGTGGTGTTCATATTGGTGCTGTTTTTAGGCAATCTGCGCGCCGGGCTGGTAGTGGCTTCGGTCATACCGCTGTCGATGTTGTTTGCATTCGGCATGATGAGGGCGTTCGGTGTCAGCGGCAATCTGATGAGCCTCGGAGCCATTGACTTCGGGCTTATCGTGGACGGAGCCGTAATAATTGTGGAAGCAGTCTGCCTACATATCTCGGTGAACAGAGACATATACCGGGGCGGAATCCTTACACAGGCCGAAATGGACGAGGAGGTCTACTATTCGGCTTCAAAAATCCGCAATAGCGCCGCATTCGGTGAGATTATTATAATGATAGTCTATCTTCCGCTGCTCACTCTCGGAGGGATTGAGGGCAAAATGTTCAAGCCAATGGCGCTTACCATCTTTTTTGCCATCTTAGGTGCGTTTCTTCTGTCATTGACCTACGTTCCGATGGCGAGCGCACTGTTTTTAAGCAAAAAGGCCGAACATAGAGCCAACCTATCAGAAAAAATGATGGGCGTGCTTCACCGTGCGTATCGGCCGGTTCTGACATTTTGCCTTGACCATCGTAAAGCACTGATTGGAAGCATGGCAGTCTTATTTGGGTTCAGTATTTGGGTGTTCAGCCGACTCGGTGGCGAATTTATCCCTAACCTTGAAGAGGGAGACTTTGCGGTTGAAATAAGCATGGCACAAGGGACATCGCTGTCGCAGATGGTAAAGTCGACGACTTTAGCCGAAAAAATTCTGAAAGAACAGTTTCCGGAAGTGCGCCAGGCCGTGACCAGAATCGGAAGCGCGGAAATACCCACGGATCCGATGCCGGTAGAGCGCGCCGACATGTTAATCTCGCTGCTTCCCAAAAAGGAATGGACTTCTGCAAGCACCAAAGACGAGCTGATGGAGAAGATGGAAAAGGCCCTAAGCGTGATTCCGGGCATGGAAGCCGAAATGTCGCAACCTATTCAGATGCGCAACAACGAGCTAATCACAGGAATCAAGCAGGACGTGGCCATCAAAATCTACGGCAACGACCTGAGCATACTGTCGGAAGCCGCCAACCATGCCGCCGAGCTAATAGAAAATGTCGACGGAGTCGGCGAGCCTTACGTAGAAAAAGTCCATGGACTTCCACAGATTCAGGTTGACTACGACCGCGACAGGATGGCCAGATACGGGATAGACATACGCACAGCCAATGACGTGCTCGAAACGGCCTTCGCCGGAAAGAGTGCAGGCAATGTATTTGAAGAGGACAGGCGCTTCGATCTGGTGCTTCGTCTGAATTCAGACCTCCGAAATGACATCGAGTCAGTAAGGCGACTTCAGATACCATTGCCGGGAGGAGGTTCCGTACCATTAGACCAAATAGCGAGAATCGGGTTCAAGGACGCGCCGGCACAAGTGACCCACGACGAGGGCCAACGCCGCATCTACGTAGGCTTTAACGTCAGAGGACGCGACGTTCAGTCGACCGTGGCTGACATCCAGAAAATTCTTGACCGTGAATTTAAACTGCCTGCCGGCTACCATTATACCTACGGTGGCCAGTTCCAGAATCTTAAAGAAGCCACAAACAGGCTTACCGTAGCCGTTCCGTTAGCCCTTCTTCTGATACTCGGGCTCCTCTACGCCACTCTACGCAGTATGCGTGAGACACTGTTCGTGTTCACCGCCATACCTTTGTCGCTTATCGGGGGCATCTTTGCCCTTTGGATGCGGGGAATGCCTTTCAGCATATCGGCCGGTGTAGGATTCATAGCACTCTTCGGTGTTGCGGTGCTAAACGGTATAGTTTTGGTAGGCCAGTTCAACAATTTTGAGCGAGAAGGTGTTAAAAATGTGCGCAAGCGCGTGTTGATGGGATGCGAGCTAAGGCTAAGGCCTGTGATAATGACGGCACTTGTAGCCTCGCTTGGATTTCTTCCGATGGCATTGTCACGAGGTGACGGAGCCGAGGTGCAACGCCCGCTTGCAACAGTTGTCATCGGGGGATTACTGACAGCTACTATCCTGACGCTTGTTGTGCTCCCGGCAATTTATGAAACTTTCACGAAAAAAGCCAACGACAATGAAGCACATTAAGATTGTTCTGCTAATCACGGGTCTGGCCGCCATCGGATCCTCAACCATCTCAGCACAAAGTAGAGCACTTACCCTGGACGAATGTATCGACCTGGCCATGAACCGTAGCCGAAGTATCCGTGCCGGCATTATCTCTGCAGAGATGGCCGAAACGCTTAAAGGCACGGCATTTGATGTTGATAAGACGGCAGTCACCCTCGGGCAGGAGACAGGAGGCGGAGGGCCCGACAACGCCATCACCGTGAGCCAAGACTTTGAATTTCCAACGGTCTACGTGTCGCGTCATAAGGCTTTAAAGGCAGAAGCTGAGCTTGAGAGAAGTAATCTTGACATCACACGCGCCGAAGTGGTTCGCGACGTGACTTCGTGCTACTACAATATGATTTATCTGCTTAAGACATTGACTTTACGAGAAGCGCAAGACTCACTTTACCGCTCTTTCATGGAACTTGTGGACACGAAATTTGCCAACGGCGATGTGAGCCGTCTCGATCAAATTAATGCCCAACGGGCGTATCAACTCAATTCGATAGAGCTCAGGAAAGCCCGCGACAATTATTTCGCTCAATGTGAAACCATGGCAGGACTTCTCGACTTAGACACCGCCGTAATGCCTGCCGAGAGGGAGCTGACCCCAATGGATGCAGACGTAATGCCCTCGCTTGACTTTGCAGCCACTCCACAAGGCGAACAATCGCGGCTCCAAGTCAGCCTCAGCGAGCGAAATCTGGCCCTTGCGCGCCAAGGGTATCTTCCAGGCATCAGCCTATCAGCAACGACACAAATGTTCTTGAAGGGATTCAATCCCTACCACGTTAACCGAGAGCCTTTTAAAGCGGGTAATTTTTTAGGTTTTGAAGTAGGTGTCACTGTGCCGCTATTTTTCGGAGCGCAAAAGGCCAAGACAAAAGCAGCCAGGCAGGAGCTGGAACTCGCACGCGTCATGCAGATGCAGGCCGAACGCTCAGCCACAAGCGAATACCGCACCACGCTAAATAACTACGTCACAGCAAAACGTAACGTCGACTACTACCGACAGACGGCTATGCCCCAAGCCGAGGAGATCGAACGTCTGTCAAGCGCATCATATAATCTCGGCGACATTGGATATGCCGAACATATCCAAAACATGGAAAGCGCCATGGAGATACGCCTTCTTCATGCTGATGCGGTTAACGAATATAACCAGACAATAATCCAACTCAACTTTTTACAAGGAAAACGATGAAAATTTTTAAACACAGCGCATTTATAGTATCATCCATCACATCTTTATTCTGTATAGCCTGCGTGGGAGGCAACGACGCACAAGGCCACGCAGAGGAACACGGCCACTCCCATGGGGAAACATCGGAGATAGAACTTTCGGAGACGCAAATGCGAACCGTCGACATAAAATTGGGCCATTTAGAGCAAAAAGAGCTTAGCAATGCAATACATGCCAACGGACAGCTGAGCGTAAATCCTCAAGATGCGGCTGTCGTAGCACCCTTGATGGCCGGTGTTGTCGGCGCAATAAACGTTGTCGAGGGCAACCATGTAAAGGCAGGCCAAACGGTAGCCTATATTGAAAATACCGAAATAATTGACCTCCAGCAGAATTATCTCGAAGCATCCGACGAACTCTCGCTGGCACAAAGTGAATATGACCGTCAAAAAGCGCTATCGGCCCAAGGTGCGGGAATTCAGAAGAATCTGCAGGCGGCTCAATCGGCCTACCGAGTGGCATCTGCCAAGGCAGAAGGTCTCAGAATCAGGCTCGAATTAGCCGGAATAAATCCCGACAACGTCAAGTCAGGGAAAATATCGAAACGTGCGCCCCTTTCGGCTCCAATCTCGGGAACTGTCAGCCGAATAGCAGTCACCACCGGGGGTTATGCCGACATGCAGACTCCTATAATGACCATTGTAGACAACAACGCCGTCTACTGTCGACTTAGCATCTTCGAGAAAGATATAAACATGGTTAAAGCGGGACAAAAAGTTGACATTCGACTGACAAATGTCGGCGCGACTCGCCTGACGGGTATGGTGGAAGAGGTCAACCGCGCCATAGATACAGACAGTAAAGCCTTCACGGTAAGGGTACGGCTCGATGACACCGCAGAAATGCCGCTTGTCCCCGGTATGGCTGTCACAGCACTAATAAGCATCGGACATGAACGCGTCGATGCTCTCCCGGACGATGCGATAGTCAGCTCCGGCGGAAAAAGCTACATTTTTGTGGTTGAAGACGTTCATGAAGAAGACGGCAATAAAGTCTATCACTTTAACAAGGTGGAAGTGGCCACCGGCACATCAGAAATGGGATATACTCAAGTCACTCCGCTGACACCGATAGCCGATGATGCCCTTGCAGTTACGACAAATGCCTTTTACCTGGCATCGATGTCGGCCGACCACGGCGAACACTCTCACTGAGACCCCGCAAAAACGCTCAGACTCTAACGGTGAATCTCGGGGAATCCTGGCGTGGGATGGAGTTCCCACTTTCGATCAAGCGACATAGTGACGAAAAGCGCCTCCGTCTCCTGAAGAGAATCAATCATCTGGAATGCCTCATCAAGATCCATGGCCATGCAAGCCGTGGCGAGCCCGTCGGCCATGATACATTCAGGAGCAATGACCGTGACGCTAAGTATGCGCGAGTTAGCAGGATAGCCGGTTTTGCCATCAATGGTATGGCCGACCATCTCTCCATCTATCAGCCGGTAATTGCGGTAGTTGCCTGAGGTGGCAAGCGAACAAGAATCGACCTCGATTACCGCCATTCCGTCATGTATTATAGAGTCATTGCTTGGAATTGGCGCGTCGATCATCACACGCCATGGGCCTTTTCTGGGGCTAAGGCCGTTGACGACAATTTCGCCGCCGACTTCAACCATATAATCCTTGCACCCGTTTCTGAGCAACATTTGGCTGACGAGGTCACACCCATACCCCTTGGCCACCGCCGAGAAATTAAATTCAGTAAGTGAGTCTTTTTTAGCAATGCGGTCTTCTCCGACGAGGTGGCAGTCAGCGATGCCGACATACTTCATCACGCTGTCAACTTCGTTTTTGTCAGGGAGTGTCGAAATCGACTTCCCCGGGCCGAAGCCCCATAGGCTTATGAGCGGTCCGAGCGTGGGATCAAATTTTGAACCGCTGATCTTGTTTATCCACACTGATTTTTCAAACACACGGCGTATGAGAGCGTCGATGCTGTCTGACTCGTTGCGGTTCACTTTACTCAAGAGCGAATTAGTGTTAAAGGGCGACAACGACATCTCAATGGTGTTCATCAGGGTACGTATTGAGTCGTCAAGAGAGACGTTTGATGCGTAGGTGATGTGAAATGATGTGTTCCATGCTACCCCTTCATATCGACGGTACGGTTTGTCATTGTCGCATCCCCACATAGCAAAGAGGAGAATAATCGCGGCAATACAAACGCCACAAATTCTTTTTAACATAACTTAAGCCTTATTATGATTCTCTTCAATCTGCAAAGATAGTAAAATTTCCCAAATCGTGTTACATTTTTAATAAGAAATAGTTTCATTGTGGCAAAAATCAGTAGATAATCCAATCAGGCTTCGGATGAGATGCCACTTGCGTTAACATTTCTTGTGAGATAGATCCTAAGATTTTTCACACAAACGAGAGGATAAGCGACTGCTTTTGTATAATTTTGCGTACAGATTAAAAAAGCTTGTTGAACAAGCAATAAAAATATGTCTAAAAATCATCAGAGATGCGACCGATATTTTTGATAGGCTACATGGGATGCGGCAAGTCGACGCTCGGACGGACAGTGTCGGCCATGACCGGCTGGCAGTTTATCGACCTCGACAATTACATCGAACAACGATTTCACCGGACCATTAAAGACATCTTCGCCGAATATGGCGAAGATGGTTTCCGCAAGCGCGAACGCGCCATGCTTCAGGAAGTCGCCGACTTTGAAAATGTCATAATCGCTTGTGGCGGAGGCACTCCATGCTTTTTTGACAACATGGATTGGATGAACGCACACGGTACCACGGTGTTTCTGGACACGTCGATTGACAAACTTCACAAACGGCTGATGCGGGGCAGACACAAGCGTCCGCTTATTGCCGATAAAAATGACGACGAGCTTCTACAGTTCATCCGTGTGGCACTTGACCAGCGTATGCCCTATTATTCGCGTGCCTTGACAAAATTCACCGCCGACCTTCTCGACTCGGAATGCGAGAAATCGGACACGGCCAAAAGGTTCATTTCTGAATTTAAATTGCCTAAATTATGCTGACTACCGACTCCTCCTGTATCACCATGCCTCAACCGGCGACAACCTCCACGAGACAACGCCGACTTTCGTTAGGACTCCCCGGGTGTAGCAACGCCTCAGACCTCAGATTTCCCTTGACACCTGAAGGAGCCGACATTCTGGTGCAGAAAGGCTTTGAAGTGCGCATAGAGTCAGGCGCCGCGGCGGCCATCCACTACTCCGACGCACGATATATGAAGTATGGGGCCAACGTTGTCACCCGTAAGGAAGCATTGGAAGCCGACATAGTTATACATTTGGCTCCATTAGAAGTGTCTGACATAAAAATGATGCGACGGGGAGCCATGCTTCTCACAATTCTCCATCCGGAAAGACTCACGGCCGCAAACATAAAGGCACTACTCGACCGGCGCATCATAGCCGTGGCCATCGACCACATACAGGACGGCAAAGGAAATACGCCTTTCTACGACATACTGATGGAGGTCGACGGCAGGGCATCGATGGCATTGGCATCATCGATGCTTGCATCGCCAGACTTCGGCAAGGGGATACTGCTCGGAGGAATCGCGGGAGTTAATCCATGTGAAGTGACAATCCTCGGCTCCGGGATAGCGGCCCGCGCCGCAGCGTCGTCAGCTCTCGGCTTAGGCGCAATAGTCAACATGTTTGACAATGACGTCTATCGCATCCGGGAGTCGGCCCGCATGTTAGGTCCGGGAGTCGTGGTGTCGTCGATGCATCCGCGCGTACTCGAAAAAGCGCTCAGAGGAGCCGACGTGGTGGTGGCAACCCCGCAAAATGACCACTGCGCAATCGGCACAGAGCTTCTTAACGTGATGAAGTCGGGCGCCATAATTATGGATCTCAACCACGACGAGTCGCCGGCCTTCCCTTCGCTACCCGCGGTAGACATATCCACTCTGACACAACCCCACACAGCTCCGTCAGGACGTCAATGCTATATCAATCTTGGAAATGCCGTGCCCAGAACGGCGGCCATGGCACTGACCAACACATTTTTGAGCTTAATGCACGAAATAATCTCCTGCGAAGGAGTTGCCGACACCGTAAAACTGTTGCCGGGAATTCAAAGCGCAGTCTACACATTTCTCGGCAAGCCGGTCAATCGCCAAGTAGCCGACATAGTTAAAATGCGGCCTATCGACATCAATCTTCTGCTTAACTGTTCATAAATATATGGCGCACAGGAAATTTTACGTTGTATGGACGGGGCACAGTCCAGGCATTTATGATTCATGGGAAGAGTGTAAGGCACAGATTGACGGGTTCCCCGGCGCACGCTACAAGTCGTTCAATTCGCAGACGGAAGCCACTATGGCTTTCCGCGACAATCCTGACGACATGGGATTGCTCCGCGCCATAGCCGGCCATACAAAGGAAGTGGTAAACTATGAGGCGTTTCCCGAAATACGTCTCGACGCCATAGCAGTCGACGCTGCCTGCGCCGGCAATCCGGGTCCGATGGAATACCGTGGCGTTGATGTCGGAACGGGGGCAGAACTTTTCCATTTCGGCCCTGTCGACGACGGCACTAATAATGTCGGCGAGTTTTTGGCGCTGGTACATGCACTTGCCCTATGCAAGCAACAGGGCTGGACCATGCCAATATATTCCGACAGCCGAACCGCCCGGGCATGGGTGCGAAACCGTAAGGCAAAGACCTCGCTTAAGCCCACTCCGCGCAACGGCAAACTGATAGAGTTACTGCAACGAGCCGAACGATGGCTGGCCACGAATACCTATCCCAACCCCGTGCTGACATGGGACACCGAACGCTGGGGCGAAATCCCCGCCGACTTCGGCCGCAAATAAGTCCCCTACCGCACCCCGAAACATAACCCCGTTACGATACGTAAGATAAATTTATGAAAAGACTATTCTGTATTATATTATTAGGCTCGGTATACATTTTCTCCATAAATATTTCTGCGTTCACGATCATCGGAAATGTATGTGATCCGGATGGAAATCCTATTGAATTTGCAAATATCACTATATACAGTATTTCTGACACAACATTCATCAACGGGGGAATAACTGATAAGAGCGGCAACTATTCAGTAGAAACGCTTAATTCCGATTCTTGCTTTTTTAAGTGTTCTTTCATCGGGTATAAGCCATTTCTGTCAATCGCCTCTACAGAAAATAAGAATATAAATATTGTACTGGCACATGACATTTTTGCCCTGCAAGAGGTATCAGTCAAAGCCCATGCTCCGGTCAGTAAACTGACTGCACGGGGCATATTAACAAATGTGTCGATACATTACTGGGCACTTTGGGGACAGCGGATGACGTGCTTGACTACATTCCGCTTGTAGTCAGAGAGGGTGGCTCATTCAGCGTGTTCGGACATGGGAAACCGATATTTTTCATAAATGGGCGAAGAGTCATTGACAAATCAGAACTTAACCGAATATCGTCACAAGATATCTTGAGTATTGAAGTCATCACTAATCCGGGAGAGAAATATCCGGCATCAACAACTTCCGTAATAATAATAAAGACGCGACGACAGGCCGGGGAAGGCCTTAGCGGATTACTCAGCTCAGACTATCTCCAGGCGCATCGAGCTTCGTTTTTCGAGCAAGCCTCACTTAATTTCCGGAAAAAACAACTTGATGTATTCGCCCAATTCGGATTCAGCAAATCGACTTCGCGCGATGTGAACAATTCATATCTGAAAACAGTCACCGACCGAACTTGGGAGCATGTGGCATCTGAACATATCAGAAATCTCAACAAACGCCTGTCATTCACCGGAGGAATAAACTACGTTATAGACAATAACAGTTCGGCCGGTATTAGATATACATTTAAGAGCATACCACAAGCATTTGAGACCGGCAACAGATGGTCAGAGTCATACGAGAACTCGGAGTCGGTCGATATAATAAGCTCGACTATCAATATCCTACAAAAAAGAAGTCCAAGCCATTTGCTGAACGCCTATTATGTTGGCAAAATCAATAATGCCGATATTAACTTAAATGTGGATTATGTCAACAAAAGCAGTGGCTCATTGCTGAATAATGTCGAACAAAGTCAAAACGCTATTTCTCGTTTTGTAAATTCAGAAAGCGACATAAGGAACAACCTCATTGCAACAAAATTGACTGTGGAGTTACCGCTGTTCGGAGGCCAAATTTCCGGAGGCATCGAATTCAGCCATACCGACCGTCGAGACCAATACAGCAACCGGGAGAATTATGTCAGCTCATCTGACCTGCATCTTAAAAACACTAATATTGCCCCGTTCTTGGAATATGCCAAAAGATTTACTTTCGGCGAAGTAAGTCTCGGAGCACGATTTGAGCATCTAAATTTCACATATTATGAAAACAACATTAAAATTGACGAACAAAGTCGCAAGTACAACCATATTTATCCATCTTTAGCTTGGGCAAAACAGTTCGGACAGACCCAACTGCAAGCTTCATATAATCTATATACCACCCATCCGTCGTTTGCAGAACTTAGCGGGAACACGGTATATGCCAACCGTTATCAATATCAGACAGGAAATCCCTACCTGAAGTCAGGCACAAACCACAACGTCTCGATGACGGCGATGTGGAAGTTCCTAATTCTAAACACAGGATACGACGACAAACGTAACGCCATAGTGCAGTCATTGGAGGTAAGCGAGCAGAATTCGGCTATATCCATCTTGTCATACGCCAACGTCCCTTCTGTAAAAACAGCATTCGCATATTTGAATGCCCGACCCGTTTTCGGCATATATCGGCCACAGTTCATGTTTTCGCTTTCAAAGCAATGGTTTACTATGGAATCTATCGGAAAGAGAATGCGATTTGACAAGCCTCTTTTCTCTTTACGCCTAAACAATATATTCGTTTTACCGCACGACTGGCAAATAAATGTAGTAGGCACATTCCAATCTAAATATTCGCTCTATTACAACAACGAACGTAGAAACCAATACTCATATTCCGACAGCCGAAATTTCGCCATCAGCATACGGTATAACTTTAACTATACCCGAAGCAAATATCTCGGTAAAGGAGCGGGACAATCAGAGAAAGACAGACTGTGACGGTAAAAATTTCCAGATTTAATTTGCCAGGGATTTTACTTTTTCCTTGAGGTTAACGAGATATTAACGCGAAGCTTAACCTTATTTTAATGGCGGTGAGCTTAATTTGCACTTTGAATAATATACCAAGAAGCACAAATGAGAAAGTTAATCGCTACAATTATGATTTTGCCGGGAATCCTCATGGCCCAAACTCAGAGGATTGACAATCCCGGTCTGACGCACAGGCAACCGGAATATTCAATACCCGTTTCACGGTCAGAGCACAAGCCTCAGTCACCCACATCTGTAATAAATCCAATTAAACCGACTAAAATAACAGCCTTATCTGACAACAAATATCAATTAGCTGAGGGCTGGCGACTATGGCCGGACGATCAGCCTGAAACGGTTTATCCCGCTACTGTGCCCGGAACAGTCCTTACATCACTTGTAGACAATGGCATCTATCCCGATCCTTACTTCGGGCTGAATAATCTTTCTATACCGGATTCGTTATGCCGGACAGACTGGTGGTATGCCATCGACTTTGACTCACCGGAGCAACCCGAAGGCAAAGAGTCATGGCTCGAATTTGAGGGAATCAATTATATAGCCGAAGTCAATCTCAACGGCAAGCGAATCGGTAAAATCAAGGGCGCATTCCACCGGGGTCAGTTCGATGTCACCGGATTGCTCAAAGCGGTAGACAATCATCTCCTTGTTAAAATCAGGCCTCCACACAATCCGGGAATTCCCCACGAGCAATCGCCACAAGCCGGAAATGGTGGCAACGGAGGACAGCTCTGCATGGATGGGCCGACATTCATCGCCTCGGAAGGCTGGGATTGGGTGCCGGGCATCCGCGATCGCAACATTGGCATCTGGCAGGATGTAAATCTGCGGTTTACGTCAGGTGTGCGCATAAAAAATCCGCATATCGTCAGCAGGCTTGAACTGCCGGACACCACCGTTGCCCACTTGACAATAAGCATGGATGTCGAGAATCTGCAACAACGCGCCAAGAATGCCGACCTGACAATCGAATTTGACGGCAGAAAAATTATCCATAGCTTAAGTCTCATGCCTGGAGAAAAACGCACAGTCACGCTTACTCCGGCTGACAATCAGCTATTAACGGTGAAAAGTCCGCGACTTTGGTGGCCTAACGGTTATGGAGAACAAAATCTTTATGGCATGACGCTTAGCATCGGCGAGAACGGAGACATCTCTGACTCGCAAAATATTCGGTTCGGCATTCGTGAACTGTCATACGAAATGGCCATAGCAGATGACGGCGACAAGGTAAAACGCATCGACTATCGCCCATTGTTAATAACTGACGGGAAACCGGCACTTAATACCGTAAACCGACACTATGTGGAAGGAGGAATGTGTATGCCCCGAATCGAATCCGGCTACGCCACAATGTTTGACGAAATCGCCGACTCGGCCATGGCCCACTATCTCGTGGTTAAAGTCAACGGACGCCGAATATTCTGCCGTGGAGGTAATTGGGGCATGGACGACGGAATGAAGCGCGTAGGCCGAGAAAGGATGTTGCCTTATTTCAAACTACATAAAGAAGCTAACTTCAACATGGTGCGCAACTGGACCGGCGAAAGTACCGAACAAGCTTTTTATGACCTCTGCGATGAATATGGGATGCTCGTTTTCAACGACTTTTGGCTCAGTACAGAAAACTATAACCGTCTTGTCAACGATGACGACCTATTTCTCGACAACGCGAGAGAGACAATTATCCGTTACCGGAACCATCCTTCAGTAGCGATTTGGAATCCGCGCAACGAGGGATTTGCACCTGAATATATCGACCGAGCTTTATCGGAAATGGTGGCCTTCCACGACGGGACACGTTTATATACCCCGAATTCAACGCACTGCAATCTGCGGCCAAGCGGACCATGGGACTACAAAAAAGATGCAGGATGGTACTTTACCGAAAGAATTTATGGATTCAATACCGAGCAAGGCACCACTTCCATACCGGTCGAAGAATCGATCCGCGCTATGATGGACGATGCCGACACATGGCCAATAGGAGATGTCTGGTATTATCACGACCTGCACGGAGGCCAGAATGCCTTTCAGGAAGACCTGACGGACAAACTCGGTCAACCGAAATCGTTAAGCGACTTTTGCCGAAAGGCTCAGATACTTAACTATAATTCCCATCGTGCCATGCTTGAAGCCTGCAACAGTCGAATGTGGGACAGCACCTCCGGACTTCTGCTATGGATGAGCCATCCGGCTTGGCCGAGCTTCGTATGGCAGATTTACTCTTGGGATTATGAGACTATGGGATCATTCTACGGTTGCCGGAAAGCCTGCGAACCTATACACATTCAGCTAAATGCCAACAATCGTACGGTGACGGCCGTCAACACAACACTAACCTCCCTCTCCGGCGTAAAGGCCGTATACACTTTATACTCTACCGACGGTACTAAAATATACTCGGAAAGCCATGGTGCAGACCTTGGGGCTAACAGTGCCGTTACACTGTTTTCGGCACAACAGCCAACGTCGAACGATATGCCGCTAATCGAACGCTTGACACTGCTTGACCGGAAAGGGAACATCTTATCCGTCAACGACTACTTACTTCCGGATAAGGACAACAGTCTTAAAGGACTAAACTCGTTGATGCCGGCACAGCTGTCGGCAAAAGTATCGCACGACGGAAATGTGGCCACTGTTAAACTATACAATTCCGGCAAAGAGGCCGTCATTTCAGTCAAACTGAATGCCAGGCGCCCCGATTCCGACGAACGTATATTACCCGCTTACGCATCTGACGGCTATTTCAATCTTCTTCCCGGAGAAAAGCGTACGGTCACTATCGAATATGACCATTCATCGCCGTCGTACATATCAGCAGAGGCCTACAACATGGAAAGGAGGACACTATGATGCACAGAATTACCATAATTGCGACATGCTTGACTGTAGCATTCTCAGCCAGTGGCGCTACCCATCCGTCGGCGAAAAGTTTTTCCTACACTTACCCCGAAAACTATTCTGACTGGCAGAATTCGTTGCTTGCCGGCAATGGCAAGACAGGCATAATGGTGTTTGGCAATCCGCGTTCTGAAACAATCATTTTTAATGCCCGTAATTTTAACTTTCCCGGCCATAAGCCACGCACTTTTGCCGAAGTTCCAAAAGACACGCTATTAAAAATCAGCAAATTGTGCGCCGAAAGCAGATTTGAGGAAGCAAATGCCCTTGCGGTATCTTCGTCGGAATGGAACGATGGTGGCGAAGGCGGACGTCATCCAGGATTTGTCATGGACATTACCATGCCCGGAAAGGGTAAAATTCGTGACTTTAAGCGAGAATGCGACTTTTCTACCGGAGAGATAACTGTCGATTGGTCAGACGATGCCGGAAAATGGCAACGAAGATGCTTTGTTTCACGCGACGAAGATATTTCAGCGGTTCATATAGATAAGCTTGACGGCGGAACTATCGACTGTACTGTATCGCTTCGCCTTCCGTCGGAAGCTAACTATCCTGCCGGAATGTCGGCAACCGGATACTCTTCTGCCGCCAATGCAATAGGCGTCGAGGTGAAATATCCGGCACCTTCTGATGGTCAGGGGTATTCCGGACTTATAATTCCGAAATGTACAGGAGGCAAAATGATGGTAAAAAACGACACTTTGTTCATTATCGGAGCTAAACAGATCACTCTTCTGGGTCGTCTCGGGAAGACCGGAACCGATCTATCTTCATGTTCTCAGATTGAAAAGTCGCTGAAAGGACACGAAATGGACTACTAACACCTATTGGCATCTCACCTCAGAGTGCATTCTGCCATATTCAATCGCGTTTCAGTAGATTTGGGAGCCGACTCAGCCGAAAGGGCTCTCCCCAACGAGAGACTTCTTGCGATTCAAAAAGCGACCGATAAGCCGGTATTGGCTCTTTGGGAGCGCGTTTTCTATTCCGGACGCTATCATTTCCTGTCATCAAGCAGCAAGCTCACCCCTCCCGACCTGTTGGGAATTTGGACCGGAGACTGCAATGCAGGTTGGGCCGGATATTATCATCTTGATGCAAACCTCAACCTTCAAGTTTCAGGAGGAAACACCGGGAACATGCCGGAAGCAATGGAGGGCTACTTCAACATCAACGAGGTCTGGGTCCCCGACTTCGAGACAAACGCAACCAAACTGCTCGGATGCCGAGGACTTTTGGCCTGCGGAAATACTCCGGGCTTATCATCAGGATTGATGGCCAGCATAAACGACTATTATCCATATCATTATGCCACAGGCGAAGAGGCTTGGCTGCTATATCCTTTTTGGGAATATTACCTAACTACCGGCGACCTCGAGTTCTTAAAGCACCGACTTTATCCGATGTTGGTTAAAATGGGTGAATTCTATCAAGACTTTTTGATACATCGCGATGCCAACGGCAAATTTATTCTTACGGGATCAGTATCGCCTGAGAACAGGCCTTCAAACCGCCCGGTGTCATTGGTCAACAATTCGGCATTTGACCTCGCCGGAGCAAGGTGGGCACTTTCGACGCTGATTAAAACGTGCAACATTCTCAATGAAGGAACCGAACCGGGCGGATGGCTTGATACAGCAACTGCGCTATACTCATCTCTGCCGGATTATCGCATCAATGCCGATGGGGCAGTGGCCGAATGGGGCTGGGACGGTCTCGACGATAACTACGCCCACCGCCATTTAAGCCATCTAATGATGGTATGGCCATTCAGGGAGACATCCCCTTCAATAAACGCGCCATTATTCTTACAGGCTCGGCGCGCCCTTGAGATGAGAGATCGCCACAATTACGAGAACGCCGGCCACGGCTATCTACACGCGGCTCTTATAGCCACCTGTCTGCGCAATCCAAAGTCGTTAGCCGACAAAATGGGCAACTTGTTGCGTCGCGATTTCTACTACACAAATTTGGCCACCGCACACTATCCCGACCATGGCGTATTCTGTACCGACGTGTGCCACACCATGCCGTCCATTATCAGCGAGATGATAGTGGGATCCGACGAAGAGGGAATCTACATTTTACCTGCACTTGTCGACGGAATACGACAAGGCAACATTGCCGGAGTGCGTACACGCTGTGGGGTCGACATCGAAAATTTGGAATGGGACACCAACCTTCAGTCCACCATTGTCACTCTGGTATCCGGAAAAAAGCAATCAATTAATCTGACCATCGGCAACAGCGACCCGTCGAGAATACAGCTCGAACGAGGCATTCCCGTCAAACTCCGGCTAAAAATACCACAGTAAAGTCACTAAAACGATTAATATTAGTGGAAACCACTACTGTTGGCGCGTTTTACCCTGACAGCACAAAAAAAGACGATATGTCAAAATAGAATTATCGCATCTGAAAGATGCATAAAATGTATAACCGGGGATTGGCGCAACGCGCCTATCTCCGGTTAACGGTTTATACAGACAAAAAATCTGCAAAGATTTAACGTTGTAACTTGCTAATTGAAAAATCTTTACCAGATTTCGCCTTCTTCTCATCGGATTTCCGGGCAAATCGACCTAACGGTCTCTTTACCCGGTTACCCAATTTTAGGCTTCTTTCAGAAGCTTTAGAATTTTGACAAAGCCCCTAATCGTTTCTACTTACGGACTAAGCCATAAGTGCATTATAGAATTATTCCATAGCTACATTCCCGGTCACAGGAGTGATGGTGTAGTTAAATGTATAATCGGCGTACGGAATACGGTACTCTTTGCGCGGAAGGGCACCCCAACTGTTTACGCAACCGAGTCCCATCTGCTTAAGGTCGATGCAGAGTTCAGTCACGTCTTGAGGCTTAATCTCGGGGAAGTGAGCGTTAGGCTTATGCTCACCACCGTCAAGCGACTCAATCGAATAGTGAAGTGCTGATGCGGAGAACGGCTCAGATGCGGTGATTTCGATACCGTTTCCGGCAGGATTAAGCACTCTCCACCAACGCAGGTCAGCGCGCGTTCCGGTTTCCTGCGGAAGGATGTAGGGATACGGCTGTTCGCTGACTGTCTGGCGATAACGTCCGATATTCATGGCGTGCTGGCGGTCAATATAGTTTTCGCCGGGGCCACGTCCGTAATACTCAACAGTCTCGAAGGTAGCAGGCATATCGACACGCATACCGAAGCGGAACATGTCAGATACTTTTTCACCCTCTTTCGTCTTCAAACTTTCAACAATATTTACAACGCCGTTGCCGTCAACCGTGTAAGTCAGAGTGAGCTGAGCTTTTACAGTCGGCATGTCGTAAGAGGCAGTGATCACGGCATCGCCATCTTTTTCGTAAGAATCAAGTGAAGTAAGCTTGATTTCGGGGTTAAGCCATGCACGATAGCGGCGTTGCAGACCTGCGCCATAGTCGTTGTCGGTCGGTGCGCGCCAGAAATTCGGCTTCAAAGAAGCACCTTCCTTAAGCATCGAAGTGCCACGTACGTTATAGCCGCAGATATAACCGGTCTGCTTGCAAACATCCAAAGTGAAGTGGTTACCGCTTACAGTCAAAGTCTTGTCGGTATCAGAGATTTTAGCGGCTACAGCTGCAGGAGCCTTGACATTTTCAGCAGCATCATACGGACGAAGCACAATCTGATCTTCAGCCACAACATAATCGGCAGGCAACAGATTTTCGCGTTCCTTAGTCACATAAGCCACGTTGAGAAGCCATTCGCCCTTATCGGAGATTTTACCGTAGTCAACCTTATAGTCGCGCGACGACTGGGGAGCAACGTCGATTTTGTCAATGGAGCCGGTGCGCACAGCCTCTCCGTTGTGGAGCAAAGTCCACTTCATCGACACGCCGTCAAGACCCTTGAAGAAGTTTTCATTGTAGACTTTCAAAGAGCCGTTCTGGTTAAGCGAAGTCCAGATATTCTGATAAATGCGCTTTACTTCCCAGGCGTGGGGATTGGGCACGCGGTCGGGGCTAATAAGACCATTGTCGCAGAAATTCTGGTCAGAAGCGTCATAGTTGTTAAAGTCGCCGCCATAAGCCCAGATTGTCACGCCGTCTTTGCCTTTCCAACGTATCGACTGGTCAACAAAGTCCCAGATGTATCCACCCTGATAATTAGGATATTTGCGGATAAGATCCCAATATTCTTTGAAGCCACCCTCTGAGTTACCCATAGCGTGGGCATATTCGCATTGGATGAGAGGTTTTACATTCTCGGGATTAGTCACATACTTTTCGCTGTTTTCATACGGATAGTACATCGGGCAGAAAATGTCGGTCTTGCCGTTGATACCGGCCTGTTCATATTGAACGGGACGAGAAGTGTCCTCAGCCTTAATCCAATCATAAGCGGCTTCAAAGTTCGGGCCATAACCGGCTTCGTTTCCGAGCGACCAAACTATGATGCTCGGATGGTTGTAAAGATGCTGTATATGACGCTGGTTACGTTCCAAGTGAGCCTTGGCATATTCAGGATTCTTGGCAAGGGTCTTGTCGCCATAGCCCATTCCGTGTGATTCGATGTTGGCTTCAGCCGTCACATATATGCCGTACTCGTCGCAAAGGTCATACCAAGCCTCGTCGTCGGGATAGTGGCATGTACGCACGGCATTGATGTTGAGCTTCTTCATCATCTGAATGTCCTGAAGCATACGTTCGCGCGACACTACATAGCCACCGTCGGGATCGAGTTCGTGACGGTCGGCACCCTTGATAAGTACCGGCTGGCCATTGACCAAAAGCTGCGAATTCTTGATTTCGATGCGACGGAAACCCACCTTCACAGGAATTACCTCGGTGTCCTTGCCGTCCTTCGAGAATGTAGCTTGAAGCTTGTAGAGATTTGGGGTCTCTGCGGTCCACTTCAACGGATTGGCAACCTCCATAGTGGTAGAGACATTGCCTTTTGCGTTCTTCTTGTTGAACGAGGCAACTTCCTTGCCCTCGGCATTCAAAAGCACGAGTTTAAGATCACCCGAACCTTTTATGTCAACGTTAACTTTGAGTCGGCCGTCCTTATAGTCGTCGGTAAGGTCGGCATTTACGCGGATGTCCTCGATGCGGTTCTTTGAGCGGGCATACAGGTAGCTGTCGCGGGCAAGACCGCTATAGCGGAAAAAGTCCTGATCCTCAAGATATGTGCCGTCGCACCAACGGAACATCTGCATTACTATAGTGTTCTCCTTCCCGGGGATAATATATTTTGTGATGTCAAATTCGTTAGGAAGTTTTGAGTCTTCGCCATAGCCGACATACTTGCCGTTGACCCAAAGCGAAATATTTGACGTAGCAGAGCCGAAATGCGCTATTACATCCTTACCTTTCCAATCGGCAGGCACTTCGATTACACGGCGGTAGGTTCCTACATGGTTGTCTTTAGTAGGCACTTCTGGAGGATTGTTTTCAAAGTGTCCGCGCCATGCATAGCCGGTGTTCACATAGATAGGATCGCCAAAGCCTTGAAGCTCCCACATGCCGGGCACTTCGATTTTATTCCACTTTGAGTCGTCGTAGCCAACTTTATAAAAGTCGTCCACAGGACGCTGGTCGGCATCGGCCACCCAGTAGAAGTTCCATGTGCCGTTGAGGGGCAGATAATTTGCGGAATGCGATTTGCATCCGTCGGCAAGATTTTCCGATTCAAACGCAAAGTAAGACGTATGCATCGGAGCGCGGTTAATGGCATTCACATTGGGATCGAGCCACTCAGGTGTCTTGGCACCTACTGTAAGTGCTCCCATGGCAAGAATGCAGGTTGCGATTATCTTCTTCATGTGCTGTAGAGATTGATAATGATTATTTGGATTAAATTTTGACAAATTTACGCAAAAATTGTGGGATAGACAATAGCTCCACAATTAAACCTGGTCATTGGGAGGCAGGGCGCGAGAGTATGTCGAAGCTGTCCACGAGAATTTCAGTTACATTGCGCTTTATGGTGTTACGGTCTTCCCAGACACGTGTGCGCAACTTACCCTCAATATATAGCTTCACACCTTTTCGGATATACTTTTCTGCCGTCTCGGCGGCACGGTCCCACATCACAATGCGATGCCATTCGGTACGCTCGGGAACCTGCACACCTGCCGACGAAGTATATGCCCTTTCGGTTGTCGCAAGCGAGAAAGTTGCCACAGGCCGCTTGTCGACATACCTTATTTCGGGATCCTGGCCTACATTGCCAATAAGTATCACTTTATTTACCGACATGAGTCTAAGCCATTGAGTTTAGGGCACGCTTGAAGCGTGTCAGGAATTCATCGGCCTCTTCCATAGTCAATGTCAAAGGCGGAAGCAGGCGTATAATGTCGGTCGATGCTGCTCCGGTGAACAGATGTTCCTCATAAATCAGCTTATTACGGAGCTGCTTTACCGGATAGTCCATTTCGATGCCGATCATAAGGCCGAGTCCGCGTACCTCCTTAATACCGTCAATCTCCTTCAGACGGTCAAGCAGATAGCCCCCGACTTTGGCGGCATTTTCCACCAGACGCTCGCTTTCTATCACCTCGAGCACGGCAATGGCAGTGGCACAAGCCAAATGGTTGCCTCCGAAAGTAGTGCCGAGTTGTCCGTAAGAAGGTGTGAATTTGGGGCTGATAAGCACACCGCCCATCGGGAATCCCGTAGCGATGCCTTTAGCCACGGTAATCAAGTCGGGGCATATGCCGGAATACTGATGGGCAAAGAAGCGGCCTGTACGTCCGTATCCCGACTGTATCTCGTCAAGAATAAGCACGGTGCCTGTAGCGTCGCACTGTTCGCGCAACGCACGGAGGAATTGTGCTTCCGGAATCCGTATGCCACCTACCCCCTGCACTCCTTCAATAATCACTGCGGCCACATCGCCCTTGGCAAGCTCGGCTCTTACAGCTTCAATGTCGTTAAGGGGCAAGAAAGTGACATTTCCGTTAGCATTGACAGGAGCCGTGATTTTCGGGTTGTCGGTAGCCTCAACAGTGGCCGAAGTACGTCCGTGGAAAGCCTTACGGAATGCCACGATGCGCTTCCGTCCGGTATGGAATGAGGCCAATTTTATGGCATTTTCATTTGCCTCGGCACCGGAGTTTATTAAAAACAGACAGTAGTCGTCATACCCGCACACTTTGCCCAGACGCTCGGCAAACTTCGACTGCAGGTCGTTGATGACCGAGTTTGAGTAAAAAATGAGTTTTTCGGCCTGCTCCTTGATGGCATTCACCACAGTAGGATGGGAATGACCGACCGACACCACCGCGTGGCCGCCGTAAAGGTCAAGATATTCCTGTCCGTTAGCGTCGTAAACGCGACATCCGCGTCCGCGCACAATATCAATATCGAATAGAGGATAAACGTCAAAAAGTTTCATTGTTAAAATGCTGATGGTTTTAGGTGCAGTCCGGCTCTTTCATGTAGCCCAAACAGCAGATTCATATTGTGTACGGCTTGCCCTGACGCTCCCTTAACAAGATTGTCAATAACCGATGTGACAAGAAGCTTACCTCCGACCTTGTCCAAATGTATTATGCACTTGTTTGTGTTCACCACGTCTTTCAAATCCGGAGCTTTGTCGGTAATGAAGGTGAAGTTATGGTCGTCATAGAAGTCCTCATACAACTTTTTTACAGTCTCCAAGTCAACCGGACAGTCGAGATAGGCGACAGCCATTATGCCGCGCGCAAACGGCCCGCGCATAGGTATAAAGTCGATCGATTTAGTGAAGCTGTTCTGCAATTGAGTCAACGACTGGCGTATTTCGGCCAAATGCTGGTGTGTAAATGGCTTATATATCGACACGTTGTTGTTGCGCCATGAGAAATGGCTCGTAGCCGAAGGCTTGACTCCGGCACCTGTCGAGCCGGTTATGGCCGTCACATGTATGTCGGAGTTAAGCAGCAGATTTTTTGCAAGAGGCAACAATGCCAGCTGTATCGCTGTGGCGAAACACCCGGGGTTAGCGACGTGTTTTGCGCCACGCACAATGCGCTTGCGGTTAAGCTCAGGCAGTCCGTAGACAAAGTCGTGGGTTCCGTCCTCGATGCGATAATCGGTCGACAAGTCAATGATGCGCAACTCTTCAGGCACCGTATGGCTCTCAAGGAATGTACGTGTCTGTCCGTGAGGAGTGCAACAGAACAGCACATCAATCTCCTCCATCGGAGTCTCGTCGATGAAGCGCAAGTCAATCTCGCCTATCAATCCTTGGTGGACATCCGTGACAAGGTTGCCGGCGTTAGATGAGCTGTTGACCCACTTTATCTCCACGTCGGGATGGTTTATCAGCAGTCGGAGGAGTTCGCCGGCAGTATAACCCGCGCCTCCGATTATACCGGCTTTAATCATACCTCGCGCTCCTTATTGTTACGTTCCTGTACAGAATAATATATCTTCATCTGGTTGCCGAGTATGCGCGTGAAGCCTTTGACATCGTCGGCTGTCCAGCCCTTGCTGACTTCGCCGTATTCGCCGAATCCGGTCTTCATCAGGTCGAAGTCGCTCTCAACACCGACGAGGATAAAACGATAAGGCTTAAGGTCGATGATGACACGTCCGGTCACATTGCGTTGCGATGACTCGAGGAAAGCTTCTATGTCGCGCATGACAGGCTCGAGATACTGCGCTTCGTGGAGGAACATACCGTACCAATTGCCGAGCTGGTCCTTCCAGTACTGCTGCCACTTGGTCAGAGTATGTTTTTCGAGCATCTTATGCGCGCCGAGAATCACCATCGGGGCGCCGGCCTCAAATCCGACACGGCCTTTAATGCCGATTATCGTGTCGCCGATGTGCATGTCACGACCAAGAGCGTAAGGAGCCACCAACTTCTCAATATGCTGAATAGCCTTAACTTTATCGCTGAAATGCTCACCGTTGACAGCGTCTATCTCGCCTTGCTTAAAGTCAATGGTTAGGCGAGAATCAGCGGTCGCAGTCATTTGGGTAGGATAAGCCTCCTCGGGCAAAGTCTGCTCGCTGTGAAGAGTCTCCTTTCCGCCGACCGACGTTCCCCACAGGCCCTTGTTGATTGAATATTCGAGTTTCTTAAAGTCAGCCACATAACCGTGCTTCTTAAGATATTCGATTTCATACTCGCGGGTAAGGTTCATGTCGCGCGTAGGGGTTATAATTTCGATTTCTGGGGCGAGAATCTGGAAAGTTATGTCAAACCGCACCTGGTCGTTTCCGGCACTGGTGCTTCCGTGAGCCACATACTTAGCGCCTATCGACTTGGCATACTCAATAATGGCAATTGCCTGAAATATACGCTCTGAGCTTACCGATATGGGGTATGTGCCGTTGCGAAGCACATTGCCGAAAATCATATATTTTATGCTCTTCTCATAATATTCCTGAGTTATGTCAAGGGTAGCGTGGGCCTTGGCTCCGAGAGCAAGAGCACGCTCTTCAATGGCTTTGAGTTCTTTAGGTGAAAAACCGCCGGTATTGGCAATGGCGGTGTATACTTCATATCCGCAGTCTTCGGTCAGGTACTTCACTGCAAATGAGGTGTCGAGACCTCCGCTGAATGCGAGCACTACTTTCTTGTTGTCCATTATTATATATATGTATTGGTTTGTGGTTATAGTTTATTATTTTGTGTTTGAGTCAGAGTCATTCATCGTGCTTGTGGAACCGCGACTCTTCAGGGTCATACAGCAATCCGGTACAGAGGCATTTATGGCCGCCGTTTCGCTGCAGGATGTCGAAATTAACGCAACTTTCGCACCCGCGCCAGAAAGCGGCATCGGTGGTAAGCTCATCGAAAGTCACCGGCCTGTAGCCCAGCTCAAAATTCATCTTCATCACAGCCGCTCCAGTTGTAAGAGAGAATATCTTGGCCTGCGGAAACATCTCGCGCGACAGCTGAAAAATTCGTCGTTTAATTCGGGTAGCAAGGCCCAAACCACGGAATCGGTTGGCCACAATCAGACCGGAATTGGCCACAAATTGCTTGTTGCTCCAGCACTCAATGTAGCTGAAGCCGGCAAATTCACCCTCATAAAGGGCAATTACAGCCTTATGCTCGAGCATCTTCTGCTTGACATAGGCGGGCGAACGCTTAGCGATGCCGGTGCCTCTTACTTTGGCCGCGCGGTTAATGGTGTCGAGAATCTCCTCGACGTAACCGACATGGTCTTCAGAGGCCACTAAAACTTCGATTTTAGAAGGATCTACGGATTCTTGCATTCTTTTTGTTCAGTGAAAAAATCTATGTGTATTTATTGAATATTGGGGTCACAGAAATTGGTCACGTGCCTGTTCGAGAACATTTTCCGGGAAGAAGTCTTTAAAGAATTCAAACAGCTCTTCGCGGGAGAATTTGTCATTTACCACGGCAAGCACGGTGTCGGCGCCGGATATTGTTCCGAGCAGATAGGGGGAGTCGAGCTGGTCGATGTCGTAGGCGAGACCGCTTGCATAGCCGGTGCGGGTCTTGATAACCAATATGTTACCCGACAAGGCTATGGAAAGCACCGAGTAGTGTGTGCCCGACTGAGCGGTCGAAGGCACGGCCTCCCAAATTTCATCGACGGGCACATCGCCGGGCTGCGTGACAATATATCGGTAATCGCCGAAGTCAGTAGCCACTTTTGTGGTCCGCAGGGCTTTTAGGTCGCGAGAGAGTGTGGCTTGCGTCACAAGAAATCCCCTCGCCGCCAACAAGCGCGAAAGCTCATCCTGACTGCCTATGCTGTTATTAGTCAGAATTTCCAGAATAGCCTGTAAACGAGTTTTCCTTTTGTTCATAACTTTTCTCTGTGAGAATTTTCATTCGGGATGCAAATTTAGTGACAATTTTCCGATAACAACGAATTTTTCTTGCATTAATATGCAATAAAACACATTTACAAAACGCACGTCATGAAAATTTTACCCCAATTTTGCAGTATCAATCGCAAAAAGGCGTATTAACTTTGCAAACGGATTCTGAACAACACATATATTTTTATAATTTCTAAAGACCTTTTTTACCATGAAAAAACGTAAATTGGTGGCCGCGCTTGTGGCCGCCGCCGAATTCGCGTCTCCCATGAAAGCGAAAGAAGAGATCTCGCACTTCACCGTCAACGAGCTGACCCGCAGCGCAACAGCGACGCGGATGAACATCGACGACACCCCACCTCCGGAGATGGTCGACAATTTGAACCGCCTCATAGACACAGTTCTCGACCCGGCCCGCAGGCAGTTGGGGAAGCCGGTCTATGTCAACAGCGGCTATCGCTGCCCCGAATTGAACAGAGCTGTGGGAGGAGTGCCCCGGTCGTTCCATCTGCAAGGACGGGCGGCCGACCTTAACACCGGCTCACTTGAAGGGAACCGCCATCTGTGGCAGATACTGCAGAGGCTACCACATGTGGAGCTGATATGGGAAGGCGGAGGAACCTGGATTCATGTCGCCTACTGACCTGCTCCTGTGCAACGGCCACGACTGACCGCGTATTTTCTTAATAAATTAAATGAATAATGACTTTAATTCGTTATCTTTGCGGTATAAACAATCCGTAATTATAAATCAAAAATATCATATCTAATGAATAAAATTTTTAAGACACTCTTATGTTCTATACTGTGCATCGCGAACGCGCTTCCCTCATTTGCTAAAATAACAATCGAAAAGGAAGGAGATTTGATTTTTGCCTTCAACGAAAAGTTTTTCTATTCTACTGAGATGTTGAATTCACAATCAGAAATCACCCAACGAAAAAGCGCACTGGGAGTCGAATCGCTTTCGACCGATGGACAGAGTGCCGTAATGCTTATGATTTCGTGCGGAATTGATTACTCAAACAATCTTTCACACATTTACTTTTCCTTTATTGGTCCGGATTCATGGTATTCACTAATTCGACAAAATAGAGCCTTCACTATTACATTCACCGATGGGAAAGTACGGAATGTATTTATTCCCGAAGGAGATGGAGTCATACAAATTGAAGACTTTGTTTTATCAATCGGATTTTGGCCGGGCGCCACAGATGGCTCGAGCATTCCGGGCAAACTTCCGATGAACGAAGTAATGATTCAGTTCGCCACAAGCAATATTGCGTCGATCAAATGCGGCAACCAAACATATCATTTCCGAGGAAATACAGCCGAGGTGATTCGCGCTGAATTTGACGCGCTGTTTAAGCAAAAAGAGGTGTCGAAAGAAGCGTTCTCAATCTATCTTAACTCAGTCGATGCAAAAGCCGCATCGACAGCCTCCGCATCGAAGCCGTCGGCCAGCACTTCGTCAACGAGTAAATCAACAAAGACATCCAAAACCACTTCTACAACGTCGACTAATTCGGTGGCTACAACATCGAAGCCTTCAGCCCGCGCTTCAGAATACTCGTCGGACGTGGCGTCGCTTATTAAGGACCCGGCCGGATATACGGCAAAGAACCCGTTCACATCGCCCGGAATCTATGAAGAGAACTTCAAGTCGTATGCGTCGGGCAACTCATGGCGTTACCGTACACGCTCGGCCGGACAAAACCAGGTGTTGGTGTTTGACAACGGCACAATCGCACCCACCCTTCTTGGATATGAATGTAAATTCGTGGCCAACTTCAAAAATCAGATTCTCAACGGCTATGCATATCAGTCGCAGGTGATGAGCCGCGATCAGGCCGTGAATTTGGCCCAAGAGCTGGCTTCAGGGCTGGAGGGGCTGTCAAACGTTGCACCCGCATCTGACTCTGAGTCAGACTCAAGCGCGCTTTTCACGCGCCAGTATCTTTATGGCGCAGGATCGAAAGTGACAGTGGACGCGCGTCAGGTTGACGGACGTTACTTCGTATCGCTGACTGTCGGAATCACGCATTTCTAATGCCCGATTAAAGAAATTTTTCGCTATTAACAATGTTAATTGCAAGATAATTTCTATCTTAGCGGAAAATACAACCCCATTAAACAACACAAGATATGACTAACCAGCATAGATATTGCGTGATCATGTGCGGAGGCATCGGCAGCCGCTTCTGGCCGTACAGCCGCACCGACAGGCCCAAACAGTTTATCGACTTCTTCGGCACCGGGCGTACGCTGCTTCAAATGAGCTATGACAGGATAACTTCGCTCATTCCGAAGGAAAACATAATAATAGTCACCAACGACAAATATTCACCTCTGGTCAGAGAACAGCTTCCGCATCTCGATGACCGGCAGATACTGTGCGAGCCGGCCCGACGCAACACGGCTCCCTGCATAGCCTGGGCGGCCTGTCACATATATGCGCTTGACCCACAAGCAAGCATAATAGTCACTCCGAGCGACCACGTGATCACCCGCGAGCTGCTGTTTGTCGAATCGATACGCCGAGGTTTTGAATTTATAGAGTCGCACGATTCGCTGCTTACCTTAGGCATCAAGCCCACGCGCCCGGAGACCGGCTACGGCTATATCCAGATAGGCCAACCTGCGGAAGAAGGCATCAACAAAGTCAAGACTTTCACCGAAAAGCCCGACCGCGAATTGGCGAAAGTGTTTGTCGAGAGCGGAGAGTTTTTCTGGAACTCCGGCATATTTCTATGGTCGGCAAAGTCTATTTTGAAGGCCCTGCGGGAATATGCGCCTGACCTGATGACCGTGTTCGACCGCGGAATCGGTTGCTTCGGCGACGCGGAGAAGGAGACCGAATTTATCGACCGCGAGTTCCCGGGATGTGTCAACATCTCCATCGACTATGCCGTGATGGAACGCGCCGACAACGTATATGTCGAATGCGTCGACTTCGGGTGGAACGATCTTGGCACGTGGAGCGCGCTCTACGACATGTCGCCGAAGAACGCAACGAAGAATGTCACGCAGAACTGCCGCGTGCTGTCGTATAATTCAGCCGGCAACATCTTCGCGGTAAATCCCGACAAACTCGTGGTGGTAAGCGGTCTGGAGGGCTTCGTCATAGCCGACTCAGACGATGTGTTGCTAATATGCCCCAAGGCAGAGGAACAGTCGATAAAATTGTATGTCAACGATGTAAAACTCGCTTACGGCGAGAAATACATGTAATTTGGCATTTTTAACAACGACCATTTACGCCGTTCACGTGTTATAACTGATATAATACAGAAATAAACAACGACTATGAACGAAAATCATAAATCAGGATTCGTCAATATTGTCGGCAATCCCAACGTAGGAAAGTCGACATTGATGAACGACCTTGTGGGCGAAAGAATCAGTATCATCACCTCAAAGGCACAGACAACGCGCCACCGTATCATGGGCATCGTCAATACTGACGATTACCAGATAGTGTTCTCCGACACTCCGGGCGTGCTAAAGCCAAACTACAAAATGCAGGAGGCTATGCGTGAATTTTCGGAGGGCGCGCTGACAGATGCCGACATCCTGCTCTATGTCACCGACGTGGTGGAGGATCCGACTAAAAACGCCGACTTCCTGGCCAAAGTAGCCAAAGAGACAGTACCGGTGTTATTGGTCATAAACAAGGTGGATCTTCTGAAGAACAATGAGGAGCTTGAGGCCATAGTGGCGAAATGGAACCAGCTGCTTCCCAACGCCGAGGTATTCCCAACATCGGCAAAACTCGGATTCAATACCGACTCGCTGATGTCGCGCATTCTGGAGCTGCTTCCGGTGGCACCGCCATATTTCGGAAAGGACGCGCTGACCGATAAGCCGGCTCGATTCTTCGTCACGGAAATAATCCGCGAAAAGATGCTTCTGCATCTTGAGAAGGAGGTGCCCTACTCCGTAGAAGTCGTGGTAGAGAAGTTTGACGAGAAAGAGGACTCTATTCATATCATGGCTGTCATCTATGTGGAGCGCGACTCACAAAAGGGCATCATCATAGGTAAAGGAGGTACAATGATTAAACGCATCGGCACCGAGGCGCGAAAAGACATCGAGACATTCTTTGCAAAGCATGTCTACCTCGAACTGTTCGTCAAAGTCGAGAAGGACTGGCGAAACAGAGAAAATAAGCTACGCTCATTCGGATATATCGAATAGGACATATCCTGAAGCATAATTCTACAATAACCCTGCCGACACCCTAATCAAAGGGGAATGGCGGGGTTGTTTTTTGCTTCAAACATCACGAAGGTCGACTCAATGGATCCGAGCGATTCAAAAGCACCGAGTTTGTTGAGCAAAAATTCCTGATAGTCGCTCATCGATCGGGCATAGACTTTCAGCAGAAAGTCGAACGACCCGCTGACATTGTAGCATTCGGTCACTTCGGGAAGCGATTGTATGCGCTCGACAAAGTCACGTGAAATCTCGCGGTTGATATGCCTAAGCTTTACCTGACAGAACACGACGAATCCCTTACCGAGCTTATCGGCATCCAATAGCGCAACATACTGCCTTATATAACCGAGCCTCTCGAGACGACGCTGACGCTCGAACACGGGAGTAGGCGACCGATGGACTTTTGCGGCCAATTGCCGAGTGGACAGTCGGGCATCTTCCTGCAAAGCGCGGAGAATGGCCAAATCAATTTCATCAAGCTGTTCTGTAGACATTTATTCTGCCGATACGTTTTATTGAAGGGATAAAAAGAACATTCGTTCTGCAATATTCCGCAAATATAGCATATTATTCTAATATTTAAGCAATCCTTTGACCAAAAAATCTAATAGGACTAACTTTGCAATGTCTCTTACATTATTTAATAACTACAATCTATAAAATATATTCTGACATGCCTATTGATCGTAAAAACCTTCACTTTGAGACACTCCAACTTCACGTTGGACAGGAGACACCTGACCCCGCAACAGATGCCAGGGCGGTGCCTATCTATCAAACAACCTCCTACGTGTTCGGCAACTGCCGTCAGGCAGCCGACAGATTCGGACTTCGGGAGGCAGGAAACATCTACGGACGTCTTACCAACAGCACACAAGACGTACTGGAAAAACGCGTAGCCGCCCTTGAAGGGGGAGTAGCCGCCTTAGCAGTTGCAAGCGGTGCGGCCGCAGTGACATACGCTTTGTTGAATATCACTTCCGTTGGCGACCATATCGTAGCCGCCAACAATATCTATGGAGGTTCGTATAACCTCCTCGACAACACACTTCCCGTGTATGGGATAAAAACAACATTTGTTGACCCGTCGGATCCGGAGAACTTCGAGAAAGCCATTCGCCCCGAGACTAAAGCCTTGTTTATCGAGACGCTTGGTAATCCGAACTGCAGCGTGACCAATATCGACGCAATAGCCGAAGTGGCGCACCGCCACGGCATTCCGTTGGTTATCGACAACACATTCGGCACTCCGTATCTGATTCGTCCGTTTGAGCATGGCGCTGACATAGTAGTCCACAGCGCCACCAAGTTTATCGGCGGTCACGGCACATCGTTGGGAGGAGTGATTGTCGACTCAGGAAAGTTTGACTGGAAAGCATCGGGAAAATTCCCGCAACTTACCGAGCCGGATCCCAATTACCACGGGGCAGTGTTTGCCGACGTAGCCGGCGAAGCCGCCTACGTGACCCGTATCAGATGCGTGCTTCTGCGCGACACGGGCGCGACGATAAGTCCGTTCAACGCATTTTTACTTCTACAGGGTTTGGAGACACTCTCGCTCAGAGTTGAACGCCACAGTTCAAACACGGAGAAAGTCGTTGACTTTTTGAGTAAGCATCCGAAGGTGAAAAAGGTTAACCACCCCTCTCTGCCGGATCATCCGGATCACGAGCTTTATAAGGAGTATTTCCCTTACGGAGGCGGTTCAATATTCACATTTGAGATTGATGGGGGAATCGAAGAAGCTCACCGGTTTATCGACTCGCTTGAGATATTTTCGCTGTTGGCAAACGTGGCCGACGTGAAAAGCCTGGTGATTCACCCTGCGACCACGACGCATTCGCAACTGTCGCCCGAACAGCAAATCGAACAGCACATTTATCCGGGAACGGTTCGTCTGTCGATCGGCACGGAGCATGTCGACGACCTGATTGCCGACCTGTCGCAGGCACTTGAACAAGTTTAACACACACAATTGCAACATAAAACACCACCATTGGGAGAGATTATGGTAAATGGCGAGAACGCCGACCTTCACAGGCCGGCGTTCTCTTTTTGTTATCGAAACGATTATTAAAGTGGAGATATAATTTTTTACTTCGATTTTTTACCCCAATAGGTCTTTTTATTGCCGAGTCCGGCATAGACGATAGTGTGGGTGCGGGGATTACGTTCCCAGTCGCATTCGCGCATCAGATATAGTTCTACGCCGTTGGCTGTAAGAATCTGATTGGCGGCATCGTAGCTCCACGTGCCTCCCTTCCACACGCCCGAGCTGATGGTGTGGTCGGCTTTGAAAGTCATAGCATCGGCAGTGCGCTGTGAACCATAATTGTAGCTTAAGTCGATGTGTTCCCAGACACCGGCAATTTCGTCCTCGGTGATGGGCACTTGAGGAACCGCGGCATAGCGTTCGGGCATCACGAGCGGCCAGCCGTCGTTAGTCCAACGGATGGCACGTACGTGTCCGAGCATGTTGGCGTTTGGAGCCCAATTGTCGCCGGAAATTTCGGGCAGGCGGGCCTGTGAAGCAAAATACCAATTGTCTTGACCGTCGTCAAAAACGGCACAGTGCGATATGCCAACCCAACCGTAGCCGTTGGCAAACTTATACGGATGAGTAAGGATGGGATATGCGTCGCCTCCAAGGTCGCCACGCGTACCGTACATGTCGACGTAGGGGCCTTCAATCTCGGTGGCCCGGAGAACGCGTGTGTTATACGGAATATCAAGAGCGTCGTAAGCGAGGAAGAGATAATAGTAGCCGTTGCGGTAAACCACCTCGGGACCTTCGGAGCCTTGCCAGCGGTTGCCGAGCTGACGGGTATAAATAAGCTTACCATAAGGCTCTACATCGGCATCGGTACCCCAAGGATTTACATCAATGTCGGGCAATCCGGTCTCGGCATTCAACTTAACTACGAAAATGCCGCTGTGCCAAGAGCCGTAGACCAACCAATGTTCGCCGGCAGGGGTTATGATATAACTCGGGTCAATGGCGTTGATCTTAAAATAGCAGTTGGCCCAATCGGTGGGAGATACATAAAAGTTAAGGCCTTTGTCGGAAGCATTGGTGATTACGTATCCTTTGTCGACCCAGCCATCGTTGTTGGCGGGGTCGGAATTTTCCATCACGCCGATGAAAGCACGTTCGCCCCAAGAGTTAGAGCCGTCGATGTAGCCGGGGCAAACGATTGAATAGTACATGCGATAGAGTCCTGAGCGGACTTTGCGAACACAGGGAGCCCAATAGCCAAAATCGGAAACGGCCGGATTAACAGTTGCAAGCCCCATGTCGACGCGAAGCTCATTGAGTTTAGGTATAATCCAATCGGGAAGCGACTGCATCACGCCGCCGAGGTACTCCCAATTGACAAGATCTTTCGAGCGACGGCCGTGGAAGTGCCCGCCGGCAGTATGCGCGTTGCCGAACGAAGCATCGGTCTGATACATATAGTAATATCCGTCGTCAGCCTTAACCACAGAGGGGTCGTGAACGTTGGCAAGATTCCATTGGTCGCGTTTTTCCCAATCGGCTATTGTGCGATAGTCGTCGACGTATGTCGGAGCGACATAGTTAGCAAGCTGTTCGTCGATTGTAATTTCTCCTGTTGTAAATTGATACTCCGAGGAGTAAATAACTCCTTCAGAAGTCCCTGTAGCGAATGCCTTAACATAATAAGTGGTAGCCGATTCAAGCCCGGTCAATTCACCGACAGCGGTACCGCCGGAAACGGTGGCATTTACAGACATGTTAGACAAAGTGGGATTGGCGGTAGTCGCATAGCAGAAACCTATGCGGTCATACTTCGCCGATCCGGAAAGAGTGACAGCGCTTTTCAACGTGGCGGAAGTGGTTCCCAACGATTCAACCGAAGGGATGCCAACCGACACAAAGCCTTGATCGTCGTCGCTACCGCCCCCGCCTTTATCTCCACAAGCCGACAAGACAATAGCGCCACACGATACGATTGATAAAAGTATGTGTTTAAATCGTTTCATCTGATTAATTTAATAATGATGTTAATCACACGGGCACACGGATGACCGTGTGCCCGGCGATGTATAGCGATAATTACTCAGCGGAAGACTCAACCTTCTCGTTAAGTACGATAGTTTCAGAGTAGACAGTCGAACCTTTGTAGACAGTCACGTAAGCGCGAACGTAGTACTGATTGCCGTCGTTCAGCTCTTCAGCGTCGACATAGAAGGAATTGCCATCGATGTCAGTTGAGCGGATACCGCTGTCATAGATGGTCGGTGTGGCAGACGTGGTAGAGTAGCAGAAACCTGCAGCGCCGCAAGCGGCACCGCTTTCGAGCTTATACTGCGCCTTAAGCGTTAGCGTGGCCGGAACAGCCTCGGTGGTTTCGGTAGCGTCAACCGCCGGTGTAGCGATAGCTTCAACTTTGGTGATAACAGCCTGCTGACCGTCGAAGTCGACCTTGTCGTCATCATCGTCGCAAGCGGTGAAGAGCATACCTACAGCGGCTAAAGCGCTTAAAAGAAATATTTTAGCTTTCATTGAATCTTAAAAATTAAATATTATTCTTAGAGTTTGCCGTATGGGCGCACTTTAAATCGTGCGCCCCCTACGACAGCCCTATTTGAATAACTGCATTAAACTATGAGCGGATTATTAACGTTCCCAACCGGGGTTCTGCACCAAGTTCGGAATGCGCTGTATCTCGCTGTAAGGAATCGGGAAACGATAGTTCTTAGGCGAGTTGAATGTCTGGCGAGAATACTTTTCAGACAGACCGTAGTTGAACGTAGTTCCTGAACCTTCGCGTATAGACACACCGTAGAGATTGTAGATCTGCTGGTAGCGCGGAAGATTAACCTCAGAAGTAGCAGTCTGTTTATCAAACAGTTTCCAGCGACGGCAGTCAGCCCAGCGATGATCCTCGAAGCAGAGTTCGATACGGCGTTCGTTGTGGATGCGCTCGATTAGATCATCTTTAGAGAGCGAAGCCTTGAGTTCGGGCATACCAACGCGAGCACGTACCTGATTGACATAGCCGAGAGCCTTGCTTGAGTTTCCGGCTTCAGCATAAGCCTCAGCGGCGTTAAGAAGAATTTCGGCATATCGGAAAATCGGGCAAGCCACCTGCTGGTTACCGGAAGTACCGTCGAAACGAATGTTGTGGACATATTTCTTAAGGTAGTAACCGGTGCAAGTACCACCGTTACCGCGGGCGTAGTCAATTCCGACGCGGGTATCGTCATTGTTCATGTCAAGAGCACGTTCCTCGTCGCCCATACCCCAAAGCATACCGTGATAGAAGATGGTCTGGGTGAGACGCGGGTCGCGGTTAACGAACGGATTTTGCTCGTCGTAGGTAGGATCCTGGTCGATGGGCAGACCGTTGATGGTCTCGTAAGCGTCAACAAGGTTCTGGGTCGGGTTGGCGTAACCGGTGTTTGAGATAGAGCCGGAGAAACCGCAAGGACCGTTGAAGTAAACGAGGTTAAGTGTGTTGTACACCGAACGCGAGAGGATGTACTCGTTGGAACGCACCGGATTGGTGGTAAACACGTCGTAGTAGTTAGAATTGACATCGCCGTTGTTGGTCAGACGATAGGGGCTGTAGCAGGCGTTGTTCTTCGTCATGAAGTCCTCAGCGGCCTGAGCGGCGGCCTGCCAAAGAGCCGGGTCGTTTGAAGTGTTGTTAAGCGGAGACGCCTTGTAGAGGTAAGCGCGGGCACGGAGAGCGTAGCAAGCGGCACCGTTAGCGCGGCCCCAGTTCTCATCTTCGTTAGCATAACGGAAAGGCAGGTCGTCCTTGATGGCATCCATTTCCGAGATAACCCAATCGAGGCTTTCAGTAGCAGATCCGCGAGCGGGAATGTCCATACCCGGAGAAAGGATGATGGGATTTCCGCCATCATCGTCGCCTACAATGGGAATACCGCCATAATAAGTCATCATCTCGAAGTGGAGGATGGCTCGCATGAAGCGTGCTTCAGCCATCCAACGGTCGTAGAGACGATTGTCGTCGCCCGACTTCTCTGCGTTACCTACCACTGACGACTTGGCATTGGCAAGGAACTGGTTGCAGGAGCGGATACCGTTGTAGTTACCCCAAAGGTCGCTTGCAAACCAATGGCTGTCGGCATCGTAAGCATCGTCCATCACAGAGTGGTAGCGGGCTACACCCCAATAGTCGATACAGTTATCGGTCATACAGTCCTCGTTCAGACGGTACTGCGTATCGCTATAGCCAATAAAAGCATCGGGGAGATAATTGTAGAGGGCCGCGAGAGCGCCACGGGTCATGTCATAGTCATTGAAGACCATATCAGCCTGAAGCGTAAGATCGACCTCCTTGTCAAGGTAGGAGTCGGTGCAGGATGCTCCCGCAAGGGAGAGCATACCTGCCACGTATAGAGAAATTTTATTCAGTTTCATATTATTAAGATGTCGCATGGTTTAGAATGACAAGTTGATACCAAAGTTGAAGATGCGTGTCTTAGGATACCACCAGCAGTAGCTCATAGGACGTTCGGGGTCCATGTCCTTTGGAAGGTGGCTCCAAGTGGCCACGTTATAAGCGCTGAAGTAGAAGCGGCAACGAGTCATGTAGAGCTTCGAGATTAACTTCTGAGGAAGCGAGTAGCCGAACTCAACGTTGCGGAGCGAGAAGTAGTCACCGTTCTGGATCCAAATATTGTTCATGTAAGAACCGTTGTCACGAGAAGAGTCCTCAGAGTTGTAAGAGAATGACAGACGGGGATATTTGGCGTTGATGTTGCGCGGGTCGGTAGGATCGTCGGTGTAGTAACCCCAAGCCTTGGTAACTTCGTGAGTAGAGTTGTTAGAACCCCATTCAGAGAAGGTGACGGCAGGCGAGATGAACACCGAACGGTTAAGGTAAGCAGTACCGACGACACGGAGGTCGAAACCGGCATACTTAACAGAGACCTGTACAGAAGGAGTCCAGTCAGGGAGCATGGTGAATCCCATAGGACGCATATCCTTAGAGTCGATTACACGGTCGCCGTTAAGATCCTTGAACACAGCGGTACCGAGCTTCTGGCCACCACCGGAGAAAGAGTTGTAAGGATACTTTTCGGGGTGGTCGATAGCGTCCTGCTGGCTTGTAGAGATGAGGTTGGGGTCAGAAGCCCACTGAACGAACTCATACATGTTCCAACCACCGATAACGCCTTCGTTCTGGTTTTCGTAGATAGCAGCTACTGATTCGTAACCACGAATACGGCTGCCAGTCTTGCGCTGCCATTCAACGGCGGGCTCAACTTCGTCCATCTCGGTAATCTTATTCATGTTGTAAGAGAGAAGACCTTCGATAGAGTATTCTACTTTACCAATCTTGTTCTGGTGACCGACTGTCAATTCGAGACCGTGAGATTCAACCTTTCCGTAAGAGTCCTGGGCAAATGTGATACCAAGGATGGCAGGGTTGGTCGAACGGCTTACGAGGATGTTGGAACGCCATTCTTTCCAGATGTCGGCCGAACCGTAGAATTTGTTGTTGAAGAATCCCCAGTCAAGACCGATATTTGCCATTTCTGAGATTTCCCATTTAGAATTGGGGTTACCTGCAACGTTTTCAGCATAACCTGATACCCAAACGCCACCGGTACCGAAGTTGTAGCCGGACTGCTGAGTAAAGGTCGACTGATAAGGATAGCGGTCAGTGCCGGTGTCGTTCATACCGGTCTTACCGTAGCTGGCACGAATCTTGAGGAGGTCAATGTTGGGATGACGCAGCCAAGGCTCGTTAGAGAGCACCCAACCTACACCTGCGCCCCAGAAAGTACCCCAGCGATCATCGGGATCGAAGTTATCGCTACCCATATAAGAGATAGATCCGTTGAGGATGTAGCGGCCGTCGAAGATGTAGTTAACAACACCGTTGTAAGAGAGGTAACGGTTAGACGACAAGTGATACCAGTTTGCAGAGTGCGGACCGCGGTTGTTACGCTTCATGTAAGTGCGCATGAACGCTTTAGCATCGACGTGGTGCTTGCCGAATGTATGGTCATAACCGAGACCGAAACGAGTGTTAAGAGTCCAAGAGTTGTCACGCTCATTGGCGGTCGGGTTGGTAAGTTCAGAGTAGGTCTGAGTCTGAGTGTAGGTAAAGTCTTCGACATTCTGTACGGCAGCATTAGTGTAGTCGTAAGAGTAAGCATTAATACTGTTGTACTGAGTCGATTCAAAACCGTCGTAAGCGTCGAACGAAACCACTCCTTCGAGCTGCAATCCGGGGATGACTTTGCTGAGGTCGCCGGTAGCGGTCAAAGTAGAGTAAAGCTGACGGCGACGGTTCTTTTCAATACCTGACGAACCGAGCTGATAGAGCGGGTTGTTGGTATTGTTGTCGTAGTAAAGCGATCCGTCGGGGCAGTAAACCGGTGCGAACACGTTAGTTTCAACAGAACCGAAAGTGGTCAAATTGAATACTGAAGCAGTCGGCTGGCTAATATTGTCGATACGGCCACCGAGGTCGAGTCCTACGGTCAAAAAGTCGTTGACTTTAACGTCGAGGTTCGAGCGGAGGTTCCAACGGTTGAGTGCGTGCTGCGAGCTCCAACCTTCAGAGTGCTTGGTAGCGGCATTGTTCCATACACCTTCCTGACGGAGGTAAGAGAACGATACATAGTAACGGGCACGGTTGTTACCGCCTGAGATCTGGAGGTTAGTCTTGATAACGGGAGCGTCATCGCGGTAAAGCACGTCGAACCAGTTGGTAGAGAAGTACTTGTACTGATCAATACCGTCGAGTGTACCGCCTTCGCTGACAATCTTATACTTGGCGAGCTGTTCGGCAGAGTAAAGGGGATCTTTTCCGTCGAGGTAGCGCACCTGGTTAGATGTCAAAGCGTGGTTGTAAGCGTTCTGGTTTTCCATAAAGTTGGTCAACTGCTGCCAACCTACTTCTTGGGTGAACTCGATGTTAGTCTTGCCGGCCTGACCACGCTTAGTGGTAACGAGAACAACACCGTTTGCACCGCGCATACCGTAAAGAGCAGTAGCGGCCGCATCCTTAAGGATGGTCACATTGTCGATGGGGAATGCATCGAGGAATGAGATGTCACGCTCGACGTTGTCGACGATGATGATCGGGTTACGGGCCGAAGAGTTGAGGGTACGGATACCGCGGATGTAAAGTTTGGTTTCAGACCAACCCGGCTCGGTAGCGGCCTCGTAGGTCTGTACACCGGTGAGCAGTGAGTTGAACGCATTCTGGAGGACAGTCACCGGGTAGCGCTGGAGCTCTTCACCTGTCACGGTCGAGGTCGACTCGATAGCATAGCGTTTTTGCTTGTCCTGGAAAGCGTAGTTTCCTAACTTGTTATAGGGGTCGGTGTCGGGAGCGAGGACAATCACGAGGGGAGTGTCAAAGCTTTCGACGGGTACAATCTTAGTTTCGTAGCCGACACACTTTGTGTTGACTTCGTCGTCCATGCCGACATCCTTGAGGGTAAAGTTACCGTCCTTGTCGGTCAATACTATACGGCTCTGCTCGGCGAGGTTGACAATGGCACCTGCGATGGGATTGCCATCGGGGTCGGTCACCTTACCTGAAAGCTCGCGGCCGCCGGCGGCCCACATGGTCAGCGAGCTGCCGATAAGCGCTGCGGTCAGCAGGCACTTGCCTTTAACTGACATATATTTTATGATATTATTCATACTTTAAAGATATAAATCGATTTAAGATTAGTTCCATCCGGGATTGTTTTCGAGACCGGTCTTCCAATATTCCTCTTCGGGTATGGGATAGAGGTACATCTTCTCGGAGAACACTCGGTTCTGAGCCACCTTGCGGCTGATAGTTCCATCTTGAGCTACCTCGATACCGTAGATAGGACGAGAGAGAGCCTCAACAGCCACGCCCCAGCGGCGAACGTCCCAAGGACGATGCTCCTCGAAAGCGAATTCGACGGTGCGCTCCTTGTGGATGAAGTTGCGCATGGCATCCTTACTTCCGGTGAGGTCGGTGCGGTCAGCAACGCTTCCTACAATACCGGCACGGTGACGAACCTGGTCGAGAAGGTCGTAAACCTCTGCACACGGGCCCTGAATCTCGTTGAGGGCTTCAGCACGGTTGAGAAGAATCTCAGCGTAGCGGATGATGGTCCACAAGCGATAGTCGGCACCTGCATGGTTGCTTGCGAGGATAGTCGAGGGGATATATTTACGCATATAATATCCGGTAGGAGTGGCGTTTGCATTGCCCAGAGGATTGTCGGCCATACCGCGGCGCACGTCAATATAACCTGTTGAGTTCATCGAACCCCATTCAACGCCCTGGTAAAGCACTGTGGCGTCGAAGCGCGGGTCACGGTTAACCCACATAGTTGCATCATTGTAACCGCTGGCGGCATTTACAGTAGGCACGCCGTTGCTGTTGTAAACCGGAGCACCGGTAGCGTCGTACTGCGCGAATGGAGAAGAACCGTCGATCATGTCATACATGTCCACAAGATTCTGCGAGGGACAGTTACCGCCCGAACCGCCTTCACCGACGGGAGTATCCATCGACACTTCACCCCAACCTACAGTACCGTCGTTGCGGAAGAAGATGGTCTCCTTGTTACCGTCGCGGTGAGCCGTACGGAGCACTGCACCCGAATAGTTGGTCATACCGCCGGGATTTGTTTGGTCGACATAAAGCTCAAAGTTACCGCCGTAGGTGTCCATGAACTTCTTCTGGCTATCGTAGGCCTGCTGCCAGGTGATTCCTGATTCGGAAGCGAAGCGTGGCGAAGCCATATAGAGCATTATACGAGCCTCAAGAGCCATCGACATAGGCTGCGACAGACGTCCGATACGCTGGGTGTTCCAAGCGTCGTCGTAGTCATAGAGGTCAGCGCGGGATTCGCGAAGCTCAGTGAGGATAAAGTTGATGTACTCGGTCAAAGTCGGACGAGTCTTATATGGGCCGACAAGGTCGTCGGAGTCCGGATCAAGAACTTCGGTGACGATGGGGAGCGGACCGAAACGGAGGAACATCTCCCAATAGAACCAAGCACGGAAAGTACGGGCCTCGGCCACGATAAGAGCTCGGTCGTGAGCCTCGGTAGCTTCGTCCTTAGTCTTATCGTTGGGTATTTTGTCAATGTCGTTGATGACACGGTTACATTTGCGGATGCCACGGTAGCGTGACTCCCAAACGGAGGTCAGCTCGGCAGAACCTCCACCGGCATAATAGTTGCCGATGTTGAACGACACGCGGGTACCACCGGTAGCGAACGACGTTTCTGAAAGGTCGGTCGCGGAGTCGAGCCAAGAGTTGTTGATTCGGTGAGCTCCGTGGAGGAGGAAGTTGTACGTGTCGTTGTGGAAATATTCAAACATTTTCCAGTCGGCATACGTCTTTTCCTCGGAAAGCTCATTGGAAGCCTGCTTGTCAAGGAAGTCACTGCAGGAAGCGAGCGACATCGAAGCTCCCAGGAGCAACGCGGCTGATATATTTTTTACTGATATTTTCATATTCATCAAGGTGATTAGAATTGGATGTTAACACCGAAGTTTACAGTCTTGCAGATCGGATACTTGTTAGAACCGCTGCTTTCAGGGTCTGTCAGGCCATCGAGATGGTCCCAAGTGATGAGGTTGTTGGCGTTGACGTAGAAACGGCATTCCGACATGAACGCGTGCTTAATCCAACTCTTGGGAAGCGTATAAGCCACTTCGACGTTCTTCAGACGAACGAACGAACCGTTCTTGAGGAAGAATGAGTTCTGACGCTGGTTGTGGTCGCCGTAACTGTCGTAGTGGAGAAGCGGATACTTCGCGTTGGCGAGGTTCTCGGCCTCAGACAGTGAAGGATTCCAACGGTCGAGGTGGTGTTCCTTAACCTTACCGCCGCTGACGAAGGCATACATAGCTTCGGCATCGTAATAACGGCTTACGTGGTCAACACCCTGGAACATTACAGAAAGCGAAAGATTTTTCCACTGGGCTCCGAGAGTGACGGCGAACGTGTTTTCGGGAAGGTCGGTCAGACCGATAGCAGTCTGGTCGCGGTCGTCGATGAATCCGTCGTTGTTCATATCGCGGTATTTTAGGTCGCCCACCTGAACATCACCGTAAGTAGAAACGGGGAAGTTGGGGTCGGCAAGGTCGGCTGCAGTTACGAAACCGTCGCAGAGCAGACCGAAGTATTGACCGATAGAGTGACCCTGTTGACGACGATAGTCGGTCTTAAGCGCGGGCTCGTCCATGAACGTGATTTCGTTCTTTGCGTGAGAATAGGTACCTCCGACACTGAAAGAGAAGTCCTTAGTCACCTGCTTGTTGTAATGAAGCTCGATTTCAAAACCCTTATTAGTGGTTTCACCAAGGTTACCTGCGGCTGAAGTCACACCGAGCCACCAGGGGCGAGTGAGGTATTCAGTCAAGATGTTGTCGCGCTTCTCGTAGAAGAGGTCTAAGTTACCGGTGATGGCCGAGTTAAAGAGGCCGAATTCAAGACCCACATTATATTTATGGGCGCGTTCCCAAGTAACAGCGTAGTTAGGATACTGCTGTTCGTAGATACCGGTCTGCCAAGAGCCTGTACCGAACACGTAGTCGCTGCTGATCTGGCTCCACTTCTGCTCATAGAGGAAGCGCTGGTCACCCATTTGGTCGTTACCTACTTCACCGTAGCTGGCGCGGATCTTCAAGTTGTCGAGCCAGTTGCGGGTCGATTCCATGAATGATTCCTGGGTAAGACGCCAACCGAGCGAGAATGCGGGGAAGAAACCGAAACGGCGGCTCTTGTGGAAGTTCTCAGAACCGTTGTAGCCGGCGTTGAACTCGAAGAGGTACTTATTGTCGTAGCCGTAAGTGACACGACCTACAACACCCTGATAACGCTGGGCGAGTTCGGAGTTGTAGCGATAGTCGTTCTGCATGTAAAGAACCATTGCAGTGACATCGTGCTTACCGGCAAAAAGTCGCTTATAATTGAGCTGACCTTCCATGTAGAGCTTATAGACAGTGTAGTTAGAGTAAGATGCCGTCATAGGAGCGTCGGTACCGAACTTGTTGTAAGCGTCGATCGACATGTAGTTTGAGCGGTCGTTAAGCTCGTAAGTGGCGAAGCTCTTGGTGTACTGGTTCTGGTGGTAGCTTTCGTAGTCAAACGAAGCCATACCGCGAGCCGACAGACCCGGGGTCAGCCAATCGAGCTTATAGTCGAGGATGAAGTTGGTCTCGTTGATGGTGTTGATACCCTTGCGGTAACCGCCCTCGGAAAGTGTACCGTAGACGTTGTTCTGATACTGAGAAGAACCGCCATAGAGTTCCTTCATCTCTTCGCCGTTCTCTACCATGTAAGATACGGGGAAGAGCCAGCCCGGAGTGTGGTTGAGCTGATAGAAGATGTTACTGTACGAGCTGCTTTCGTCAGAGTTGGGGAGGTAGCGTTCCTCGAAACGTGTACCGAAGTTAACAGAGAGCTGAAGATCCTTCGTTAGGAAGAAGTCGGCGTTGGCACGGAAGCCATAGCGTTTGTAGCGCTGCGAAGAGTTGTTGCCGTACTGGTCCTTGGAAAGTTCCTTGAAGAGCGACTGCTGGTCGTAGTATTCGAGCGAAGCATAGTAGCGCATACGCTTTGTACCGCCGCGGATAGATGCGTTGTAACGCTGAGCGGGGGCAGAAGAGCGGAGAATCTCGTCGTACCAGTCAACGTTCGGATAGAGAAGCGCGTCGGCGCCGGTGAGCTGGCCGGCCACTGACTGACGATACATCTCAATGTCGTTGGCAGAGAACTGGCTGGGAAGTCCGTCGTTGGCGAGGGCTTCTTCGAGGAGCTTCACTGACTCGTAAGAGTTAAGATACGTGTCCTTGCGGGTAGGGGTCTGCCACTGCCAATTGGCTGTGAGGCTAACAACCGGCTTTTGCTCCTTACCGCGCTTGGTGGTGATAAGCATAACGCCATTTGCACCGCGCACACCGTAAACAGCCGTAGCGGAAGCGTCCTTAAGCACAGAGATTGTCTCGATGTCGTCAGGGGCAATCTGCGAGAATGAACGCTCGATACCGTCGACGAGGATAAGCGGCTGGGCATCGCCCGCGAAAGTTGCACGACCGCGGATGAAGATCGAAGCGTCGTCGGCACCCGGAGCACCGGAAGCCTGCGATGTGATCACGCCGGGAATCTTACCTGTGATGGCCTGCGAAAGGTTGGCCGAGGGGGTTTCGAGAAGGTCGGCCGAGTTAACCTGCGAGATAGCACCGATGACCGACTCCTTCTTCTGCTGACCGTAACCTACAACGACAACTTCGTCGAGGACTGCGGTAGACTCTTTAAGAGTTACTGTGATTTTGGTTTGGCCCTTTAGGGACACTTCCTGGGTCTCATAACCAACGTAAGAAACGACGAGCACTGAAGTGCCGGGGTTCTTGACAAAAAGCACGAACTCACCGTCGAGGTTGGTTGCCGTACCGGTAGAAGTGCCTTTCTCAATGACGCTTGCGCCCATAAGAGGCTCACCGGTAGTGTCCTGCACAATACCTGTAACCTGAGTTGACTGCGCGCGCAGACTGATAGCGGCGAAGACGATCAGGAAGGCAGGCAGGAGGAGGCGGAGCGCACTGCTCCACCCTCCTATCGCTGTACTGCGTTTATTATTCATTTTTAGTATTCAGATTTTAAAGTTAATTAATCCATTTTTGCCCAGGGGAAATAACCAATCTTCTTAATTTCCAACCAGCTTCCTTCACAAGTGAATATTATACCAATTGGGAGGTCAATTCCTGGCGTGACAAATTTATAATCGGGTAGATACGTTCCATCAGCCTTCTCTTCGCGAGACAACAGCGTCAGAGTGTCACCACTGAAAGAGAAAAGTATATGGGTTGTTGCTTCCATCATGTCGCTGATATACGTATCCCAATTAAAGTTCTGAGTCATCTGGCTCGAGCCATACAAACCGCCCCAACCATAAGCATCGCAACGCAGGTAATAGTATTCCGAATAATTAGGATCTTTCTCACTATCCGGTACAGACTGATATCCATTAGTCACAACGAGATTCCAGAACTGATAATTTCCGTTACCTACAGAGTGATTTACAAATTCAAATCCAAAGCGAGAGAATTCACTCTCCTTCTTCTCCATTTCCGACCAGCAAGACCAGAAACCGTTAGAGAAGTCTTCCTTACCAACAAAGTTAGTTCCGTCAGGATAAACCTTACCCTTGAATGTCTTATTCAGATCAAACACAAGGTGAGCACCTTCACAAGTAAAGAATGAGCCGATTTTTTCATTGTCGACCCCGGGTACCGTAACGGTTTGTACCATTTCTTCGCCAGAAGTAGTTATCGCCTTAGAAGCAATAATTACGTCCGTACCCTTTCGAGTAACATCAACCGTAACCTGAGTACCATCCATTTGCTGAGCGAAAGTATCCCAATTATAGTTGTGTTCAATTGTCGCATCGCCAAACTTGTTACCCCAACCCCAAGCATCGGCACGCATTACGATAATTTCTTCGTAACCTTCCTCATCTCGGTCACAACCGTTAGTGATAACGATCACCCAGTTATGATAATTTTGCTCGGTTGTTGAATAGTTTGTAAATTCATAGTGCATAACGCCATCGCCGGTAAGACGGACTACAGGCGTCCATGCTGACCACCAGCCAGTAGAGTTATCGGTTTCGCCCAATACCGGATCTGTGAGGACTTCATCCATTACCTCTTCTTCCACACCTGCGCCAGAGCCGGTGTTGATAGAGCCCTTTCTGGGAGCGGCAATTTGCTTGGCTTCTATCTCGTTGCGGTAGATTGTGAGGTCTTCAAGATAGAAGGAGGTGTGGGTGTCCGCACCATAATTAAAATACATATAAGGAGCGTTAGCTGCAAACTGGACAGCACCTTCATAGTTAAGGTCAGAAGAGGTGATGTCGGCCTTCTTCTGTCCGTCAATGTAGAGGGCATAGCCATGGTCGCGGATTATGAGAGCCACATAGTGCCACTCGTCGGGAGTGATATAGCCGGTCTCGTAGTCAGAGGGATTGTTTTCTTCCCATGAACTGTCGAGTCCTGCATACTTAAGCCAGCCGTTAGCAGAGAAAGAGAGCGATGCCGAACCGTTCTCATTTTCCCAATACATAATGGGGCTTACAAGATCTTGAGGCATCACTTGACCGTCGACAACGTTGCCGTCCTCGTCGAGCACGGGGTCGGAGTTTTGCTTCATCCAGAAAGTGTAAGATACAGAGGTCTGAGTGCCTGCGCTCTTCAACGGGTTGTTGAAGCGGGCGTATCCGCCGTTTAGGTCAAGGACAGGTGATTGAGCCAATTCATCCTCGTAGAGCGACGGAATTGCGCCGTCCTCATAGGCTGAAAGTTGAATCACCACGGGGTCACTGATCTCCTCTTCGGTATCAAACGTGTAAGCGGCGACGCTGGCCATTGTCGGGTAGACTTGGTCACCTGCCGGCGGGTCCATCTGTCCCCAATCATGCTCACACGACGAGCCTAAAAGGAGCGTGGCGACGAATGCCGCCAAAGACATCCACTTTTTAGTCTTCATAATGTTGATGATATTAAGTTTTAGAGGTTAAAAAATTTAGTTTGTTCTCTCTCTTAAGGCTGATTAATTGAGTCATGCTGAAAATACCATGGTTCGATTATCTGCACTGGGTTAAGGTTATTTAGTTTAATTGTTAAACTATGCAAAGTTATCGGTTCCGTCATCTCCGTGGGTGGACAATCGGGCAATTAAGGTGGACAAATTAGCAAACCGCAGAGATTTAACACTACGAATCGGCCATAAATGTGCTCGGAGGCTCACCAAAATGCTTAGTAAAACATCTGGAGAAATATTTTGAGTCGTTAAATCCGACTTCGTATGCAATTTCGGAAATGTTCATCGTGTGGGTACGCCGATTGCGTATGATTAGCTCGCGCGCGAGGTTCATTCGGTAAGAACGCATGAGCTGGCCGGCCGACTGTCCGACGAGGCTCTGGAGCTTTTTGTTAAGCAGACTTCGGCTGATGCCGAGGGCTTCGGCAAAGTCGCCCACCTCAAAGTAGGAGTTTTTATAGTTGTCCTTTACTACGGCCATCACCTGATCCATGAATTTCTTGTCGCGCGACTCATCGTCGATGTTGAGCGAAGTGACATCCATGTCGGTGCTGAAGCTTCGGGTGTGGCGACGCTTATTTTCAAGAATATTGCGTATGCGGGCCAGCAGCAGATCGGGGTCGAACGGCTTCTGCAGATATTCGTCAACTCCCACCTTGAAGCTCTCAATGCGCGCCTCCTCTGACGTGCGGGCCGTGAGCATAAGGAAGGGGATATGGCAGATGGCAAAGTCTTCCTTCACCCGGCGCGACAGCTCGAGGCCGTCCATGACGGGCATCATAAGGTCACTCACTATGAAGTCGACATGGCTTGACATTAATATGTCAAGCGCCTCCTGGCCGTTGGAGGCCAACAATACGGAATATTCGTCAGACAGAATCGAGCGGATGAACGAGCGCATGTCGGCATTATCCTCGACCACCAAGATGGTGACTCCGGAGTCGTGAGCATTTACTTCGGAATCAACGTCAGACGCTCCCTCGCTGTGAATCAAAGAGGCATCGGCGTTAACCGTATCAACGTCAGATGCCGGCAACTCGGGATCGACCGGAAGCAAGAGCCTGAACGAGCAACCCCGGCCACCGGGATTATTGCGGGCCCAGATACGGCCTCCGTATATCTCGACGATGCTTTTGCACAAATACAGGCCTATACCGCTGCCCGACGTTCCGGCGACTGGATATTTCAGCTGACTGTTACCCTGATAGAACCGCTCAAACACGCGCTCAATGTCGTCGGGGGCTATACCGTTTCCGGAGTCTGACACATCTATATATAGCGACATTCCATCGCTATCGCCACCTTCGGGCACCAATGCCACATAGACAGTCACCCGACCACCGTCGGGAGTGAACTTTACGGCATTGCCCAGAAGATTCACAATCACCTTACGCAGAGCCTCTTCGTCGTAGCTGAACGTGTCATGGTCAAGACGGCAGAGCAGACGGAGATCGATCATGCGGTCATTTGCCATGGGCCGGAAGGCCTCAACGGTCTCTGAAATGAAGCGGCGGAAGTTGCCGCGGTTGCGCACTATCTCCATCTTTCCCGACTCGACCTTGCGGAAGTCCATAAGCTGGTTGACCAGAGAGAGCAGATAGCGCGAGTTGCGTTCGGCAAAGTGCAGCTGTTCGATGACCTGCGGATTGTAGCTGAGCTTAAGTGTGCGCTCTATCGGGCCTATAATCAGAGTGATGGGTGTGCGGAATTCGTGGGTTATATTTGTAAAGAAGCTTATTCGGTCAACCGACAGCTCCTGCACGCGACGCGCCATGTCGGCCAACCGCGTCTTTTGCATTGTAATCTCTTCGTTGCTCTGCTTAAGCCGCTCATTTTGTTCGGAGAGTTCCACTGCCCGCTCTTCAAGCATACGTTTCTGCCGAGATATTTCAGAAGTGCGCTCGTCGACCGACTTTTGCAGGGTGGCCTTCTGGAGCGTAAGATCGCGCACCCGCCACAAGTGGATAAGCATTACCGACGACGCGATGAGAAGCGCCACAACGGCCAAGAACCACCATCGGCGATAGAAATATGGGCGGACATCGACGGAATAGGATGAAACAGGCGCGGTGTCGGCCGAAAACCCCGGCTTAACGTACTTCACTTTGAGGGAGTATTTCCCGGGGGAGAGATTCGTATAGGACACTCCATGCGAACGAGGGGGCAACTTAATCCATTCCTTATCGAAGCCTTTCAGACAATAATAATATGTGCCACGGCCGTCAGAGTCGTAATCGAGTGCCGAAAAATCCACTCCAAGCGACTTAACGCTCTCGTGAATGACAGTATGGCCGGTGGGGACCTCATCGTCGCCGTCTATTCTCAGACCGGTAAACCGTACGGCGGACGGGGTCGAGTTAAGCCTTACGGCATCTTTGCCGAGGAGAATCAATCCTTCGGTGGTTCCAAACGCCAATCGGCCATCGTTTAGTCGACATGAGGCGTTCCAATAAAACTGGTCGCCGGGAAGTCCGTCGGCAATATCATAGCAAATAAAAGCTCCGGTTGGCGAACGGTAGGATAATCCACTATAGGTGCCGACCCAAAGCGACCCGCCACCGTCGACCATCGCGCCGAAAGCAATGTCGCTCGACAGCCCGTCGGAGCTGTTGTAATTGTCAAACACCTCTTCGCCTATGTCATTGATGCGCCGGTGATAGACTCCCCCGCCGTTAGTGCCGATCCAAATTCCGCCGTCAGAATCGGCAAAGAGCGACGCCACCTTCTCGCGGTAACTGTCGGAGGGATCGTCAAACTTGTTAAGCAGTCGGCGACAACCGAAAGTGCCGTCAGTGTTACGTAGCGTCAGGTCAATGTCACACAAACCGACATTGCCCCCGGCCCAAAGATGTCCGGTACGGTCAATCACAGCCGCCACACACCCTGTGGCTCCGTCGGCATCACCGCCGAAAGGCGAGCTCACATCAAACGTTTCCGGATCACACACGTAGAGTCCGCGTGAGCATCCAATCCATATCAGATTATTAATGGTGTCATTAATCAGCATTCCTACGTAGTCGACCTGCATCCGCCCATTGAACGAAGCGTCGATGTGGCGTAACGATTTTCCGGGATGCCGGCGGTCGAGCACGTCAATGCCTCCACCCCAGGTGCCTACCCACAGACGACCGTACGAATCTTCGGTCAACGCGCTCACCCAGTTATGTCCAAGGCTACCGCTTTCACGGGTAAACCTCTCGAAATGCCCGAGACTGGAATCGGTGCGGCTCAAACCGCCCTCGACTGTCCCAACCCACAGACAACCGTCGCTGTCCTGAAAAATCGAATTGACAGGCCCGGGAGGCAAAGAGTCGGCTTTGCCCGGCACATTACGCGCCGTAAGTATATTGAGCCGGTTGGGCACAAACTTATTTATTCCCCCACCCTCGGTTCCGATCCAAATGCGATCGCCGTCGACGAATATACAGTTAACGAAATTATTGTTAATCCAACGACATGGCATCGGCTCGGAGGAGTCGCTGATGCGCACAAAGTCATCGCGTATGGGATTATAGACGTTAAGTCCGCGCAGGCTTCCTACTAAAAGCCTGTCGTCGGCAGTGACGGCCAAGCTCGTCAAGAAATTCTGTGAGATAGAGTTAGGATTCGATTCGTCGTAGGTATAGATTTTAACCATGTCGTCGCTCATGTTGTAGCGCCACAATCCGGCATCGCTGGCTATCCAGACTTCTCCCCCGCGCAGGGCAAAGTCATTGACAAATGCTTTAGCGGCAAATCTCAAATGGCCCGACACCGGCTCAACGTGCATCTCACCCTTCTCGCCGACCCACAGACGGCTAATCACACCGTTGATAGCCGCCCACACATGCCCATCGCCACATACATCTTTAAGTATCAGATTGTTAGGCAAGGAATAGGGGGGGTCAAACGACAAAATCTCGACAATTTCACCGGACGCACCGAACTTCAAACGCGCGATCTCTGACTTATTGCCGATCCAGATACATCCATCGGCATCAAGTTCGACGCACGCGGTCGGGTCATCAAGAAACCGCACGAGCAAACCGGTGCGGTCGTCAAGCTTCACTATGTCGAGGTTACTTAAGTCAATGACATCTATTCCGCAGTCTTCGGCCACCCAAAGCCGTCCGAAGCGGTCTTCCTTGATATTTCTGAGGAAATTGCTCTTCAGCTTGCGCGTGTCGGAATTTTGGCTGAAATCAACAAATCCATAGCCTTCATAGCGCGACAAGCCTCCGCCCGACATGGCTACCCAAACAAACCCTTTGGAATCAGTAATTATATCTTCAATGAAATTATGACGCAATCCCTGCTTCATGGTTATGTAGCTGACCATGTAATCGTCGGCAAACGCCGACTTCTGCACTGAAACCGGCGAAAGCTTTGAGGCCTGTGCCCAAAACGGGAACATTGCCACGAGACAAAGCCACCACAATGACTGATGCGGAAACAAACGATTATGTCTATCGGTGATCATCATTTCTGTTAATTCATGGTCATTTCCATTTGCAAGAATGTCCAAAATTACAATTTTTATCTGACTATTTATCCAAAAATGCGTAAAAATTCTCTCAAAATTCGCTTTTAACACGTCATATTGCCATATATCCACCTTTGTTGACGAAAACTCCACCCTTTAGATGCGCTTGTTTTCGTAATTTTATAAAAATTTTATTCAATCATGAAATTGCATCACATCTCTTTGCTATTATGCGTTGCGGCATTTGTGACCGGACAAAGTTGCTCGGCCGACAAATTCACTCCCGTTCCAAGCCCGAATCCGTGGGCCGACGACTACTCGAATGTGGCCGTAATGGACAGCATTAACAGCTGGGGCACTTATAACGTCCACGATCCGGCATTGACCCGCGTCGGCGACACATATTATATGTATAGCACAGATGCTATATACTTTGCAAGGCCAAAAGGCCCAAGGGAACCGATGGACTCAGCGACGATGCGCCACAGAATGCGTGAACGCCCCCGGATGGGCAATGTCCAAATGCGCAGCTCAAAAGACCTCGTAAACTGGGAGTTTTTAGGATGGGCATTTCCTGAGATTCCTGAGGAACCGGCTGAATGGGTGCGCGGGCTAAACCCCGGCGTTCGCGGGGCGGCCGGCAATGTATGGGCCCCATACATGGTGGAGGTCGGCGACGGAACCTATCGCCTTTATTATTGTGTGTCGGCATTCGGGAAGAAGACATCGGCAATATCGTTGGCAACGGCCGACTCGCCGGAAGGCCCGTGGACTCACCGCGGATGCGTGGTCAAGACCGACAACGAGTCGCAGATGAACGCCATCGACCCGTCGGTGATAACAGGCAAGGACGGCCGACAGTGGATGCACTATGGCTCATATTTCGGCGGCCTATACTGCGTGGAACTGGATCCCGCCACAGGATTCACTAAGAACGAAGGCGACAAGGGGAATCTCGTCAACCATCGCCAACGGCTGTCTTCAGCCGACAACAACGAGGGTCCGGAAATCATTTACAGCCCGGAGCACGACATGTACTACCTGTTCACCTCCTACGACCCGCTTGAGTCGACCTACAATGTCAGAGTGTCACGTTCTAAGTCGCCCGAAGGTCCGTTTGTGGACTTCTTCGGAAAGGAGACATCCGACACCACCGACAACTTCCCTATACTGACCGCTCCCTACCGCTTCGACAGACATCCGGGATGGGTGGGCAACGGACACTGCGGAGTGGTGGCCGATGCCGAGGGACACTTCTATATGGCGCACCAAGGACGCTACGCCCCTACCCCAGGGATGATGGACTTGCATCTGCGAAGAATCTTCTTCACTCCGGACGGCTGGCCGGTGGTGTCGCCAGAAAGATACACTGCATCGGATGAACGCCGGTTTTCCTCGGCCGACCTTGAAGGCACATGGGAAATTATCCGCATTCAGGAACCACGCGCCAACGCGGAACTCATCGACGGCGTTGTGCCCCGCGGGTTTGACCTGTTATCAGGTGATTGGAACACGAGTAAAAGCCACGTTTTTGCCACTGACGGAACGCTTGCCGGCGAGGCCGCGTCAGGATGGGAATTCAACGAACAAGAACAGCTACTTAATTTGACCGTCAACGGCGAAGTTATAAATAATTTAATTATATTTGCAGGACATGATTGGGAGCGTGAGTTCGACACCGTACTGTTGACCGGACTCGACAAAGACGGCCGGTCGGTATGGGGTAAGAGAGTTCTCTGACATCACTGCAAGCCACACATTTGACAATTTAACTATAGTAATTACATAATTTATATCATGAAGTTAAAATCACATCTGCTCACCGTCCTTGCCCTCGCTGCGGGCATGGGGATGAACGCCGCCACTAACGAACTTGTGGTACAAACAAACAAAATCGGAGCTCCGGTACAGCCCACCATGTACGGCATCTTCTTCGAGGACATAAACTATGCCGCAGACGGCGGACTTTATGCCGAAATGATCAAAAACCGCTCATTTGAATTTCCTCAGAACTTCATGGGCTGGGTCACTTACGGAAATGTCGGCCTGAAAGATGACGGACCGTTTGAACGCAATCCACACTATGTGCGCCTTAGCGACCCCGGACATGCACACAAACACACCGGCCTTGAGAATGAAGGCTTCTTCGGTGTCAGCGTGAAAAAAGGCGAAAAATATCGTTTTTCAGTATGGGCACGCACTCCTGACGGCGACAAATCGTCGATTCGCGTCGAACTTGTAGACACAAAGTCGATGGGAGAGACACAAGTCATAGCATCTGAAAACATCGAAATAAACTCTAAGGAATGGAAGAAATATCAAGTTGTGCTTACTCCGACAGAGACACAGAAGGAGGGCAAATTGCGCATATTCCTCAACAAGCCGGAAAAGACCGTTGACCTCGAACACATATCCCTCTTTCCCGTCGACACATGGAAAGGGCACGAAAACGGTATGCGTAAAGACCTGGCCCAGCACCTTGCCAACCTGCACCCCGGAGTATTCCGTTTCCCCGGCGGATGTATAGTAGAGGGTACCGATGTCGACACGCGTTATCAGTGGAAAAACACGGTCGGACCGGTTGAAAATCGTCCCGTTAATGAAAACCGTTGGCATTATACGTTCCCCTACCGTTTCTTCCCCGACTACTATCAGTCTTACGGACTTGGATTCTACGAATACTTCCTCCTTTCAGAAGAAATCGGTTCGGAGCCGCTTCCCATCCTTAACGTAGGACTTATCTGCCAGTACCAAAATGATCTCGACCAGCAAATCCCGGAAAGCGAACTTGACAACTATATTCAGGATGTTCTCGACCTCATCGAATTTGCCAACGGCGACCCATCGACCACATGGGGTAAAGTGCGCGCCGACATGGGACACCCGGAATCATTCAATCTGAAATTCGTAGGTATCGGCAACGAACAGTGGGATTCAATTTATCCCCAACGTCTTGAGCCGTTCGTTAAGGCCGTACGTGCAAAATATCCCGACATTAAAATCGTAGGTTCCTCAGGCCCCAACTCTGAAGGTAAGGAATTTGACTACTTGTGGCCGGAAATGACACGTCTGAAGGCCGACCTCGTCGACGAGCACTTCTATCGTCCGGAAAACTGGTTCCTCGCGCAAGGAGCACGCTACGACAACTATGACCGCAAGGGTCCGAAAGTGTTCGCAGGAGAGTATGCCTGCCACGGAAGCGGGAAGAAATGGAACCATTTCAATGCAGCCCTTCTCGAAGCCGCATTTATGACCGGGCTTGAACGGAATGCCGATGTGGTTCACATGGCAACATACGCGCCTCTATTCGCCCACGTTGAAGGATGGCAATGGCGTCCCGACATGATTTGGTTTGACAACTTCTCATCGTTCCCCACAGCAAGTTATTACGTGCAACAGCTTTATGCTAATAATAAAGGAACAAACGTACTTCCCTTGACAATGGACAAGAAGAACGTTACTGGAGCCGAAGGCCAAAACGGATTGTTCGCAAGCGCAGTCTACGATAAGGACAATGACGAATACATCGTTAAGGTTGCAAACACATCTGCCGACGACCATGAACTCAATATAAATTTTGCCGGAATGAAGAAGAAAGAGGGCATCACTAATGTACGCGTACAGACACTTTCGTCGCCCGACCCTGATGCCGAAAACTCTCTCGAAAACCCCTCTAAGATAGTTCCTCAAGAGAAAAAGTTTGCCATTGAGCAGGCTCAGAACTATACTACCATCCTTCCTGCAAAAACATTTGCAGTATATCATTTTCAGAAATAATCAACCGAATTAACCAATTTGAGGTCACCGGAGCTTCAGTCAACCCGATGACCTCAACTTTTTAACCAATCAGCAATGCGCATTAAATCATTATTCGCCATGTTAGGCGTGACCGCCTCGGCCTTTGCAGCTAACGAGACTGTCACCGTCAACCTTAATCCCGACGAAAAAGCTCCGGTAATAAACAAGGAGATTTACGGACAGTTTGCCGAACACCTCGGCACATGTATCTACGGAGGCATCTGGGTCGGTGAAGACTCCCCAATCCCAAATACCAACGGTTACCGTAACGACGTTCTGCAAGCAATGAAAGACTTAAAAGTGCCCGTACTTAGGTGGCCCGGCGGTTGCTTTGCCGACGAATACCATTGGGTTGACGGAATCGGTCCAAAAGAGAACCGTCCGCGTATGGTCAATAATAACTGGGGAGGCACCGTCGAGGACAACAGCTTCGGAACACATGAATTCTTTAATCTCTGCGAATTAATCGGTGCTGAACCATATCTTAGCGGAAACGTCGGAAGCGGTTCGGTAGAGGAATTGGCAAAGTGGGTGGAATATATCACCGCCGAAGAGGGGCCTCAAGCGAAAGTCCGCAAACAAAACGGACGCGAAAAGCCCTGGAAACTTAAATATCTTGGGGTAGGAAACGAAAGCTGGGGTTGCGGAGGCAACTTCACACCGGAATATTATGCCGATGTATATCGCCGCTATCAGACTTACTGCCGCAATTTTGGCAAAAACCGCTTATATAAAATTGCCTCCGGAGCCAGCGACTACGACTACAACTGGACCGACGTGATGATGCAGAAGGCCGGCAACCAAATGGACGGTATATCACTTCACTATTACACAGTTAAAGGATGGAACGGAAGTAAGGGCTCTGCAACAGAATTTACCGATTCTGACTACTATTGGACCCTCGGCAAGTGTCTGGAGATAGGCGACGTGGTTAAACGCCACATGCAGATTATGGATAAATATGACCGCCGCAAGCGCGTTGGGCTTCTCGTAGACGAATGGGGAACATGGTGGGACGAAGAACCAGGTACCATACGCGGACACCTTTATCAGCAGAACACTATGCGCGACGCTATGGTTGCAGCACTCTCGCTTAACACCTTCCACAATCTAACTGACCGCGTCAAGATGACCAACATCGCCCAAATAGCCAATGTGCTTCAGTCAATGGTACTCACTAAGGACGACAAAATGGTGCTCACCCCGACATACTACGTGTTTAAGATGTATGTTCCGCATCAGGATGCAAAACTAATCCCCCTCACTCTTAATACACGCTATCGCTCAGTGCGCGACAACCGTATGGTGCCCGTAGTTAGCGCCACCGCATCTGAGAAGGACGGGAAAGTTACCGTATCACTCACGAACACAGATCTGACCGAGGCCTGCGACATTCAGATTCCTCTCGATGGAATTAAAGCCTCTAAAGTGACAGGAGAGATTCTTACGGCAGATAATATCCGCGACTACAATGACTTTGGGACTCCCGACAAAGTAACTCTCAAAGACTTCAAAGGCGCAAAGATAAATAAAGGAGTGCTAACCCTTACACTTCCGGCAAAATCGATTGTCACCTTATCACTCAACTAAATAAAGCCACCCATTTAAGCACCTATCGGATGCTATTTACCAGCATTAAATGGCTGCGTCATTTCATCTTTGACGCAGCCATCTTCATTTTTGATAAATCGCTTCAAAAATAAGAATAGGATGCTTCCCAGCATCCTATTCCGTTTAAACCTTTATCTTAATCTAATACTATGAAAAACACACATACAAATGTAAGCATTATTTACGAATCGACAAGTGATTTGAGCATTAATTTAACATATTTTTCGTCAAAAATTAAATATCAAGGGTGCAAAGTGTCAAAATTTAACATTCATTTACCATTCAGCCATTTTGTCGTCTTGAATTTTACATCTTTCGACTGACTTTATCTGTTTCTTTAAGTAACTTTGCAAAAACTTTTCATAACCAAAATATGAAACAATCTGAAATACTTGCCAATGTCAAGTCAAAATTAGGAATCAATACGTTAAACCCGATGCAACGCGAAGTGATGGAATGCCATGCTTCCGACTTAATACTTCTTTCGCCGACCGGCAGCGGTAAAACCGTGGCATTTGCCATCGCTATGCTAAGCGCGTTGCCAAAACCTGAAGGTAAAGTGCTCGGGGTGGTAATCGCTCCGTCACGGGAACTCGTCATGCAAACCTATAGGGTGATAAGAGACATAGCAACCGGCTATAAAGTGTCGGCATTTTATGGAGGCCACTCAATGATCGACGAGAAAAACTCACTTACCCAAACGCCAGACATTGTAATTGCCACACCGGGAAGGTTGCTTGACCACATTAACCGCAAGCAGATAGACCTATACACTGCCAAAGTATTGATTCTTGATGAGTATGACAAATCGCTTGAGCTTGGATTTCAAGAGGAAATGAAAAAAATTATCCGCACGATGCCAAATTTATCCCGTATGATTCTGACATCGGCCACCAGTCTTGAAGACTTTCCCCCGTTCATCAAGCTTCGTAATCCGACCACACTTGACTTTCTTGAAACCGAATCAAAGCCCCGCCACAGAATGCAAATAGTGGAGGTAGAGAGTCCTTCGCGTGACAAACTGTCGACTCTTGCCGACTTGCTCCACTCATTAGACGACGGCAAAGTCATCGTTTTTGTGAATCATCGTGATAGCGCTGACCGTGTTTATGAATTTCTAAAGAAGGAAAATCTTCCTGTAGGCATATATCATGGCGCCCTTGACCAAAATGACCGCGAAAAAGCTGTGGATCTACTCAACAACGGCACAACACCGATTCTTATATCGACCGATCTCGGTGCGAGAGGACTGGATATAGACGAAGTTAAAAATATCATTCACTATCATATACCGCTGACTGAACAGACTTGGACTCACCGCAATGGCCGGACTGCCAGGGTAGATGCTTCCGGTACAGTCTACGTAATCACGTCAGAGTCCGACAGTATTCCCGAATACATTCTGTTTGACCGTGCATATTCACCAACCGGATACAGCGCGAACCCTATTAAGGCATCCTTTGCCACCCTATACTTTAATGCCGGGAAAAAGGAGAAAATATCTCGTGGCGATGTAGCCGGATTCCTGATGAAAGCGGGAGGTCTGTCAGCATCGCAAGTCGGCAAAATTATAGTCAAAGACCATTCGGCAATAGCGGCAATTCCTGCTAACTTGGCAAAAGAAACCTTAGCCAAAATAGCTACCGAAAAACTAAAAGGTAAACGAGTAAGAATCAGCCTTATGTCCTAAATAATCCGTATCATACGACCGTCAGTAATAACCTGCGACTTAGAGCCTGTCTCTCAGAAATGTTGACACGGGCTCTTAACGCCGGCACCCAAACGATGCCGGCACTTTTATCAATGCCGTCACTGATATAGTCGCCACACAACAGGCCATCACCCACCAAAAGAAACCAACATAGCCAAGCATGGACTGTATCCAACCCGCCACCATTCCCGGCAACATCATTCCAAGCGCCATAAATCCTGTACAAATAGCATAATGCGCAGTTTTAAACGGGCCGTCGCTGAAATAAATCAAATAAAGCATGTATGCCGTAAACCCAAATCCATATCCGAATTGCTCGATAAAAACACATACGTTTACCGTCAGCAGGTCGGTCGGCTGAAACATGGAAAGATAGCAGAATGTTACGCATGTCAATGAAATACTCCACGACATGGGCCAAAGCCATCGTTTTAGGCCACCACGCGCGGCCACGATTCCTCCTATAATTCCTCCTACAGTAAGTCCTACTACACCAACCGTACCATAAACAACCCCGACTTCAGTGGTAGCAAGCCCAAGTCCTCCGGCTTCCCGAGAGTCTAAAAGAAAAGGGTTAATCAACTTTACCAACTGCGCCTCGGGCAGACGATAAAGCAACATGAAAGCTATCGCAGTAAGTGCCTGTGGCTTTTTAAAAAAGGATATAAAAGTTGAGCAAAATTCCCTCACCACGTTTCCCGGAGTCACACCCGGAGTAGGAAGATCCGACTTGGGATGAGGAAGCATAAACCGGTGGTAAAGACTTATTAAAATGAAGAACACAGACAATATCCACATTACTGAGGACCAAGCTGTAACTACCCCGCCACGATTTTCCAGAAAGCCGGCAAAAATCACCAAGGCACCTTGCCCGACAACAGTGGCTATGCGATAAAACGTGCTTCTAATACCTACAAAAAATGATTGCCGTCGTTCATCAAGAGCGAGCATGTAAAATCCGTCGGAAGCAATGTCATGGGTAGCACTAACAAATGCCACAAACCAAAATACAGCCAAAGTCATTCTAAAAAACATCGAACCTGGCAATAAAATCGCCACTCCGGCAAACCCTATGCCGATAAGCATCTCCATAGCGACAATCCACCATCGTTTAGTCATGAACAAATCTACTATCGGACTCCATAACGGTTTTATTACCCATGGCAAATAAAGCCATGAAGTATAGAGAGCGATGTCTGTATTGGAAATGTCCAAACGCTTATACATTATGACAGAAATGGTCATAACCGCAACGTATGGCAACCCCTGCGCAAAATAGAGGCTGGGAATCCAGGCCCAAGCATTTGACTTATTAATATGCGCGACTGATTTTTGCATTACTGAAATAATGATATAAAATTTCTTTGTAGCTATAGCCTTTGGTACTCATCACGGCAGCCCCAATTTGGCATAAACCGACACCGTGCCCCCAACCGGCACCATTAAGAATCCATCTTCCGTCAGATCCTCGGTCAACAACAAAAGCTGAACTGTAGAGATGCGACCGGGAAAGCCACTTACGTATCTCAAGCTCCTTTCCCACTGTAACAGAGCGTTTCGTACCGACTATCTGCAACTCATATATGCGCCCGGACGTACCTCTTTTTAGCGGAATAAGTTCAACAATTGAGCCAAAATCAATGCCTGACCGTTCTCTGACAAGGTTTGACAGCTCTTCCGCACCGTATTCAACTTTCCACCTGTAAAAATCTGGAGTTTCACGGTCATAATTATTAAGCACTTGCGATAAGATTTCACCTGAAGGCGCAGAGCAAAATGCCTCGGGATGCGACAAAATCCACGTTCTTGATTCATCTTCACGAGTCAAGTCGGGCAACGGGGCATCAACATCCGTGTCGCGTGCGGCAACAAGATAATTGTGATGAACAGGTTCCCAACAATTTTCAAACTCCTCAAAGGCACCTCCACAGCATTTCGAGAAACGCGCGTCACATAGGTTACCGTCAGAGTCGAGCAATACCTCACCAAGCGTAGTTTGCACAGCATCATAAACAGCCATCCTATCTATGCGCAAAACCCCTTGGTAGCGTTGGCAATGATCATCAGCACAAACATCGAAGTCAGAATGATCGTCATGGTCATACCACTTTATCACCCTGTTTTCACCGGATATGCCCCTAAATTCTCTGCTAACATCCGAGGAATTATGCTTCATCTGCGCCAACAACCAGCTTCTTGATATAACTGCATGAGCTTTGAGGAACTCGAGTGAAGCATGGGCGCTCATTTCAGAACTGATTACACTTTGAAGATACTCCTCGACAGGCAATATATTTATTGCCGTCGTCAGTCCGTCGGCACCTTTTTTAAGTTTTAATGCACCTTTATAGCGATGACATTCCTTACGTTCCCAGTGAAAGCCGACACCAATGGTCACGTCAGACAACTCAAATTCACAATCTTCACGTTCGGGCATAAAAATGTCGTTTTCCTTTCTGTATGGGCCTTTAAAACGATAGTCTATCTTCTCGGCACTCATTATCCCAACGGAGACCATTGGAATATGACGTTCAAACGCCACTTCTCTGAATATTTGCTCAAGTAACGGCGTGTTGACGGCATTGAAATCGGATTCAGACGTTGTTACGATATAGCCAAACATATCAAGCGCACCGGGACTTACATTAATATGTCCGTAGCATGATGGGCGATGCCTCTTACGGGGTATTACAACAGCTTCAAACAAATCTTCACCGACTTTTTTTACCGCCATGTTCAGCCGTGGCTCCGACTCATCGTCGGCAATCTCCAGATGCATAAGCACTTTCTTAAGTCCGGCTATAACGTTTTCAGAATCTCCTGCTATATAGTGTCGCTGAAATGGGAAACTCCGATGAAGATTCAGAAACGATTCAGGGACAGCTTGGAAATGTGCGTGATCAGGCGCAGAAGCTCCACTATGGGGCCCATTATAGAACACAGCATAGCCCTCAAGCTCCGAAGCCAAATCAACAATATCCTTAAGACGACTCCCTATTAACTGATCTGTATGTTCTTTAGCAACTATAGTCAGATGTCCGGGAAGTACAGGAAACGGATTTACAAGGATGTCATAATTACCCCACTCTATCGGTGTCTGCCACTCATACCTATTTGCCGGACACAAGAAGCAGGGTCTTGCCTCGACAGAGGCCTTGTCCACGCGGGCGCAAGTGCTTCTCGAACGCTCTTTATTAAACAATACCCGCCAAGGCACTCCGCCAACAGTAACACACTTTTCGTTAAGCTCAGGTAACTTAATTTGCGACTCCTGACGAGCCACAAATGCATCTAACTCTGCTCTTTTCATCTTATTCAAACCCGTTTAACCGCCGCCGCATTTTTAGCTCCCAAGTGCGCAAGCGGTCTTTATAAAGATTATTTTTATTCTGAGCCTCAACGCTCAAAGCTGAATCGGAGTTTCCCTCCCATCTACGGCACAAATATAATGACTCCCAAATACGTCCAATCTTATATTTTCGCGAAATGGCAAGACCCATTGCATAATCTTCACCATAGCTCGTATTAGGGAATCCTATTTCGCGAGCTATAGGTGTGTAGAACGCCCTTGGCGCTCCCAGACCATTTATTCTAAGGGCATTGTTAGCTCCATTTTCATCTGTCCATTCACGATGGTCAATCAGACCCGGTTTAAGGACATTTCCATTAAAATCGGTAAGGTATAACTCCCAATAACCATGGCGCAATTTTCTGCATAAAAACAATCGACAATCTTGCGCAATGTGTCATAGGAAGAATATATATCGTCACTATCAAGCTGAACGGCAAATTTGCCACAATGTATGTCATTTAATGCATGGTTCCAACATCCGCCTATTCCAAGTCCTTTAATTTCTGGGATTAAATGAATGACACGCGATTCAGAATCAGCTATTTTACGGATTAATTCTGTGGTACCGTCAGTAGAGTGATTGTCAACGACTATCACATTGAACGCAAATGGAGCTTTTTGAGACAAAGCACTCTCCAAAGCATCAATTATAGTACGCACTCTGTTAAAAACGGGTATTATTATAGAGGCTTCTACAGGCATATCACAACACGAGCAGTATATCGGAGCATCTTTTTCGATGGGAGCCAGGCCTCCTATACTGCTCAGATGAACTGTGCACACCCTCTCCATCTCGACTTGCACCTCACGATTTCGGGGATCGACATAATCAAATTGCGACGTTTCAATCCGTGAGCTATCGACCGAATACAACGGTTCATTGACATGAGCTATTTTACCGACACATGACAATGCAAGTCGCAATGCGTAAAAGGCAGAATATTTATATGCGTAACCCTTTAGCTCGTCAGCAACAGCATTTAATGAGCTTTTTCGCACAGCTAAAGCATATCCAAAATCAAAGTCGTCACGCAGAGCTCCTTGTTGACAATCGATTAAAGGATGTAAATTCCCGTCTTTATAAAAGTCGGAATAGATCATGGAAGCACCGGTCATATCCCCGACCTGAAGCATTCGCGCGAAACCTCGCTGAATCGGCACAACATCCACGCCACGTCGCGTCAATACAATATATTCGCAGTCATCCGCTACATCAGCCATGCCCACTAACTCCTCGAGCCAAACTGAGTCACATAAACGGTCAAAATTAAACATCATATACTACATCGTCGATCGTTAGTTAAAAAAAGACAGCACCGCCTCGCCGGCGGCACTGTCATGGTTATGAGTGAGTGCTTAAGCCTTTCCTTAGTTAGCAAATAAAGTAAATATATAGTCGGTGTTCATCTTTGCTGAAGTAATCAGCGTATTGTAAATACAGCTGAATAGTCCCACAAAGATTATACCGGCAACGCATATCCACATACCCAAACGTTCACTGCCGGAAGAGCGGAAAGTCGGAATGACGCATTCTTCTTGATTCTTGATGAACATAGCCTTTACAACTAACAAGTAGTAGTAAAGAGATATGATTGTATTAATCAATGCTATCAATGTCAAGATATAAAGCGCCGGAGTTCCTGGCTGAACTGCCGCTGAGAAAATGAAGAACTTGCTGAAGAATCCTGCGAAAGGAGGAATACCTGCAAGCGAGAACATGGCAAGCATCATCGTAAACGCAAGCTTGGGATTGGTAGAATACAGATTGTTATATGAATCCATGTCAACACGACCCGTCTTGTTCTCTATGGCAGAAATCACGCCGAATGCAGCGAGATTAGAGAAGATATATACCAACACATAAAAAATCAATGAGCCAAGTCCTTGCGGAGAACCGGAAATCACACCAAGCATAATATAACCGGCTTGAGATATTGAAGAGAAAGCAAGGAATCTCTTGAGATTTTTCTGACGCAAGGCAAACAAGTTACCAACGGTTATGGTCAAAATAATCAGTGCATATAGCATCCACTCCCAAATCTTAGAATAGAATGGGCCAAACACCTGAACCATTACTACGAAGAATGAGAACGCGGCAGCACCTTTTGATATAACCGAAAGGTAAGAAGTGACCGCCGTCGGAGCTCCTTGGTAAACGTCGGCAGTCCATAAGTGGAATGGCACAAGTGAAAGCTTGAAACCGAATCCGGCTATTACAAACGCTACAGCAACGATAAGCATTGCGTTGCCTCCGATGCAAGCACCGGCAATGTCGTTGAAATATAGCGTCCCGGCGAGACCGTAGACAAATGAAAGCCCCATCATAAGTATTGCCGATGAGAATACAGCCGTTAAAATGTATTTAACAGCCGCTTCGTGGCTTTCGTAACTTTTTTTGTCGAAAGCGACAAGCGCGGCAAGAGGCAAAGATGCGGTTTCAAGACCGATGATGAACAGCAAGAAGTGGCGAGCCGAAATCATCAAGTACATTCCGAAGAGAGTAATCAACAAAAGCTCATAAAATTCGCCACGACGAATGCGCACAAATTCACTGTCAGCCCAATTCATCGATTGAAGGAGCACGATGAATACACCGACGTTCAAGACATTCTTTATAGCTATCATCACGGGAGATGTAACATACATACCGCCGAAAGCGGAAGCCGCGACCTTGTCCCAAGGCAACACAAACCCTCCTACAGTCAACAATCCGAACAGACAAACTGCGAACATTGACATGCCACGAGGCACTTGGCGTGAGCTGAAAGTGTCAAATAAGAAGATCAATAAGATGAGGATTAATAATCCTATCTCTTGATGCATGACCAAAAACTGTGAATAATCCATATCTTATAATTTCTTATTTAGTCAAAACTTCAATGATGGGAATAAATGAGTCATGCAATAAGCCGGAAATCCAATTAGGGAAACAACCGATACCGGCAACGCAGACAATCAATGTTATGGTGGACAGACGCTCCCACCAAGATGCATCAGTAAGCTGAAGATGGTGCTCATCCTGCACTGGACCGAACAGCAACTTTCCTACCACGCGCAAAATGTAGACCGCCGTAATCACAATAGAGCTACAAGCCACTATAGTAAATGCACGATGGAAGAAGTCGGCATTTTGGAATGATCCTACAAAAATCGTCATTTCGGCAACGAATCCGCTGAGACCCGGAAGGCCGAGAGACGCCATACCTGCAATCACGTAACAAACGGCCAAGAACGGCATAATCTTCATAAGGCCACCCATCAAACGGATGTCACGAGTATGAGTCCGTCCATAAATCATACCTATAAGAGCAAAGAATAAGGCCGTCATCAAACCGTGGGATAACATCTGCATCACAGCACCGGTCATGGCTGTGGTGTTGAGCATCAAGATTGCAAAAAGCACCAATCCGCAGTGGCTTACTGAAGAATATGCGTTGATGTACTTGAGGTCGGTCTGAACACATGCGCTGAATGCTCCATACACGACCGAAATACCGGTTAGAATCAAGAATATCCATGCAAGTTCATTAGCTGCGAACGGCATAAGATATATGGCTACGCGGAAACATCCGTAACCTCCAAGCTTCATAAGAACGCCGGCGTGCAACATAGACACTGCCGTTGGAGCTGAGGCATGACCGTCGGGACTCCAAGTGTGGAATGGGAACATTGCGCCAAGCACACCAAAGCCGACAAAGGTTATCGGGAAAAGGAAATACTGCCAATTATGGTCAATAGCATCATTAGCCGAAATCTCAAGAAGATTCATAGTCAGCTGACCACCTTCTGGAGCCGAATGATAGTAGATGCCGAGGATGCCAAGCAACAAAAATGCGGAGCCACCCATAAGCATCAATGTAAGCTTCATTGCGGAATACTCTTTACGACCGGTACCCCATAATCCAATCAGAAGGTACATCGGAATAAGAGCTACCTCATAGAACATGAACATCGTGAACAGGTCTATCGAGATAAAGAAACCGAACACACCGGTAGATAGGAGTATCAGCCAAAGGAAAAAGTCCTTTGGTAGCGGAGTAATCTTCCAGGAAGCGAAAGTTCCGGCAAATACAATTATGGCAGAGAGCAGAATCATGGCGACTGAAATACCATCGACACCGACTGCAAGATGTATATTCAATGGTTCAAACCACATCCATGAGCCTTGATAGAGCATGATGTCGTCGGCACCGGCTGCGCGCAAATGCAGAAAGTCGAACATCAAATAGATTGACAATGCCAACAGTGCCGTAGAACCGATGACTGCCACGGTGCGGATCTGATTCATGTTCCGACAAAGGAACAAGCCGCCGAGCATCACCAGAGGGATGACTACGAAATATATCAGAATGTTAGAGAATATCATAATTACTATACTTTTCTTGTTGCACCATGTTAATTATAGGAGGCATAGCCAAGTGACAGTTGCCATAAGCAATGCTCCGACGAGATAAATCCACACGTATGTCTGAACATTTCCAGACTGCAGACCGCGAATCGAGCAGGAAGCCCACTGAGTCATACGTGCAAAACCGTCCATTGTGCCGTCGATGATATGGCGGTCAAACCATGCAATCGGTTTACAGATGCTGTTAAAGATGACTTTATGGGTAATCCAGAGATAAAGTTCGTCCCAATAGAAGCGATGGTGAGCGGCAGTCCACAACCCATGGAAAGTATTGGCAAGCTTGTCAGGCAGAGGATTCTCCTTACGATACATGTATGTAGCAAGAAGAATAGCCAAAACGGCAATAATCAAACTTGTAGCAGCTACTATCGGATCAATATGGATCGTGTAAGGCTCATGGTTCCAAGTAACAAGGTGTCCAAACGGAATAAATCCAGCTACACATGACACTGCAGCAAGGAATATAAGCGGGACCTTCATGGCCAAAGGCGGATCGTGCGGTGTATGATGTCCAAAGTCGGGATTTTTCCACCAGAAAATGAGGTAGTAGAGACGGAACATGTAGAAAGCAGTAAGACCAGCTACCATTGACAGCCAAGCTCCCCAGAACCAATGATTTCCGTATGCGGCCGAGAGAATCTCGTCTTTTGAGAAGAATCCGGCAAAGGGCCAGATACCTGCAATGGCCAGACAGCCGATCAGGAATGTGATATGCGTAACAGGCATGTATTTACGCAGACCACCCATTGCCGTATAATTATTGGAATGAACGGCGTGAATCAACGCACCGGCACCAAGGAACAACAAGGCTTTAAACATGGCATGAGTAAACAAGTGGAACATCGATGCCATAAAACCAAGACCTTCGTGAATCTCCGGTCGGGCTACGCCGAGAGATGTGATCATAAAGGCTATCTGAGATATGGTAGAAAACGCAAGCACACGCTTTATGTCGACCTGTGTACAAGCAACCACCGCGGCGTAAAATGCGGTAAGACATCCCACCACGGTAATTATCATCATAGCAGACTCTTCGAGAAGATACAACGGGAACAGACGCGCCACGAGATATACACCTGCCACAACCATCGTGGCCGCGTGAATTAACGCAGAGACCGGAGTCGGACCTTCCATAGCGTCGGGCAGCCAAATGTGTAGCGGAAGCATAGCCGACTTACCCATACCGCCCATGAAAATGAGCACCAAGGCCCAGGTCAGCACAGAAGCGCCCATGAAAGTGGCACCCTCGAAGCTTCCAAGAACTGCCTGCGGATTAGATGTCATCGTCTCAAAATTAAACGTCTTAGTGTAATATGAGAGGATTAAGATGCCGATCAAGAATCCAAGGTCAGCGAAACGAGTCACGATAAACGCCTTTTTAGAGGCAGAAACTGCCGACGGCAATTTATAGAAGAATCCAATCAACAGATACGAGGACGCACCCACAAGCTCCCAGAATATATACATCTGGAAAATATTGGTGGCGACAACCAATCCAAGCATTGAAAAGCTGAACAGTGACAAGAATGCGTAATAACGCTGAAATCCCTTTTCTCCCTCCATATAGCCCAAGGAGTAAACATGCACCATAAACGAGATGGTGGGTATTACTACGAGCATCATTGCAGAGATAGGATCGAGCAAAAATCCGAGACGAATCACCAAATGTTCAGTGAACTGCAACCAAGTGGTGTTCCAAAGCACCTGCTGAATGCGTTCACCGGCTTCATTGACAAAATCACCGCCAAAGAAATAAGTAAACGCAGTGATATAGCACAACGTTAGGCAAGCACCCATGCCCAAACAGCCGAGGAATCCGGTCAGCTTATGGCTCAATTTCATGCCCACTAATCCCAAGAAAAGGAACATGAAAAGGGGTATGCACAATATGAAGATAGACATTATTTCCATATCCGTTAGAATTTCATTTTATTGAGGTCGCGAATATCAATGTTTTTGACAGCACGGAATATATTCACAATGATGGCTATGGCAAGAGCGGTTTCTGCCGCGGCAATCGCGATGGCAAAAAGCGTAAACATCATGCCCTCGAGCTGTCCGGGATAAAGAAAACGATTAAACACCACAAAATTGATATCTACAGAGTTTAGCATCAACTCAAGAGATATCAGAATAGCAATCATGTTTTTCCGTGTGATGAATCCGTAAACACCACAGCAAAACATAATAATGCTGGGGATAATGTAAAGTGCGATAGGTAATTTTTCCATTGCTTCTTAACGTTTACGGGCGATAACTACACCACCGATTATACATGCTAATAACAACACACTCACAGCTTCAAAGGGAAGCAAATACTGGTACTTTTCAGTTCCGAGAAGCACATCGCCCAATAGGTGCATGTCAAATCCCGTCTCGGATGGCCTGATAAAAGTTGACCAGAAATCGCAACGTCCGGCTATAGCATAGCCGAGCACGGCCAACGATGCCAAGGACGCCGTCAGGCCGAATACGCGCTTCTTTGAAGTAAGCTTCGTACTGCTGTCGCCTGGCTTGCTTGTGAGCAAAATAGAGAACACAACCAAGACCACAATACCACCTGCATATACTGCTATCTGCACAGCACCGAGAAACTCATAGTCAAGCATGAAATAGAGTCCGGCCGTTGCAAACAGCGTAAAAAGCAGATAGGTGGCCGCACGAAGGATGCGGCGCGTGGTGACAGTGAGTATCGAAAAGATGATAATCGCGGCAACGATTATCCCGTACATAACAATACTTCCAACTGATTCCATATTATACTTTAATTTTCTTTTTTATTTTCTGTGTCTTCAGCCTTAGATGCGTCAGCGGGCTTAGCCGGGGCTTCAGATGTGGCCGGAGCAGATACTGCCGGTGCTGTGGGCTTTGGTGTAGCCGGTGCTGTGGGCTTTGGTGTAACTGGAGCCGCAGGTTTGACAGGCGTTCCGGGTTTTGGCGCGGGATCATTGGGCTGTTCCGGCAAATAGTTTAGCTTTTGCACCAACTTTTCTCTTGTGAACACGGCCTGTTCAAAGTCATTAGTAAATTCTATAGCCTCAAACGGACATGTAGTGACACAAAGTTCGCAGAATGTACAGCTACCTAAATCGTAAAGATAGGTGTCCAGTTTACGTTTTTTCTTCCCATCGGGCATATCCACCATCTTAGTAGTGATTGAGATAGTACCGTTGGGACAGTTGCGCTGACATGTACCGCAGGCCGTACACCGATTTCGTCCGTCGGCCTCGTAGATGAATTGAAGCTTGGCACGGAAGCGAGGAGCCGCATATTCAAACTCCTTACGATGGTCGGGGTACTGCTCGGTGACTTTCTTGGTAAAGAATTCTTTACCTGTGACACCCATACCCTTCACCAAACTCGAGATGCCTGTGCCCAGTGATGAAAAATAATCTTTTACACTGCCCATAGATATGATTGGTCTTTAAATACTAAATTTTCAATTTTAATTCTTAACCTGTCCACCAAGGATATCAAGAAGCTCCGACGTAATAGCCTGCTGTCGGAGTTTGTTATATTCGAGCTGGAGTTGGTCAAGGAGCTTTTTAGCGTTATCATTGGCACTTTGCATCGCCATGACACGCGCGGCCTGCTCAGAGGCCATATTTTCAGTGAAAACCTCCTGCATCACAGAAAGTACAAACAGGGGCAAAACGGTAGAAAAGATGGTGTTGGCATCCGGCTCGAAAATATATGGACGACAACTTTCCTTTACCGCATTGTCAGTCAAAGTCTCCTGAGCCACAGGCAGAATCTGTTCTGCGCGTAATGACTGACGGCTTACGCTCTTGAAGCTCATATATACGATGTCGAGACGGTCAATCTCTCCGTCAAGGAAGCGCTGCCGGAGGTCGAAAGTGAACTTTTTGACCTCCGAAGCATCGCTTTTAGAATTAACACCTTCCGGACGTACCACTGAGATATGCCGTCCTGCAAGTTTTCTTACAGCTTTAAACATCTTGTCTCCTATGGGGTATATTGTCAAGTCGACATTGTCGCCGAACGTTTCCCGATAAGAGCCGATGCGGCTAATCAATCCTTTATAAACATTGATGTTATAAGCACCGCAAAGTCCGTCGTCAGAGCCAAACACCACAATACCGATCCGGTTGACTTCGCGAGCCTCAATCAACGGCGATGAGAATTCGGCATCTGCCGACAGCAAATTGCCGATAATAGTCTGAATCTGACTTCTGAAAGGCAACAGCTTTTTCAAAGCCTGTTCGGCCTTGTGCATTTTAGCGGAAGAAATCATCTTCATGGCTCCGGTAATCTTTTCAGAAGATTTTACCGAGCCGATTCTTCCTTTGAGTTCGCGTAATGTAGCCATCGGTTAAATGGATTATTAGTTATAACGACTTGCTATTTCTTGTGCGCTGTTAGTGAGTTTTTCGATGCAGTCATCTGTAAGCTGACCGCTCTTAATCACATCAAGCACCTCTTTTTGATATTTTGCGTGCAGAAGTTGAAGGAATAGTTTCTCAAACTCAGCCACTTTATCCAAAGGCACCTTCTCAAGAAGGCCTTTTGTTCCGCAGAATATCACTGCCACTTGATCTTCGACTGCCATTGGCGCATACTGAGGCTGTATCAAAAGTTGCTCATTCTTGCGGCCCTTATCGATAACACGCGCGGTAACGGGGTCGATGTCGCCACCGAACTTAGTAAACGACTCCAGCTCACGGAACTGTGCTTGGTCAATTTTCAGTGTACCAGCCACTTTTTTCATTGACTTAATCTGAGCATTACCGCCTACGCGGGACACTGATATACCCACATTAATAGCCGGACGTATACCCCTGTTAAACAATGCTGTTTCGAGGAATATTTGACCGTCTGTGATAGAAATCACATTAGTGGGGATGTATGCAGAAACGTCGCCGGCCTGAGTCTCGATAATCGGGAGGGCTGTAAGCGACCCACCACCTTTCACTTTGTCTTTAAGCACTTCGGGAAGGTCGTTCATTGAAGCGGCCACTTCCTGATTGTCGATTATCTTAGCGGCACGTTCGAGCAGACGCGAGTGCAGATAGAAGATGTCTCCTGGATATGCCTCACGTCCAGACGGACGCTTAAGAATCAAGGATATTTCGCGGTAAGATACAGCTTGCTTCGACAAGTCATCGTAGACAATCAGCGCATCACGGCCAGTGTCACGGAAATATTCGCCGATGGCCACACCGGCAAATGGTGAATAGTATCTCATTGATGCCGAGTCAGATGCGTTTGCTGCTACAATTACGGTGTAGTCAAGCGCACCGTGTTCGCGCAAAGTCTGTACTGTAGCGGCAACAGAAGAGGCTTTTTGTCCGATTGCCACATAGATGCAATAGACGGGCTTGCCCTCTTCGTAGTTTTTACGCTGGTTAATGATTGTGTCTATGGCAATGGCAGTCTTACCGATTTGGCGGTCGCCGATGATAAGCTCACGCTGTCCACGTCCAATGGGCACCATTGAGTCGACAGCCTTAATACCTGTCTGCAACGGCTGAGTGACAGGCTGACGGAAGATAACTCCCGGGGCTTTGCGCTCGAGCGGCATACGGTATAACTCGCCGGTAATGGGTCCGGCACCGTCGATGGGTTCGCCTAACACATTGATGACACGTCCCAATAGACCTTCGCCGGCCAGGATCGAGGCAATCTCGCCTGTGCGGCGCACAGTCATGTTTTCAGTGACACGGTCTATGTTGTTAAGCAGTATCACACCGACATTGCTTTCTTCCAAGTTCATTGCGACGCCCTTAACGCCGTTCTCGAACTCGACAAGCTCGTTGGCCTGCACATTATCGAGTCCAAACACGTGAGCAACTCCGTCGCCCACCTCAAGGACAGTTCCAACTTCTTCGAACGACACCTTACTGTTGACGTTTTCGAGTTGTTGCTTTAATACTTCCGATATTTCGCTTGGGTTAATCATTCGTTTGTGTTAGTTGCTTAAAAGTTTCAGACGCAATTGTTTAATCTCGTTGCTTACCGAAGCGTCGAGGCGCTCGGAGTTGACGCTGATGACAAATCCACCAATTAGCTCCGGGTCGACTTCCAAGGTATATTCCACCGTAGCTTTCCCCAGATGCTTCTCGACAAGAGACTTCAACCTCGCCACTTCAGCGTCGGGCAGGCCGGCGGCAGTAACGATTTTAACAAGGTATATATTATTTGCCTTTCGGTATATATTAAGATACGTCAAAGCAATTCCCCGTATAAATTCGATACGCTTGTTTTTGATAAGGAGTTTCAGGAAGTCGGCATAACAGTTATCGGCTTCAGAGGCACCTGCGGCCGTTGTCATTAGGCCGGTCTTATCTTCCGAAGGCACGTATGGATTAGCCATGACGCCGTTAAGTTCCGGCTGGGCGACAAATGATGCCACCACGTTTTTCATCAAATCATACACTCTGTCGGCCTCGCCCTTTTCGAGGGCGAACTTATAGAGCGCTTTTGCGTATCGATTTGGGATAAGACCTTGGTCCATTGCGTTTATCAGTTTTTATTTTCTATTTCGTCCAATAGTGAATTCACCAACTTAGTCTGAGCTTTTTCGTCAGACATTTGGTTGCGCACCACTTTAGTGGCAATGTCAAGAGCGAATGAACTCACTTCGTCGCGGAACCGCAACTCGGCTTCTTTACGCTCCTGCTCGATCGACACCTTAGCGGCATCCATCACTTTCTGGGCTTCCTTAGAAGCGGCGGCACGAGCCTCTTCGATGATTTGAGTCTTCATCTTGTCGGCATCGCGGAGCATTTCAGCCTGTTGCTTACGGGCTTCTTCTATATATTTATTGGCCTCTTCTCGGGCATGGTCAAGCTGCTCCTTGGCATTTTGAGCGTACTCCACACCTTTATCGATGAGGTCGGCGCGACCTTCGATCATCTTCATGATTGCGGGCCACCCCCACTTCGCCAACACGAAGAACAGGATGGCGAATGCCACAAACATCCAGAATACGAGGCCGAAATCAGGCGTGAATAGTTCCATGTGCAGAGCGAACTATTAGAGGAAGAAGGAAAGAAGGCAGACAACGACTGCAAACAGAGCCACACCTTCTACAAGAGCGGCCACCATAATCATGTTACTACGTATGTCGCCGGTTGCTTCAGGCTGACGTGCGATAGCTTCCATTGCAGAGGCACCGATCTTACCGATACCAATACCTGCACCAATTACTGCGACTGCGGCTCCAACACAAGCACCGATTCCTAATAGGCCGTCGATAGCTGCTAAAATCATTGCTAACATAGTTAATTCTGTTTTTTAGAGATGAGTATTTTATTTATTTAATTTCCTTTATTAAGTCATTTTGCAGTTGCTTCTGCCACGTGTTTTGCATCATCCTTTGTATGCCCGTGCTCGCCTTTTTCAGTGCCGAGCGAGATAAACAGAGCCGACAACATCGTAAACACGTATGCTTGGATAAAGCTGACAAGAACATCGAGGAGCAACATAAATAAAGAGAAGCAGACAGATACCACCGTAGTCATTCCAGTCACCGCCGCACCGAATGCGCCGAGAATGAAAATCAGAAGCGTAAGGACAATCACCACGATGTGGCCGCCGAGCATATTTGCAAAAAGACGTATCGTCAAAGCCGCAGGCTTTGTAAACACGCCAAACAGTTCGATTGCCGGCATGATGGGGATAGGCACTTTAAGCCACCAAGGCACATCCGGCCAAAATATCTCCTTCCAATAATGCTTAGTTCCGCACAAGTTCGTGATAAAAAACGTGATTAATGCAAGCACCATAGTGACTGCGATATTTCCGGTCAAGTTGGCTCCACCGGGAAAAATCACTACAAGCCCCATTAAGTTCATCACTAAGATGAAGAAGAACACTGTGAGCAGATATGGGCCGAAACGGTGGGCGCGGTCGCCCAAAGTCGGCACAATAACACCCTTATAGACAAATTCTATCAAGGCTTCTATCGCACCTGTAAACTTGCGGGGGGCCTTGTACATAGACTTTTTATACCATGCGGCCACGCGGAGCACCATCCAAATCACCAAAATCACGGTTATAAACAATGCCATAACATTTTTGGTAATCGAAATGTCCCAAGGGCGATACTCCTCCATCACCGTTTTTCCGTCGACGGTGACAGGACGAAGTCCCACCACTTTACCATGCCATTCGCTGTCCTTTCCGCCCAGCTTAAAGCCGTCATATTCTTGGCCGTGCTGGATTCGTGAGGAACTGAACAAGTGCCAGTGGCCTTCATAGTCGCGGACTATGACAGGAAGCGGTATGCGCTTGTCATGGCAGAAAGGCACTTCCCAGCCGTATCCGTCGCCAAGGTGCTCGAAGATTATCTCTTTGGGATTTATCTTCTTCTCCCCCTGCTCCGACTCATTGCCGGATGCCATGACGCGGGCAGGCGCCAAAAGCACCGCACACACGAGCGACAGCAAGAATATTAATTTTTTCATATTAATAAATACAAACCGATACTACATTATTATCCACATCCACAATGCCTCCTTCGACACTTAGCTCACCCTTTTGTCCGTTGTGGTCATAGCTGATATTGCCCGGCACCAACGTTGAAATAAGCGATGCATGGTTCTTAAGCACTGTGAACGCACCTTCCGCACCCGGAAGCTGGACGCTGTCGACCTCTCCTTGGAAGAGGATGTCCTGCGCTGATATAACTTTTAGTATCATTGTCGTTCTGGTATTGTCTGAATTTATTTAACTTCTGCGAGAAGTTTCTTACCTTTCTCGATGGCCTCGTCAATAGTGCCGACATTGAGGAATGCCTGTTCGGGATATTCGTCCATTTCACCGCTGAGAATCATCTTAAAGCCACGGATTGTCTCGCTCAGCGGCACCATTACACCTGGCAGACCCGTAAACTGCTCTGCCACGAAGAACGGCTGCGACAAGAAGCGCTGCGCACGGCGTGCACGGGCAACGACGAGCTTATCTTCATCTGACAGTTCATCGACTCCAAGAATGGCAATAATATCCTGAAGTTCATTGTATTTCTGAAGCAACTGTTTAACAGCCTGTGCAGTCTGATAGTGGTCTTCACCGATGATATGGGGATCGAGAATACGGGAGGTTGACTCAAGCGGATCAACTGCCGGATATATACCAAGCTCAGCAATCTTACGGCTTAACACTGTGGTAGCGTCAAGGAAGCTGAACGTGGTGGCAGGAGCCGGGTCAGTCAAGTCGTCGGCGGGCACATAAATTGCCTGCACCGAAGTGATTGAACCTTGCTTAGTAGATGTGATTCGTTCCTGGAGGGCACCCATTTCCGATGCAAGCGTAGGCTGATAACCTACGGCAGAAGGCATACGGCCCAAAAGCGCCGACACCTCAGATCCTGCCTGGGTGAAACGGAATATGTTGTCGATAAACAACAGAATCTCTTTACCGCCGCCGTCTTGGTCGCGGAACTGCTCAGCCACCGTCAGACCCGACAGAGCCACACGCAGACGTGCGCCCGGGGGCTCGTTCATCTGGCCGAACACGAGCGTTGCCTGTGACTGCGCCACATCCTCCATATTTACGTCGGCAAGATTCCATTGGCCTTTCTCCATGCCTTCACGGAACTTGTCGCCATACTTCATAACGCCACTTTCAATCATTTCACGCAACAGGTCGTTACCTTCGCGTGTGCGTTCGCCGACACCTGTGAATACGGAGAATCCGTTGTGCCCCTTGGCGATGTTGTTGATAAGCTCCATAATTAGCACGGTCTTACCTACACCGGCACCACCGAACAAGCCGATTTTACCACCTTTGCTGTAGGGTTCGAGCAAGTCGATCACCTTAATACCGGTAAATAGGATTTCCGTACCGATGGTCAGCTCATCAAACGCGGGAGCCGGCTGGTGAATCGGACGTAAATCCTCTCGTTTAAGGTCAGGGAGGTGGTCAATGGCCTCTCCTATCACGTTAAGCAGGCGGCCCTTGACCTGGTCACCGGTCGGTACCGCAATCGGACGCCCGAGGTTTTCTACTCGAATACCGCGCTGCAGACCGTCGGTACTCTCCATTGCTACGCATCTAACGGTGTCTTCGCCGATGTGCTGTTCGACTTCGAGTATCAGGGTCGATCCGTCGGGACGGTCTACCTTGAGCGCTGTGTAAATGGGAGGGATTACATTGTCCTCGCCTTCAAAGGTGACATCGACCACCGGACCGATCACCTGAGCTACTTTTCCGAATTTATCGCTCATCGTGTATATATTTCAGAGAGGGTTATATGATTTCTTAATTAATATTCAGTTTCGGAGGGAGATCAAAAGTGCAGATGATAGCATACGACGATTACCATCAGCACCAGGTTTACGAGATTTATCGGAAGCAAATATTTCCATTCGAGACTGAGAAGCTGGTCGATTCGCAGACGGGGGAATGTCCATTTAAACCAGATTATTACGAACGAAAGCACCACTGCCTTACCGATAAACCAAATGGTCGACGGAATATAGTCCATAACATTGTTGAAGGCATCCCAACCGGGTATGTGAAGCGGCATCCAGCCTCCGAAGAAGAGGAGCGAAGCCACGCCGGCAACAATGAAGAGGTTCAGATACTCGGCGAGATAGAAGAATCCGAAGTGAATACCCGAATACTCAGTATGGTAGCCTGCGGTAAGCTCACTTTCGGCCTCTGGAAGGTCAAACGGGCCACGGTTAGTCTCGGCCGTACCCGCTATGATATAGATCAAGAATGCGATTATGGCCGGAATATGGCCGGCGGCGATAAACCATAGGTCTTTCTGGGCATTCACGATGTCGGTCACTGACATTGAGCCGGCAAAAGCCACCATTGTGATTACTGAAAGTCCGAGCGAAAGTTCGTAGCTGACCATCTGCGCGCCTGAACGCAACGCGCCGATAAGTGTAAACTTGTTGTTACTTGACCATCCGGCAAGCAGAATTCCAAGCACGCCGATCGACGAAACGGCAAGCAGGAAGAATATGCCGATGTTAAAGTCGATGATTTGGATGCCGTTGCCCCATGGAAGCACCGCGAAGCAGAGCATTGACGCGATGATTACGAGATAGGGAGCAAGCGCGAAGAGGAACTTGTCAATATGGTTAAGCGAGATAAGCTCTTTGATAAGAATCTTGAACATGTCGGCGAAGCTCTGCAGGACGCCAAGCGGGCCTACACGGTTCGGGCCGAGACGGCATTGGAAAGCGGCGCATACTTTACGTTCGAAATAGATGTAGAAAAGCGCCAACAGAGCGTAGGCGAGCAACAAAACCACACCAATTAAGACACATTCGATGACTACGGCCACCCAGGGGGCGCACCATGTCAGAAGCCAGTTGTTGAGCCAGTCGGCTCCTTGTGATAAATCGTACATATCGGTCTTTATCGTTATGTTTATTTATTATCGGTCAATATCGGGCACCACATAGTCGAGTGTGCCGCCGATGGTGATTAAGTCGGCGATTTTGCCTCCGCGGGTGATGTGATCCACCACTCCGGCCAGATTCATGCAGGGCGAGTTAAACTTAAGACGCCAGGGAGTATTGCCACCGTTGCTTTCGATGTAGACCCCAAATGCGCCACGGCTTGCTTCTACCTGCTGGAACCAATGTCCTGCGGGGAGCTTGATGATTTTTGGCACCTTTGCGCAGTAGTCGCCTTCCGGAATCTTGTCGATAAGTTGCTGGAGTATCTTCACCGACTGCTCTATTTCCTTAACGCGCACGATGAAACGGGCCATCGAGTCGCCCTCTTCAAGCACCACCTCTTCAAAATCGAGTTGGTCATAAATTCCGTAAGGAGCCGTCTTTCTCACGTCGCAGGCCCATCCCGAAGCGCGTCCGGCAGGGCCGGTCACTGCATACGAGATTGCGTCTTCGCGGGTCAGCTTGCCTACACCTTCCATACGGTTGTGGGCAATGACATTGCCTGTAAACACCGTGTTGTATTCCTTGATGGCGGCCGGCATGATTTCAATTAAGTGCTTGACATCTTTGACAAAATCCTTGTCGAGGTCGTCCATCACACCGCCGATGCAGTTATAGTTAAATGTCATTCGGGCGCCGCAAGTCTTCTCCATTATGTTCAGAATGGTCTCGCGCTCACGCAGAGTGTAGAATAGCATCGTCGTTGCGCCGAGGTCCATACAGAAAGTGCCCATGAAGAGCAAGTGGGAAGATATACGCATCAGCTCGTCCATCAGCACGCGGATCACTTGCGCGCGCGGGGGCACCTCTATGCCGAGAGCCTTTTCGATGCACATACAGAGGCAGTGGCGGTTCTGCTGCGCCGACAGATAGTCAAGACGGTCGGTAAAGTGCAGAGTCTGCGGATAGCCGAGGCCTTCGCTTAACTTCTCAATACCTCTATGTATATATCCTAAATATAGGTCGATTTTCTTGATGATCTCACCGTCGACAGCCGTGCGGAAACGCAACACGCCGTGTGTAGCTGGGTGCTGCGGGCCGATGTTGACCACGAAGTCCTCCGGAGCGAAGATCACCTTGTCCTCCTTGACGATGGTTCCGTCGGGGTTTTCGCGGTAGGTAACGGTAGTGTCCTCCACCTCTTCGTGGTCGAGGCGCACGGGATTCACTTCGGGCGAAGCGTCGTAGTCCTTACGCAGAGGATAGCCCACCCAGTCGTTGCGCAGGAACAGTCGGCGCATGTCGGGGTGATTGATGAATATGATTCCGAAATAGTCATAGACTTCGCGCTCGTAGAGGTTAGCCACGGCCCAAAGGTCGGAGATGCTGTGGAGCATCGGATTCTCCCGGTCGGTGGTCGAGACTTTTACGGATATGTGGGTATTGTATTTGGTCGAAGTGAGGTAGTACATACATCCGAGCGACTCGGTCCAGTCCATACCGACGATTGCCACGAGGTAGTCGTAGCTCAGCTCGTCGTCCTCCTTCAAAGTCTTAGCAAGACTATGCCATTTAGCATCGGGAATATTCACCAACAGCCATTCCCCCTCTTCAAATGTTGCCTCGGGAAACAGCTTGGTAATCTTTTCCTGAATGTTTGCCATAAGTGTGATATTGTTGGATTATTTTAAATTCTGGTTAATACTCTCACTCTATGATTATTTGTCCTCAATGGGGTGTTCTTCAAGAAATTTGTCGATTTTCTCCTGACGGTTAACGCCGCCGAAGAACTTCTCAACTTTTATCTTTCTCGAGAGCTGCATGATGCCGTAGATCATCGCTTCAGGACGCGGAGGACACCCCGGCACATAGACATCGACAGGGATAATGTCCTCGACACCTTTCACCACGTGGTAAGAGTTTTTGAATGGGCCACCTGAGATGGCGCAACCGCCACACGCAATCACGTACTTAGGCTCAGCGAGCTGGTCGTAAAGACGGCGCACAACCGGAGCCATTCGGTGGACGATAGTGCCGGCCACCATCATAAAGTCGGCCTGACGCGGGGAGGCACGTGCCACTTCCCAGCCAAAGCGCGCCATGTCGTAGCGCGCCGCTCCGAGCGCGATAAATTCAATACCGCAACAACTGGTGGCGAAAGTGAGCGGCCAGAGCGAGTTGGAACGCCCCCAGTTGATAAGTTTGTCAAAGGTGCCGACCACGACGTTCACGCCGTTGTCCTTCAGCTCCTTGACGAGATGTTCGATATACTCATTGTCTTTCCAGTCGGAATAGGGCATACCCTTTGTTGTTACTTCCATTCAAGAGCTCCTTTCCGCCAGGCATATACCAGACCCAGCACTAAAATTCCGAAAAACAAGGCGATACACAGCAATCCGCTCGTACCCATTTCGCGCATATTTACAGCCCAGGGATAAAGGAACACTGTTTCGACGTCAAACATAAGGAAGAGGATAGCATACAGATAGTAGCCTACCTTAAACTGCGCCATGCTCTCGCCTCGCGTCGGAATACCGCACTCATAAGCTTCACCTTTCTGCGCATTGTACGACTTCGGGGAGATAAGCCCGGCCACTACAAGCGCCAATGCCACAAGAGCCACACCGGTCAGCGCGGCTACTACGGCAAGGGTAGAATTCTGAATACCAAATACTAATGATACCATATTTTATTCTAATATATTCTCTATGCCTGAAAACATCATTTAACACACCGGAAACGATGTTTTAACTCTTCGTACCCGAAATAACGGCGTATCAGACGGGCATTTCTTTCCTCGGCTCGCTCTCGGCCTGGTGTCAGTCATGGTTTGATACACTGTCTTTCTCACGAAGTTAGTCTCTGATTTTTAGATGATTACAAAATACACTTAAGCAATTTTGTAATTTTCTAATAAATCTTTTGCAAAGATAACAAAATTTTTGAAACCGCGGGGAGTAAACGAATGGAAAAGATTCGGAGCCACATCGCATCAGAAAGATGCAGGGAATGAATGCGGGGCTACGAAGGGGACAAGATCGCATCTGACGGATGCGGGACAATATTAAATCTTTGCAGATTTTATTGTTTGTCGCAATTTATACCGGAGATAGGCGCTCCGCGCCAATCCCCGGCTACACAGTTTTATGCATCTTCCAGATGCGGAAATTGCATTTTGGCATACAATTAATGACAGCTATGGGATGCGGGGAGGAAATTAATGCAAGGCTTCGAGTGGGGCAAGATCGCATCTGAAAGATGCGGGGAGGGAATTAATGCGAAGTAAGATCGCATCTGAAAGATGCGTGAACTGAGTAGCCGGGCAATGAGACCGTCAGGTCGATTTGCCCGGTTATAGGCAATAGGTGTGGTTAAATCTGTAAAGATTTAATAATCTGAACGTTACAATATTAAATCTTTGCAGATTTTATTGTTTGTCGCAATTTATACCGGAGATAGGCGCTACGCGCCAATCCCCGGCTACACAATTTTATGCATCTTTCAGATGCGGAAATATTTAAAATCATTTCGGGAAATACGGGGCATCGGGTGAAACTCCATTCTCCAACAGCCAAATTCGGTATTCATCTCTAAATGAAACCTTTTTATGATGTTCCTTTTGATTCATGATATAGTGCTTAATCCGGTGCAAATCTTCATAACTACAGGTGAACGCTCCATACCCTTCTTGCCAACCTTGCATTTTTCAATTAATGGAACAGCTTCGATGCTTGACTCTCGTTTAACAGCCTGCACAAATTTGCTGATAGCTATTGATGGAGGAACACTTATAAGGATATGAACATGATCCGGCATACCTCCTATTCGTATTACATCACCATTGTATTTGCGCAACACATTATATAAAATGACGTAGAAATCGCGCTCAACTTCATGCTTAATAACAGGAAGCCGATCTTTTGGAGAGAACACGATGTGATAATATAATTTGGTAAAACTCATACTTTTGCAAATTTAACAATTGATTTGGTTACACCAAAATATCTGCGTTAAATCTTTACAGATTTAAACAATTCTATTGACTATAACCGGGCAAATCGACCTGACGGTCGCTTTACCCGGCTACTCAGCTCACGCATCTTTCAGATGCGATCTTGCATCCCATCCATGGCCACTCGGCTACTCAGCTCACGCATCTTTCAGATGCGATCTTGTTCCCCTCCATGGCCACTCGGCTACTCAGCTCACGCATCTTTCAGATGCGATCTTACTTCGCATTCATTTTCCCCTCCCATGGATGCTGCGTTGTTGCGGACGCACGAGCCGTGCGTCCCTACGCTTTGGGTGGTGTAACGCTTTTTGGGTCCCTATTTGGTGCGGCCCTACGCTTTGGGTGGTGTAATGCTTTGGGGCGGCCCTACGCTTTGGGTGGTGTAATGCTTTGGAGCCCCTATTTGGTGCGGCCCTACGCTTTGGGTGGTACCCCTATTTGGGGCAGCATTAAATTACGAAAGCCGGTGATTGTCGCGGAACGACAATCACCGGCTGCTTATTTTTCTGGCATCTTTAGATGCCGATGCTAATCGGTTTATTTAACGAGGACTTTGGCTACCTTGTCGCCGGCCTTCACTACGTAAACGCCTGCAGCGAGGTTAACTACGGTCTTAGCCTGAGCGGTAGCGGCGTAAACCACCTTACCGTCAACGGCTACTACGCTAAGTTCGAGGCCTTCAGCACCTGTAACGACGATCTGGCCAACTTCACCTACAATCTCAACACCTGCTACAACCTGGTCAAGACCGGTGGTAGAGATGAGGAGTTTGTCAGAAGCCTTAGACTCACCAACGGTGTAGACTGCGGTCACAGCATACTCGTTGTTCTGAGCAACGGCGGTAGCGTCGAGGTATTCGCATTCAGCTTCGGGCTCTTCGTTGAGCTTAACAGCGTTACGGTAAACGTTGTAACCAACGATAGAGAGGTCAGAGAAGTCAACGCCGGTCTCGTAAGTAACGTCGTCGATCATCAACATCCAAGAAGATGTAGCGCAAGAGCGGATAGCGAAGTACTTGGCACCTGCGGGCAGATCGGCAGATACGAGAGTCCACTCTTCAGAGAGGGTACCGCCTACGCCGTCAACCTTAACGAAGTCGTTAACGTCAAGCGAACCGGTCGAGTAGTAAACCTCAATCTTTTCAGGATAGCTTGCGGAGTAGCTCTTAGCGTAGAACGATACGGTCTGAGCATTGCCGGTAAGAGCGGGTGAGATAGCCCAGTCGTCAACAGTACCGTCATCGTAACGGAACATAGCAGCGAGATACTTAGTTCCGGAGTGAGCGGCGAACGCATCAGCCCAACCATCAGCATCAAATACGAAGAACGAAGCGAGAGTAGTTCCGGGGGTGATTCCGGGAACATCTGTATTCTGGAATCCACCGACAGGCGACTGGTCAACGTCAACGAATGTCCAGCCTTCGTAAGTCATGTCACCGGCCACGCCAGCTTCGAAGTCTTCAGTAGTGTCTGCGAAGTTGCTGCCAGTCAAGTCAGGTTCACCCCAAGTGAGCTGAACGCCTTCGGGAACGACTTCACCTTCAAGGTCAACCGGAACAGGATAAATTGATACCTTCGGAGTAACGGTTACAACGTCAGAAGTGTTGTTGGTAAGGTCAGCGTCGCCTGCGTAAACAACCTCAGCAGAGAATGCAATAGGATCTTCGTCAACAGCAGCGAATGCGTAAGGAACAGTGTATGTCTTAGAAGTGCCTGTAGCGAGAGCATCGCCTTCAATGGTCTTGATGGTTACGTTGTTGGCCTTAACCTTAACGGTATAGCCTTCGGCGGCCTTGTCGGCAACGTTCTTAACGGTAACGTTTACATTGAAGTCGGTAGCGGGAGCAACCGTTGCAGGAGCGTCAACAACGACTGCGAGATCCTTTGGAACGAGGTTAGCCACCTTGATAGCGTCAAAGGTAGTGTAAACGTAGTACTGAGTATTGGCAGAGATCTTAAGGGCGATATCCTTGCCGATGTAGTCAGAGAGGTCTACAGAAACTTTGTTCCACTGATCTTGATCACCGGTCAAGTATACATAGTTTTCATAAACCACCTGGTAACCTGCGTCGTCAGAGAGGTCGTCGATGTAAACTGTGATGATGTTTACGTTGTTGTTGGTTCCGTTAGTAATGTGGTAAGTATAGAACGACAAGAGCGGTTCCGTCAGACCTGCGAGAGAAATCTTACCGAAGCAAAGTTCGCTTTCATCATTAACAGCAGAACCTTTCATAGCGATGAAGCCACCGTCGCCGTCAACAGAGGGAACGCCACCGAGAGTTGTGTCGCTGTGGATTGACCATGAGGGCGAACCGTTAACCGTAGAGGTCACAAGGAGGTGGGACAACGCTTGGTTAGCAAACGACTCGAAGTAGTCAGTATAAGGCGTACCTACAATAGCATTGGCAACTTTGCCATTACCACTACCACGCTCAGAAACAGCGAACAGTGCATACTGCACGAAGCCCTGGTCGCCGGCCTCAACAGCCTGATATGTGTAAGAGTTCGTAGTAATACCTTCTTTCAGAAGCACGAGCGAACCTGACTTGTAGTCATAGAGGTTGTATGTAGCCTCAATGCTGTTGCCACGAGCATCCTTGGTAACTGCATCCCAAGTAAGCTTAACTTCGCCCAGGTTAGCAGTTTCGTTAACCTTGAAGTTAGTAAGCTCAGCCGGGTAGTCGATACCGATGTATTCGCTAACAGAAGCGGCGTCACCGGCACCGTTAGCATTGTAAGCTACGACAGTGAAGGTGTAAGTACCGGCCTCGTCAACAACAGCGGGGCAAGTGATCTTAGTGCCTACGAGAGGACGGGCGTTGAAGATAACCTCTCCGTCCATCAGCACGTCAATCTTGGTAAGCTCGGTGATGTCCTTACCGGAGAGGAGCTTGGTCGGAGAGACGAACGAGATGGTAGCGTAGAGGTCGCCGTTGGTACCCGGCTCAACAGTGAGGTCAGAAACAGCGGCAGGAATGTCGGCGTTCATACCGTCAGAAACTGCGATATTATCCACATAGAGATAGTATTCGTTCTTGTCGGAGATACCGTGGAAACCGATGTTGTAGTAATCGGTAGCAGTGGGAACGAATCTCATCTTATAGTGAGCGTAAGAAGTAGTAGTTACGTCGGTCGGATCAAGAAGAACAGTGGTCATGTCTGCCACAGTGTTGCCCTTACCGATCAATACCTCAATACGTTCGGGATAAGAAGCGCTCTGAGCTCGAGTGTCAAATTCGATTTCATACAACTTGTTAGCTTCAAGCTTGATAGGAGCTGTAATCAACCAGTCGTCCATAGCGAGCGAGGCGTTGTATGCGATACGAACAGCACCGGTGTAATATGTCCAAGTCTTACCGTCGGCGTTAGCATCAATAACAGTGAAGACAGAAAGGTCGTCAGAGCTGTCGAATGAGCAAGAATAAGGAGCGGGATAGCCCTTACCAAGAGTAACAACGTTAGACTTACCTGCGGCAGACTGCTTTTCGCCGTTGTGGGCAACTACAGTGTAGTAGTACATAGTGAGAAGCTCAGTCTCCTCAACTTCCTGCGAGATAGCGTTGGCATTAAGACCGTTAACTACAGTCACAGCATCGGGATAGCGAACAACGTCGTAAACGACAGCCTTCGGGTCGATGTAACCACCTTCAACAGTAGAAGTGACGGGAGTCCAAGAGATCTTCATGTTGCCACCTTCGTAAACGAGAGAAACCTCGGGAGTAGAAGGAACGCCGACACCGATGTAAAGAGTCTGCTTAACTGACGGGCCATTGCCTTCATCGTTAGAAACGGCAACAACAACCTTATAGCTACCTGCGGCAGCAACGGTTACATTCTCGGTCACGGCTGCACCGTAAGCACCTGAACCGGAAGCGACAACTTGGTCGTTGAAAGAAACAGTGTAGTTAACGTTGCCAGATCCGGCGTTGCCATTGTATGTAGTAGCGGGGAGGTTGAACTTAACAGTACCGCTAAGGTTGCCTTCGGGGAAGCTAATTACGAGGTTAGAAGCGGCTGCGGGAGCACCATCCGCGGGAACTTCAGGAATGTAAAGGCCGGTATATTCGGCACCGTCGGGGAACTCATAGAGGGTAGTAGCCTCACCGGTAGTGGTGTTCAGCTCAGCAAGATAAGCTGCATCGTCGTTGCAAACTGCCCAATAAAGACGGTTAGACTTTCTTTCAAAAGCCATACCTGAAATATACTGGGGATAAGCGCCGGTGGCACCTACCTCAGTCACAGCACCGTCAGAAAGGTTGATTTTGCATAGGGTTGAGTTGTCAGTGCCTTTCTTAATACCATAGCCCTGTCCGTTGCCGTCGATGGCAAAAGCGGTCCAACTTCCGTCAAGAGTGGCAATCTGAGAAACTACGGGGCCACTGGTGGTGAATTCGATAGTACCTAATCTGAGACCATTGGCAGATGAGTTGTAGAAAATACCGTAAACAGTGCCGTTATATTCGCTCATACCCATAGAAAGATTACCGTAGGAACCAGTTGATGAAGTATAAACGCGATCACCGGTTTCGATATCATAACCATAGGTGGTAAAGTAGTTTATGATACCGAGGAGCGACTGATAATAGATAGTGTAATAAACACCGTCTAAGAGCACAGCACCGTAAGCTGCACTCTGAGTCGTAAAGACAAGGTCATTTGACATGGAGCTGTTGGTGGGTACCTGATACAGACCGTAGCTGGTAGATACGGTAGAATAAAGCAGAGCACCATAGATGTCAGGCAGATTAGCAGCTTCACCAAGAACAGGTTTCTTGGGAGCGCGGACAGAAGAGACAGCCGAACGTAAGCCGTCCAAGCTAAGGGGACTTTGCGACTTCACCTGACCAAGGGTAACAGGTTCCTTTTCGTCAGATGCAGGAGCCGCACGCTGGGTAAGAGCTTCGCGCTTAGCGTCGACAAGCTCGCCACCCTTCTTTGACACTGTCAAGCTCTGCGCGGACGAAGATAAAGCCGCGGAAGCAACAAGCAGCATCGAAAGAACAACTCGTAAAGTTTTCTTCATAGCGATTGGTTTCGATTCCGAAAATTATAAATACCCCGCCCGGACATCGGAATCGATTTGGTGTCCGGACGAGACTTCAAACATATTAAATTACTTTATTAAAATCTTGTAGGCTTTACCGTTTACGGTCACGAGATATACTCCGCCTTCAGGAGCCACGAGCGTGGCAAGACCCGAGGCATCGGCCTTAACCGACTTGAGCACCATGCCGGCAGGGTTGAGTAGCACCACTTCAGCCCAAGGTTCGGCACCACTGACGCTAACCGTCAAACCGTCGGACTTAACCGCGACATGGTCGGCGGCAAGCACGGCCGATATGGCAGAGGTGTTTTCAAGGGTGGCAACCTCCATAGGGTCAGACTCGAGCGACACGAGGGTACCGTCGGTGGCCTTTACGGTATAATAATATACTGTGGAGTGCTCCAAGCCGCGGACTTCATGCGACATTACGTCGCCGATTAGCTTGTCGCCGTATTCGTCGAGCTGAACCTTCTCGGCGGCTACGCCATAGTCGACAACGACATCGTCGATGGCAACCGCACCGTTAGTGGCTCCACGGTCGTAAGTGATGGCTACAGCCCATGTTCCGACGGGGAAGTCTGTGACTTCAAGTGTCTGTCCGCCCTTTTCGGTGGTGACGGGGAACTCAGCAATGTTCTTCCACTGACCGCCGACGTAGGCCGATACGGTGAGCGAGGTGGCATCGTCGGCTTTAGATCCGCGGTGCCAGAACGAGATGGCGTGCACGGGACCGTCATAAACGGGCGATGCAAGGCGGTCGCCGGTAGAGCCGAGGCGCAAAGCCGGGATTTCCTGACCGGAATATGCCGTATTTGAGTAGAATGAGCTTGTGGATGAAGTCCAACCGGCGGGAATCTTGCTGTCGGCGAAGTCGCACGTGTCGTGGTTAGTACCGGTCAGTGGCAGGCTGAACACGGTCAGCATGTATGCGTTGGCCTCTTCGAGTGGAGCCCAGTTGGCAGTGAACGAATTGTAGGTAATGTCAGATGCCGGGAGAGCGGTAACTGTCTTTAAGTTGAGCGGAAGCGGAAGAGTGGTAACGTAAGTCTTTTCCGACATTTCGCTGAACTGCCATCCGTCGCCTGCCTGGACAGTATAGTAATACGACGCTTCGGCATCGAGTCCGGTGACATTGTATGAACCGGTCTCTCCCACTTTACAACGAGAATAGCCGGGAACGGCCTCGTCGGTCTCGCTGTCGTACACATATAAATAATAGCTTGTTTCAGGTTCCAGAGTCCAGTTGGCCGTAAATGAGCAGTAAGTGACATCGGAAGCGGGCAGAGGCTCGGGAACGGATACATTGCCCGCCTTACCTCCAAGCACGTTAAAGGTTATCACACCGTCTTCCTCGGCTATGTCGGTGATAGGCAGGTCGATACCGATGCCTGTCCAAGTCACCATGGCGGGATTGGTTTGAGCCGTGAACGAAGTCACTTTCTGAGTTCCGGGGAAGGGGTCGCCGGCGCGCGAGGTGGAAGTCTGAGTGCCGTCGGCTTCTTCAATATCGACATATTGGTGCGAAGGGGTGTTATTGACCACGTTGGAATTCCACACCGAGGGCACATAATGGATATGCCAAATCAGCATACCGTGGCCGGGGACGTATGCGTCCCAGTCGACCTGTTGGCGATTTTCGAGGAGGAAGAATTCGTTTGATTCGGGAGTGTTGATTATTCCGGCCACATTATCGTCGATGGGATGAAGGGTGGCCGTGAGCGCTTCGGTGATTTCGCGGGGCTCCATCCAACCGAGGGCATAACGCTCGAATGCTCCATAGAACGGGGGCGTCATACCGCTATTATTATATGGGCCGTAGTCCATTGCCGACCAAGAGCCGGGGGTGAACGCCGAGGTATAGCTGGTGGCATAGAGGTCGGGCAGACCCATCACGTGGGAAAATTCGTGGACGAAAGTGCCGATGCCGTCGGGACGTCCGCTCTCCCATTCGTTTGAGCAGGCGTAGCGGTCGAGGAGCACACCGTCGTAATAGTGGTGGGTATAGTCGCCCGAGGTAACGTACCATGAGTGGGGCCAAACGGTGTTTGAGCCGCCGCCAGAAGCTTCACCGCGACCGGCATAGAAGATGAAGACGTTGTCAATCACGCCGTCACCGTCGCGGTCGTACTGCGAGAAGTCAACCTCGTCGTCGAGGATGTTGCAGGCGTGTACGGCCATCTGTTCGGGGTTCTGGTCGTTGCCTGACCAGTCGTTTCCGCCGTAATAAGCCTGATTATAAGGCAGTGTCACAGGGCCAAGCACGTCGAAGTCGGGGAGGAACTGACCCGTAGAGTTCTGTACAAAATAGTCTTTGGCCGAACCGGTGCCGCCGTAGTCGTTGAATCCCTCCTCGTTGAGCATACGGGTAAAGTAGTCCTTAGGGTCAGAGAGGGTGAACTTGACGTCAGTGTATTCGACGAGAATCACCACTGCGCGCTGTTCGCCGTGAACGGGAAAGTTGGAGTTGGGAAACAGACCCTTGTCGGGGTTGGTAGAGCCGACGTACGAGGGGCCACGGCTTATGGGTGGCGTCAATTTGTTGTTGAGCATCCTTTCTGCGCGGGCCGACATTTCGCCGGTCACATACTCCATGTCGACGGTAGCGAGGAAGGACCGTGCGGCCTCGTCGCGCTGCGCAATGGGGGTTGCCTTAATATGGCTGTTTACGTCCATACCGTCGGCATCAATGTTGGCATAGTAGAAGCTACCCTGCTCTTCGAGGAGCATGTAGCCGTCCTCAGTCAGGTAGAAGTGATGGCGCTCGTCGCCCTTCAACTGCACATTAATCTCCGTACCGTCGGCCTGGGTCATCTTAACGAGGCCCGGTTTGGCAGGCACGGCATTTGCGACAGAGCCAAAAATGGCAACTGAACCTACTGAGATTAGGATTCTTTTAAACAAATGTGACATTATTAGCTTTAATGTATTACATAATATTTCGCAAAATTACATCACAATCTTGACATTACCAAATAAAACGTGGGACAAAAACGTCAAAAACCCAATTTTTAACTATGAAATACGAAATATATCGAGTTTTTATGTCAAAAATTATTCAATTAGGGATTTTTGAGCGCATTTTGTCAAATCGCACCGTAGATTTAACACATTTTTAACTATCTGCATACCCCCTTGTGAAATCCATTCGCTGTGTAGGATGATAATCTGAACGTTACAATATTAAATCTTTGCAGATTTAATTGTTTTGCGCAATCATAAACCGGAGATAGGCGCTCCGCGCCAATCCCCGGCTACACAATTTTGTGCATCTTACAGATGCAAGGCAACGCGTATTCGAGATGCGGCGGTAGGGTTGGTTGGGCGGAGCCATCGCGGTGGAGCTGCGACAGATGCATAGCCACAAGCAAGGTCGCCGTAGGTGACCGCAGCTTGTGGGAAAAAAACCAAACACCAATGGCTACAGAGTAGCCACACAAAGCATACCCCGAATCTGAAAGATGCGTGAGCTGTGTAGCCGAGTGGCCATGGAGGTGGAACAATACCTCAATAGGCACTAACTGAATACCTGGGGACACAAAAAAACAAAATCCGGATACGCTCTCGCGCGGCCGGATTTCTAACCTATGATTCACTTATTTGTTGTTGCTAATTTTAGAGGCGAGAACCAATCCACTAACGAACTCGCCACCGGATAGCCATTTTGAAAAGTTCTATAAGGAATATTTTCCATTGGCATCCGATTTGTTTTGCAAATATACAGATAATAAAATATCCCACAAGGGAAGCACCGATAATTTAAATTAATTTAACATTAATTGTGCGGATTCAGCTGAACATCGGCCTTTTAGGGCTACGGGAGTTAACGGCTAAGGTCGGATTCGGCCACAATCCCGTTCATCAGGGCATACACGCCAAGGCCACTGACACTCTTGATGCCAAGCTTTGCTGTGATATTTTTACGGTGTGTGAGCACTGTGTTGAAGCTGATGTCAAGGCGGTCGGCTATCTCCTTATTTATATAGCCCATTGCGACGAGACGCAACACGTCGACTTCGCGCTGTGAAAGCTCGACAGCACCCCCACCCTGCGACTTTATGCGGTGGATCTCAACACGCGACTTAAGATATTCGACCACTTCAGTCTCGGTCTGCTCGAGGCAAAGCATGTCGGCACCGCGGCCAATGACAAGCGTGCGCCCGCGACGAGGGATAAAAAATTCGGAATAAAGGCAAAATTTATCGGGAGTAGTAACGTAAAGGGTGGCCGGGTCATCAACACTGTCGGCCCCTCCGACCTCGGACACCGAAGCGGCCTCAATGTCGAAATATTCACTGAAAAGGTATTTCAAGCCGAGGGCACGGGCCACATCGTCAATGAGCAAGACCACGTTCATGACACGTCGGGGCTTCTGAATTCGGCCAGCGGCATGAGAATGTTGCGCCGGATACGATTGTTCTGACGTATATCTTTCTCCAAAGTCACGATGGCCACAACAACGCCATAGCACAGGTTCTGGTCGTAGCTTCCAGCCAAGTGCTTGATAAACATGCTCTTTAAGTCGCCGAGTTTATCCTCAATCATAACGTCGAGGCCATTGGCCGAACTCTCGGTTACACACTCTGTCCGCGAGGCAATTGAGGGGAAAAGCACGTCGTTGTCAAAGGCAATGCGATCAAGAAGATCCTGCTTAAGACCCTCGAAAAAACGCATAATGTGGCCGAGATTATTGCTTTCGTCGCGCGCGCTCTTGAGCAGTAGGCTGAAGTGGCGCTCGATGTTAGGCAATTGAAACTGAGCATAGTAGGCATTTGTCTTCACCATATAGCCCAACAGCTCAGCCACGTTGAAAGACCTCAACGTCTGCTCGGGGAAGTAACTTTCATTAATAAACGTGTTGAGAATGGCCAGGAAAAACTCCTCGTCGATGGAATGGGAGCGGCAAACGGCCTGCACAGAATAATCGCCCACCCCAAGGTCGACACCAAAACGATTAATGACAGGGATGACCGACGGATCCTGGCGGATTACGTCGCACAGACGTGTATCGGAATAAATCAATGACATAGCCTTACTTTTTAAAAAAACAGCGGAGAGAGCAAACGACGACGCGCTAAAAGCCACGTCGATTAGCGGTGTCGGACGATAACCACCTCTGACTGAGTGATAACCATATCTACCGGCACGTCGTGGGCATCACATTCGACATCGTCGACAAGCTGAAAGTCGTAGCCTACACCGATTTTCGTCGCAGAAGTAGTCGAAAGCAAACGGTCGTAATAGCCACGTCCGCGCCCGACACGATTGCCATGCCGGTCAAATGCGACGGCAGGGACAACGACAAGCTCGATGTCGGCAATGTCGCGCACATCGTCGCCGGTCGGCTCCTCGATTTGGAATGCGCCGTACTGCAGACGGCTCTTGTCGTAGGGAAGTATGTCGAGGTTGACACCGTTGACCCGCGGAAGGAAGAAGTGCTTGCGGCCGTGCCACTTGTCGATAAAGTCAATCGTAGACAATTCGTCGGGCAAAGAGTGGTAGAGCAGAATCCTGTCGGCCATCATAAAAGCCGCCGTCTGCTCAAGCATGGCGAAAACAGACGATGCCGCCGAACGGCGTTCGGCATCCGAAAGCAAAGCCTTATGCGCCTTAATCCGGCTACGTATATCTTCTTTCTTCATTTCGGGTAAAAGTTATAGAGTTTGTCAATTCCCAGCCCCGGCATCGGTAGCCGGCATGATCGGAGCCGCGGCATTGCCATCCTGAATCTCCTTCAATGCGCGCCGGATAGTGGCATCGTCGGTTCCGATGACCTGATAGTAATACTCGCGTCCAAGAATGTCGCTTGTGATGAGGGCTTTCAGGTAATTAACAATCAACCGGTGGGAAATGTTGATGTAATACCATCTGGCGGGAATACCCTTTTGGGCGGCATAGCTGACAAACTGCTGCAACAGCTCGTCGTCGGAAGGCAGAAGCTTCAAAAATTGGCTTAAGTCCGTGGCTTTGGAGAGCATCTCGCGGTTGCGGTCGCTGTACTCAAACGCAAATTTCTGGATAAGACCGGCGTTTAACACATTAATATAATAGCTCGTAATACCTGACGTGTCGTTGGGGACGAATACGTCGGGCATGATACCTCCTCCTCCATAGACTTTGCGGCCGCCGGCCGTGAGATATTCAAGGTCAGTGTTAAACTTTATGCTGTCAGAGTCATAGAACTCACCGCGGTCATAGCGGTTCATAATGTCCATATCGTAGTCGCCCCGCTTGCCAAGCTCATAGTCTTTCTGTATGCACCGGCCGGAAGGGGTATAATAACGAGAAACTGTCAGACGCACGGCACTGCTGTCGGGCATAGTGGTCTGACGCTGTACAAGGCCCTTTCCGAACGACCGACGGCCCACGATAAGGGCGCGGTCGTTATCCTGCATCGCACCTGCAAAAATTTCGCTTGCACTGGCCGAATATTCGTCAAGTAGCACCACCAGCTCGGCCTCGCGGAAGGAGCCTGTGCCATCGCTGAACAGCGACGAACTATCCATCTCGTTGCGGCCACGAGTGTAGACTATCGGCGAATTTGCGGGCAGGAATTCATTAGCCATCAAGACGGCCATCTCCATAAACCCGCCGGTATTTCCCCGAAGGTCGATGATGTACTTCTTAGCACCCTGAGCCAGCAATTTGGTCATGCCTGTCAGGAACTCATTGTAAGTGGTACGCCCGAATTTATTGACTTTCAAATAACCGGTGTCGTCAGAAATCATGTATGAGGCATCGACCGTATTGACAGGGATGTCGCCTCGAATCACCTCAAAATTAAGCAGTTTCTTACTCGTCGCGCGCTTTATGCCCAACTTTACCGACGTACCCTTGTCGCCTCGCAACATCTTGACGATGTCACGGTCGGGAATCTCTCGCCCTGCCACTAGCGAGTCATCTATGGTGACGATGCGGTCGCCGGGCATGAGTCCGGCCTTCTCTGACGGGCCTCCCGGAATGACTTCGTTGACGGTGGCCGTGTCGGTGAACATCGTAAACGATATGCCGATGCCACTGAACGAGCCGTCGAGATCCTCATTTACCGCTTGAAGCGCAGAGGCCGGAATATAAACGGAATGCGGATCCAGATTCGACAACAAATCGGGAAGAGTTGTCTCTATAATCGAGTCGAGATTAACTTCGTCGACATATTCGTTCTCAATCAGGTTGAGAATGTCATGAAATTTCTGATGCGTGGCCGAAACATTTCGACGGCCACCAAGTTCGATTCCGACCCAGATGCCCGCCGCTATCGATGCGGCAATAATCAACGGGAGCCAAACTATCGGACTTTTTGATGATTTCATAGCTTTTAAACAGTTATTCTATGTCAGGTACATGTTGGCATTCAACCCCGGCCCGCCTCAATAAGTCAAGACCGTCGGTAATCCGGTAAGCTTCATTGTAGACCACGCGCTTTATTCCGGACTGGATGATGAGCTTGCTGCACTCAACGCATGGCGAGGCCGTGACATAAAGAGTAGACCCGTCGCTTGAGTTACTGCTACGGGCCACCTTCGTTATGGCATTGGCTTCGGCATGAAGCACGTAAGGCTTCGTCACGCCCGACTCATCCTCACACACATTCTCAAATCCGGCCGGAGTACCGTTGTAACCGTCCGATATGATCATTTGATCCTTAACCAGAATGGCACCAACTTTCCGGCGCATACAATAAGAATTTTCAGCCCAGATACGGGCCATGCGCAGATACCTCTTGTCAAGCACCAATTGTTTGTCAATTTGTTCCATTTTTCAGACAATCACCGGGAATAAATGCATTTATTCCACAAAGATAGTCAGAATTAATGAAATACGCCATACAATTAGTTAAAATAACCGAATCATAACACTTTCCACTCGATGACACCGCCGCTTTGACCCTCCTGAAGTTGGGCGGAAAGCTTAAGTGCCTTAGTTTTCACCGGTTGAAATGTCAGTCGGTTATAGCAATCTTTCTCGACTCCGTAAGCGCACGTAGCCTCAACCGGCTTCCATAGGCCCGAATCGTCCTTATAGTGAAGCGTCCATGAGGCCGGCACTCGATAATTACCGTCATAATGGTCAAAGTCAAGCCAATAAACGTCTACCGCACTCACCTCCTGAGGACTGTCAAACTCATAGCATACATTCTCCAACGTACCCCGGCGAAGCCACCAGTAATGATACGGCTTGGAAGTGTCGGCCGAAGATGCAGGCTCCCACTGGTCATTGTAGCCCCAAGCCCACTGTAGATTAGAAGTTGCGGCCGGGGCATCGGAAGTCAGATTTGTAGGCTCTGAATACATCATTGCCCGACTCGCGATGGTCGGCGACGGAACGGCACGGGCCATTTCGACCGATTCAGGAATCCAAACCGCCATCTCATCGGCTCCTCGATTATTCCATGTGCTATAAGGTATTGCTCTGACCGGCACATCCTTAACGCTCCCGTCCGAGAGCAACTGCTTAGCCGTAGACTCAAGAATGACCACGCCGTTGAGAAGCTCCGGGTCATACACTGCGGCAAACTTAGTCCCGTCAGGAATGAATTTGTCAAATACAGTACTGTCGGCCTGATCGCGCCCCTCCAGACAGTACATGACCGGACCGCGCTGGATGGCAAGCTTACCTTTGTCGTCGGCCACCTTCTCATGTGCCCGCACTCGGCGCACGTCCATCGGCAGAATCAATTCCACCTCATCTCCTGACTTCCACACCCTCTTAACCGTCGCGTAGCCGTCGCCACTCATAATGTCTGTCTTTAAGCCATTGACTTTAAGTGAATATCCGGACTTAGACGCATCTGTGAACGTATACAAATCAGAAGGTACCGGTGTGTCACAAGCCCATCCGGGAATACGGAAACGCAATGCAAATTCCCCTTCTTTCTCGGGATTAACCGTAAACTTAACATTCCCATCCCAAGGATATGCCGTCGATTGAGCTAATTCTATATTATTATCCGCAGTAGCGATGTTGGCCTTCGACTGAATATACAGGTTTACAAGCACATCATTGCCCTGAGTGGCGTACATATATGTAGGAACACTGGCCATAAACCTGGTGACATTGCCCGGGCAACATGCACACCCGAACCATGCCTGGCGCTCATGCTGACCCATCGACTCAAGAGGATTATCGTAAAAAAAGCGGTCGCCTGAAAGCGAAACGCCCGAGATGACTCCATTGTAAAGCGCCCGCTCGTAAACGTCGGCATACTTGGCCTCGCCAGTTGCAAGAAACATTCGATAGTTCCAATAGACATTAGCTATGGCGGCACAAGTCTCACAGTAAGCCGTATGGTTATTAAGCTCATAGTCCGGTCCGAAGCCCTCACCCTGGGCCCGCGACCCTATCCCGCCGGTGATATACAGTTTCCGCGAAGCCATATTGTCCCAAATGCGTGTAATCGCGCCAAAATAAGCAGAATCACCGGTAAGTGCCGCAACATCTGCGACACCGGAAAACAGGTAGCCGGCACGAACGGCATGTCCGACTATCTCATCCTGAGTCAAAATTGGTTTGTGGTCTTGGGAATATTCGCTCAATCGGTGTCCGTCCGTCCCTCTGCCCGTCTCTTCTACAAAGTATTTAGCAGTCTTTAGATATTTGTCGTCGCCGGTCACCTTATACAGTTTTGCAAGTGCCATTTCGGCTATCGGATGGCCTGACGGCACATGCTTTTGACCTTCGTCGGACCCGAACACATCGCACACAAGGTCGGCATTTTTAATTGCCACATCAAGCAGAGCGCGCTTGCCCGTTGCCGTATAGTGAGCCACAGCCGCTTCATATAGATGACCGCTGTTGTAAAGTTCATGACTGTTGATTTTTTCCCAACGATGGGTTCCCCACCAACCGGATAGTCGGGTACAATTATTGGTTACGCATGTCGTAAGGTAGCCGTCAGGTTCTTGTGCCGCAGCAATAAGGCCTATTACGCTGTCAAGATAGGCATCAAGTTCGGCATCGTATTTCACTGCAAGCGAATATGAAGCTCCTTCAATTATCTTGTAAGGGTCGGTGTCATCAAATGAAAAATCTCCACGATGTTCACCCTTTTTCAATCCTGCCGCAATGGCAAAATTGTCAAACCGGCCATTTTTTTCACACTCTTTGAATGCTGACGGTATTGACACAGTACGGTTAATCTCTATTCTTGGTGCCCAAAAATTATCCTCAATATGAACTTGAGTGAACGGCACTTCCTTAACGGGTGCGTCAGGTCTCTGATAGACTGATTCTGTCGAGCACGCACATAGCGTCAATGCAAGCCCCCAAAAAGAAAAATTACGAACAGTAATGCTCTTCATGTTTGTTTATGTTTAATGGTTATTATTTTCCTAAGTTTATCTCCTCGAATTCCATATATGAAAGTCAAAATCCACTCTGAAATAAGCCCCAAAGGCAAAATTCGTTGCTGACCCGCCTCCCGACACATTGCCGTCGGCCGACTTCATTTTCCCGGGATGTACTTCATAAATATCTCCCCATACGCCGAGCGTGAACCCTTTAGCTAGGCTTCGCCGATATTCAACCGAACCAAACACTGTGGTCATGCCGTCGTACGTTGCTCCCTCATTTTTCATTGACACGCAACCGAAATAAGGGAGTCCATACATCGAAATGAATTTTTTACCATGGAAATATCCAAGCCGGACATTAAAATAATTGCCCAACTGCGCATCTGCCGTAAAATATGCAGCAGTTCCGCTGTCGAAAGGCCAAAGAGTTCCCGATTGCTGATAATAGCCCAAAAACGCCGCTTCTGCGCCAAGGCTTCTAAGGAAACCACGTCCGACATTCCATTCCGCACCGACTCCCACAGCGCCATTCATAAGCGTACGCACCTGACGTTCGTCAGTATCTATAATCTCTCCACCCCTATGTTGTGCAAGAAATTGAATCGGGACATACCACTTAAGTTTCTTACTTTCCGGATTCAGCCACGTCCGAGCCGATAAGCCTACAGTAAAAGCCTCTTGATGGTCACTTAATCTAAACACGAAACTCTGCCAGTTAATCCACGCATCAAGATGCAGCCTTCGGCTGTCAACAAGCACCTGAAATCCGAGATCGGGATCGGCGGAAAAGTCCAATTCAGGGTCATAAAGCGGTGTCATCAGTCCGTGTGACGAACCTGAATATAGCGTTCCCCAGACTAACTGCACGTTCGCCAACTGCACCTGGGCTCGAAACATGGGCAAAATATGGGCACCTCTTTGATATTGTGCGCCTTTCCACACGGCAATGTCCTGATATGCAAAGTTCGGATACTTTACGGCACCGTCATATATCAATGCGTGAAACCCTGCTTCAAGTTTTACATTCTTAAGCGGATAATATTTCACCGACGGCTGTAACCATAAGCCCGGGATGGTATAGCCCTTCATCACAGAACCGCTAAACTCATTGTCTTTGATAAAGTTCATGTTCCTGATGCCAACATACATATTATAAACCCTCGATGAGTCTATTCCATATTCCTCCGAAGGCAGCAATTCCGCCGTCTGCGCAAATATGCAGCCTCCATCAGTCACCGATAAAGCCACAAATGCGAACAGCAGTACTATGATATGCTTAAATGATTCCATTTTAAGGTCATTTATGTGTCAATGATTGTATGACACAAAGTTAACGTTTTATTTATTACCTCACCAATTTTCCGGCTCTAACTTCCCTACAAAAGTCCTTAAACATGCTAAGAGCCCACTTTTTTGAATATATTTGGATATTTTTTACGATTTTAGGCCAAAAAGATGTTACTTTGCATATTAAAGTGATTAACCGAGGTTTTAATAGCCTCTACTAATGCCAAACATGGAATCAACCAGTACCAAATTTCTTGCGGCAGTGACCGCTATCGCGCTATGTGCGCCAGGTTTGTGGGGCAAGACTTATTCTGTCGTGTCGCCCGACAAGTGTATAACAGTGACTGTGGATAATACCGACGGACAATTGACTTATCAAGTGGTCCGCGAGGGTAAGACCCTCGTTGAACCGTCACCGATAGGTCTCGATGTTGCCGGAGGTTCTGCGGACATCACAGTTAAAAGTGCCCGAAACAAGGTGGACATTAAGGAGACAATCGACGCTCCGTTTTACCGCCAAAAACAGTTCTCAGTGGTCTACAATGAACTTGACCTAAAATTAAACGGGGACAGAGGGGTGACATTCCGCGCCTTTGACGACGGTGTGGCCTATAGGTTCTACACCACCTCAAAAAAGCAGGAACTCATAGTTAACGACGAGACTGTCCAAGTCAATCTTCCATCCGATCTTACCCTCTACATATCTTACAGTAACAGCGACAAGACCCCGATGGCTATGTCATTCCAGAACGTTTACGACATAACTCCGGTAAGCAAAGCTGAAGATAAGCTGGCGTTTCTTCCGGCAACGGTCGACTACGGTAACGGACTCAAACTTACGTTGCTCGAAAGCGACATGGAATCGTTTCCCGGCACTTTCGTCACCGTCGACAAGCAAAACCTGGCGCTGAAAGGCATTCATGCCAAGTACCCGGCAAAATACGACTTTCATAAACGTCGTTATCAGGAATATGTGACCGAGCGAGAAGACTATATCGCTAAGACGGCAGGATCCCGAACATTCCCTTGGCGAATATTTGCCATAACAACAAACGACACTCAGATGCCTGTCAACAACTTAGTTTACGCCTTGGCATCCCCCTCAAAAGTGACAGATACTTCTTGGATTCGCGGAGGGAAAGTGGCATGGGACTGGTGGAACAATTGGGGTCTCAAAAACGTCCCGTTTAAAGCCGGCATAAACAACGATACTTATAAATATTTCATTGATTTTGCCTCTCAGAATGGCATAGAATACGTCGTTCTTGATGAAGGATGGTTTGATTCAAAAAAGAACGACATGCTAACAACCATTCCCGAAATTGATCTCGAAGAACTCGTAGCTTACGGCAAGTCAAAAGGTGTTGACTTAGTGCTATGGACCATCTTCAATATTCTTGACAGCCAGCTCGAAGATGCATGTAAAAAATATTCCGACATGGGTATCGCCGGATTCAAAGTCGACTTCCTTGACCGCGACGACCAACCGGCAGTCGAGCGTACGTACCGCATTGCCGACGCGGCCGCCCGCCACAAACTTTTCCTCGACTACCACGGAATATATAAGCCTACCGGAATAAACCGTACTTACCCAAACGTTTTGAATTTCGAAGGCGTGTTTGGAATGGAAGAAGTTAAATGGACCAAAATTGAGAAAAACATGCCTCTTTACGATGTCATTTTCCCGTACATCAGAATGATGGCAGGTCCGGTCGACTACACGCCGGGGGCTATGCGTAACGCAAATAAGAAGGATTGGCAAGCCATTTACAACCATCCAATAAGCATGGGCACAAGAAGCCATCAGCTCGCAACTTATATCGTACACGACTCACCCTTTACTATGCTTTGCGACGCGCCAACCAACTACATCGGCGAAGAAGAATGCGTAGAATTCATAACCGGACTTCCGACAGTCTTTGACGAAACGGCCATTCTCGACGGACATCTTGGCGAATATATCATAACCGCACGCCGTGCAGGCGACAGTTGGTTTATCGGGGGACTGACAAATTGGGATCCGCGCGAACTGCAATTTGACCTATCATTCCTCCCTAATGGCCTCCGTTACAATGCCGTGATAATGAAGGACGGAATAAACTGCGACCGAAATGCCGAAGACTATTCAAGATCTGAAGCGGAAGTAGATTCATCAACTACAATGAAGATTGACCTCGCTTCGGGTGGCGGTTTTGCCATCCGGTTAGATCCGAAGTAAAAATATCCCATTTATTCAAAACAGACTGCAATGAAAAAATTTTTATCAGCGGCTCTTATGTCCGTAGCCGTTATCGGAGGATTAGGGGCGGAACCTAATCCCGGGCATCATGGTTATCCAATTGCACCGGTACCGTTTACTTCTGTAAAAGTAACGGACAATTTTTGGGGACAGCGACTTAAAGCAAGTCGGGAAGTGACCATTCCTTTGGCCTTCAGCAAGTGTGAGGAGACGGGCCGCTATAAAAATTTTATCAATGCGGCACATCCGAGCGACACGGTCAAAGTGGGCGGATATTCCTTTGACGATACCGATGTTTACAAGACCATCGAAGGAGCAAGCTACCTGCTTCAAACCTATCCCGATAAAAAGCTCGAACACTATATCGACAGCGTTCTCGAAATAGTGGCGGCCGCTCAGGAACCTGACGGCTATCTTTACACAAGTCGAACCATGAACCCTAAACATCCACATCAGTGGGCCGGATCGAAACGCTGGGAAAAAGTCGAAGACTTAAGTCATGAATTCTATAATTTAGGGCACATGGTTGAGGGTGCAATAGCACATTATCAGGCTACAGGCAAACGTAATTTTCTCGATATAGCTATAAAATACGCCGATTGCGTTTGTCGAGAGATCGGTGACAATCCGGGTCAGGTAGTTCGAGTTCCAGGACATCAGATAGCAGAAATGGGTCTTGCAAAGCTGTATCTTGTCACAGGTGACAAGAAGTATCTCAATCAAGCAAAATTCTTCCTTGACAAACGAGGATATACATCACGCACTGACAAATATAGCCAAGCCCACAAACCTGTTGTCGATCAAGATGAAGCAGTCGGACACGCCGTCCGCGCCTCATATATGTATGCCGGCATGGCTGATGTCGCCGCCTTGACCGGCGACTCTGCTTATATTCGGGCGATCGACAAAATTTGGGATAACATTGTCGGGAAAAAATGCTATATTACCGGAGGCATCGGAGCCACAAGCAGTGGCGAAGCTTTCGGCGCAAATTATGAGTTGCCAAACATGTCGGCTTACTGCGAGACTTGCGCCGCCATAGGAAACGTCTACGTCAACTACCGGCTGTTCCTTCTCCACGGCGATTCCAAATATTATGACGTTTTGGAACGCACGTTATACAATGGATTAATTTCCGGCGTATCGCTCGACGGCGGAGGCTTCTTCTATCCGAATCCACTTGAATCTATCGGCCAGCACCAACGTCAGCCCTGGTTTGGTTGTGCCTGCTGTCCATCTAACATTTGTCGCTTTATTCCTTCTCTCCCGGGATACGTGTACGCTGTAAAAGATCGTGACGTATATGTCAACCTTTTTATGTCTAACACGGCTGATCTTGACGTAGACGGCAAAAATGTCGTTTTAAGCCAGTCGACCCAATATCCGTGGAACGGCGACATAACATTAACCGTCGACAAGAACAAAGCAGGCAACTTTGCGTTTAAGATTCGCGTTCCCGGTTGGGTACGCGGACAGGTATTACCAAGCGACCTATATACATACTCCGACGATAAGCAACTCGGATATAGCATAACCGTTAACGGCCAGGCGATAGACTCAGAACTTAATGACGGCTATTTTACCATTGACCGCAAGTGGAAAAAAGACGATAAAATCGAGGTACATTTCGACATGGAGCCACGAACGGTTATAGCAAACAATAAAGTCGAAGCCGACAGAGGGCGAGTGGCCTTCGAACGCGGGCCGATTGTCTATTGTGCAGAATGGCCTGACAACGACTTTGATATATCCGGAATTCTCGTAAACCAATCGCCATCCATCTCGATAGACGAAAAGCCCGAACTTTTATATGGCATCACCCAACTTGTCACCGATGCCCAAGCTCTGAAATTCGGTGCCGACGGACGTCTGTCGGCCACTGATGTTAAACTCACCCTAATTCCTTATTACGCCTGGTGTCACCGAGGGTCAGGAGCAATGTCGGTATGGTTGCCACGTGAACTAACTGCCTCACGCCCGTCTATGCCTGCGACTTTAGCATCGAAGAGTATAATCGGAGCCTCACACAATGTATCGTCTATCACTGCAATCAACGACCGGCTGGTGCCGAAAGACGAGTATGATATGTCAGCCCCTTATTATCATTGGTGGCCGGCGCAAGCTACTACAGAATGGATTACCTATGAATTTCCCGAACTATCCACAGTGAAAAGCTCTACTGTCTACTGGTTCGACGATGCCCCTTGGGGAGGTTGCCGTGTGCCTAAATCGTGGGCAATTTATTACCGTGACACCCAAGGCGAATGGCAACCCGTGACCGGAGCTGACAGTTATCGTATCGAAAGAGGTGCTCCCAACACTGTCAATTTCAATCCGGTCGAAACCTCGGCAGTTAAATTGGAAGTAACCCTACCCGACGATAATTCTGCCGGGCTTTTTGAATGGGAGGTAAAATAACTTAGCATTTAAAGTCGGAATTATTGAGTACTGTTTCGCCACCGCTGAAGGAGTGGCGATGCGCGGAATTGGCCGGAGTAGTCAACGATTACGGTTAATGTCGTTTTCACGCTCACGCCTCAGCACTTCGCGTTTCTTCATAAAGAAATGCAATAAAATTATGCACACTAAAGTTGTGCCGATTATTCCAAAATAGTAGAAATAATGCCCGGCAAAAAATTCTCCCCGCCCAATGTAGCTCATCACGCAGAGATATGCGAAAAGTATTAAGGGTATGTATGTGGACTTTTTCATGGATGAAACATTAAATGAGTTTTTAGTTAGTCGATTCAGGAGTGGCTATGAATTCTGACGCTTCCGGATTGAAAGCCCCCGACTTCAGATAGCCGTAAATCTTTAAACACGCCCACGCATCGATTGAAGCATATATCTGTTGCGGGGCGGTCAGCGATGTTGCCTCCCAATTTGACAGACGCTGGCTTTTAGATATTTTCTCTTTGAATATGATGGCGTATATTTTTTGAAGACTCGTGTCGTGTATATTATAGTTTTTAACAAAATCCTGCAAGTCAATAAAACCTATCGGCTCAAAGTCAAGAGTCTTGTGTAGGACATGAAAATCATCTTTAAGCGAAAGACCGATCTTAAGTATAGATTCATTCTCGAAAAAGCGCTTGAATTCAGGGATAAAGCCGAATTTGATGATTCGGAACAGATAGCAACAGTCACCAACGGAGATTTGAATCAAAGCCACCGGATTAGTCCGCCCCTTACGGAAAGAAGGCTTTGTCTCGGTATCAAAGCCAACCACAGGATATCTTCCGATTATTTCAAGCGCGCTGACGGCTTGCTCGGCCGTGTTCACTACCACTATATGTCCCGGATAAGTGACTGTCGGCAGAGTACCCAATTGTTGCTTGGTTATTGATAATATTAGCGCATTAAGATTCATTAACCAATAAATTTCCCCGAATGATTGCCGTGATTTTCGATGCTCACAAATATAATTATTTGGGCTATATGGAAGAATGCATATTTAAAATAAATAACATTCTTTAACAAATCAAAACCTTTACTCCACGGAATCCGGATCTGCGCCGGGAGGAATGCCCTCAACACTTGCCGACTTTTTCTTACCTAACGGAAGTCTATAACTCAGAGAAAAGCTTCCGGTGAACAGCGACGGATCTGTACCATAGCCGGGTATGTACCACGGATTGCCGTTCAAATGACTCCCTTTATGGAGCAAAGCATGTGCCTTTAACTCCCATCCGAGATAAAAGTTCTTGACTATCATCACCTTAAGTCCTACTAAGAACTCAGCGTATCCGACCGTAGCTGATTGTTTGGGGATATTCATTACTTGATTTTCATCCCAATACCCCTGATCTATAACAACACCTTCAAGTTCGTAATTGAAGTGGCTGACACCATAGCGCAGTCCAAGGTAGACAGAATAATCCGGGGTGGAATTATACAGGAAATTATAGTTTAAACCGATTTTTAAATATGGCGCCATTGACGATTTATAAGTATAATTCTCGTCTTTAGGAGAATTGTTTGCCATACCAAGACCAAATTCCACGTACGGTTTAAACCAATTATGGATGCTAAATTCGCCCCAGAAGCCAATTAAACCATACTTCTGCCCAAGAGCACGCATTATCGGATCCCACAGATTTACGCCGACACTCGCGGCCTCGACAAATGGATATACCAATTTTGGCGCCTCGGTCAGAATCGTATCGCGGTATTCTACGCCCGAAATAGTGTCAACAAGCACAATATGTCCGCGCGTATCCCTCATTTCTATAACACTCGCAGGGCGTGCAGCCACTTCTGTGCCGTCGGCGCGCTTTATGGTAGCGGCCTTCTTCTCCTTAGTCGTTTCAGTCTGAGTTGGAGTGTTATCCGGATTCTTGATCGGAGTCACACGCCTCTGTGCCGACCCGGCTATGGCGAATGCCATCATTATGCATAATATGACATATTTTATATAGCTCATGATTCTGTATCGGTGTCGTCAGACGTTTGAGTTCTGAAATAAATCTGTATTGTCTGCCGGTCTACATTAGTCATAACACTGTCGACAAGCGCTATGGAGTCTATCATATAGCGCGTAGCCGTAAATTCAGTAACCTTATAACGATACATCGCGCCACAGTCTTCCGAAGCAAAATAAGGTATTCGCTCATACTTAAACGTCAACGTGTCGGCAATGGCCGGTACTATAACTGCGCGGGAGACAACTCTTCTGCGTGGAGAAGAATCGGCCGAGACATTCTCATCGGCCTCCCCCTCGCCCCCCTCCGGGTCTTCGGAATCATCTTCGCCTGACTCATCCTCGTCAGGATCATCGTAAACACCCGTATCTTCGTACCTTATAAAGAATGCTGTCTCCTCATATAGCGAGCGAAACGGCAGATAGACCTCAGATGCAGACGTATTATCCAACAGTAACGAATCGTTTGGAGCGCCTATTCCGCCAACAGATATATTGCTGAGCGATATGGCTCCCAATGTCTCGTATGAATAAAAGCCGGCCAAAGGTATTGAGCTTTTATTGTCGACACATCCGGTGGTGTTACATCCGGCTATAGCGACCGCCATTCCGGCAGAAAGCAATATGCTTAAAACTTTTCCCATCTGACCACCTCGTCAAACGACTTTCTGTTCTTTACGGGTTCCGAAGCATCCGGTTCGGGATAGCCGACAGGTATAATGGCCACTGGCTCTACTCCCGCAGGCAATGACAACTTCTCACTTAACAACTTAGGATCAAAATTACAAACCCAACACGTTCCGAGTCCGAGCGAGGTCGCCGAAAGGCATAGATGCTCTACAGCAATAGACACATCAATGTCAACATGATTCTTGCCGTCATATTCTCTCACCCAGGCCTCATCTGTAATCCCTAAAGCCACTATAAACACAGGGACATTTGCTATCCACGGACGGTTATAGCACTCAATTACCGGACGACGGGACTCCTCAGTATCAAGCACAAGAAATTGCCATGGCTGACGATTACAGGCCGACGGAGCCAAACGCACGGTGTCTAAAACTGCCATGATCAACTCGCGGTCTACCGGAGCCGACGTATATTTGCGGCATGAATATCTCGATGCCACGATATTATAAAATTGCGGATATGCGTTCATTATTCTGTATACTTTAAGAGTTTGTTAAAATTCATCATCTATTTCATAGTCATTACGCCTTGGCGAATTACGCACAACAAGTTCTCCGATAAATCCGGCCAAGAACAACTGTGAGCCGAGCAGCATCAGAGTCAGCGCAAGATAGAAGTATGGCGAGTCCGTCACAAGCGTATAATGAAGTCCGTTGTGCATATTATACAGTTTCGTGAATCCTACCACTGCCACAGCTATAAAACCAAGCACAAACATCAAACTGCCAAGCAACCCGAACAAATGCATCGGTTTTACGCCAAACTTCGACGTGAACCAAAGAGTTCCCAAGTCAAGATAGCCATTGACAAAGCGGTCAAGCCCGAATTTTGTCGAGCCGTATTTTCTCGCCTGATGATGCACTACTTTCTCTCCTATACGCTTAAACCCCGCATTCTTAGCCAAATACGGAATATATCGGTGCATATCGCCATACACCTCTATGTGTTTTACCACCTGACGGCGATAAGCCTTAAGTCCGCAGTTAAAGTCATGCAGATTATGTATTCCGCTCACTTTACGCGCAGTAGCGTTAAACAACTTTGTCGGTATGGTTTTAGATAGCGGGTCGTAACGCTTCTGCTTCCAGCCCGACACGAGATCATACTTATCTTCAGTTATCATCTTATAAAGCTCAGGAATCTCGTCGGGACTGTCCTGCAGATCGGCATCCATTGTAATTACTACATCGCCCTGTGCCCTGACAAATCCGGTATTTAATGCAGGCGACTTTCCGTAATTACGACGGAACGAAACGCCTTTTACCGCGGGATTTTTCTCACTAAGCTTTCGTATGACATCCCACGAATCATCCGTAGAGCCGTCATTAATGAAAAGAATTTCGTAAGAAAACCCATTCTCCTGCATTACCCTCGCAATCCACGACTCAAGCTCGGGCAACGACTCAGACTCATTATATAATGGTACAACTACTGATATATCCATGACTTATACTTTTTTCGGTTTATACCCTCTCGCCTGAACGAGGAGAGCCATCAACATCGACAGGATAGACCCGCTGAACACTTCAAGCCATAGCATGTCAATCACTAATTCGATGACTTTAGGAATGCGTTTTTGGTCAAGAGCCGCTTGAAGCACCTCTGCGACTTCCGTACCCTGCGCCCCGGCGATACCCGAATTATACATGTCGATTATCTTATGCAACGTTCGCTCTATATAATCAGGTTCTATCCACCGCATAAACACTATTGCCACGACTGCCGACACAAGGCTCCCGCAGAAAAAGATTACAATTCCCTCCATCCAAAGTGATGAAAAAATTGTTGTTCCCATGTCAGCGACATAACTGCGCCGCAGCATAATATAAATGACCACCGGCACTAACACTACCATAAAAAAGGCTCCGATTGAACTTCCGGGCACATCAAGAGAATAAGCCGTCAACAAGAAGAGAACGCTCAAATATACTCCAAACACGGCACCTTTATCGGCACCGCGCTTGTAAGGCGACCGCTGACGTAACTCATTACTATCCATAGTTCCACAAAGGTACAAAATCCCTCTGAAATACATCTCCACCCTAATTAAAATTTTTAGAGACTTCTTAAAACGTATAAATATACTTGCATAATTTCATCCTTTTACATAACTTAGCGGAAAATATCACATAAGAGACACTCTATTTTACAGTTTCAGGACTTAAAATTTATTACTTCGTATGATGAATAACCGCTTCCGCATTATGGCATTGGCAGTGTCAATTTTGCCATACGCGACAGGACTTGCAGTGCCGGCCAAACCCGGGATTATATGCATGAACCAGCCCGACGGAACCACATTAAACGTCAAGTTAATCGGCGATGAGAGATTTCACTACTATTTTTCGGAAGACGACTATCTTCTTTCTGAACACAACGGCATTTTCTACTACGCATCAACAGATTCAGCAGGTAAAGTAATCAGTTCCGGCATACAAGCAGTGCCAGCAGAATCGCGGACGGCTAAAGACATTGCATTTCTTGCCAAAGTCGACATGACAAAAGTCCGCGCTGATTTATCCAAAACGGCATCTTCTGCGCAACAATCTAATCGTCAGCTAATTATCCCCCCCAAATAACGGATTAGGCCTTTTTTCATACGCAAGTTTCCCCTCGGTAGGCGAGCAGAAAGGGCTGGTAATACTCGTCCAATACTCCGATCTCAGCTTTTCAACAGAAAATCCCCACGATTACTTCTCCCGCATGGTCAATGAAGAGGGTTTCAGTGACTATGGTGGCACCGGCAGTGCCCGGGATTATTATTTAGAGTGCTCTCAGGGACTCTTCAACCCCACATTTGATGTTTTTGGTCCGGTAACACTTCCTCAACCCCGCGAATTTTACGGTGCGAACAACTCTTCCGGTAATGACATTAATCCGGGTCAAATGATTCTCGACGCATGCACTTTGCTCGATGACGAAATAGACTTTACCCAATATGACCGCGACGGAGATGGATATATCGACAATGTGTTTGTCTTCTACGCCGGAATGGGAGAAGCCTCAGGAGGTGGGGCGGAGTCTATCTGGCCACACTCTTGGACCCTCAACCAAGCTCTTGGGTATGTCCCGGAGTTTGACGGGCTGAAACTTGACCGTTACGCCTGCACTAATGAATGGCAAGGAAGCCGTCCTGACGGTGTCGGCACATTCATACACGAATTTTCCCACGTAATGGGTCTTCCCGATCTGTACGCCACCAGCTATACAGGTTCGTTTACCCCCGGCAGTTGGTCGGTGATGGACTATGGCCCATACAATAACGACGGATGCACACCGCCGCTGTTTTCCGCCTTCGAACGTCACGCCCTCGGATGGCTCGAACCGGTAGAGATCGACGGCCCGAAGTCGGCAACGCTCAACTCTATCGGAAATAATGAGGCATTTATAATAAAATGTGGCCGCGACACGGAATATTATCTTCTCGAAAACCGACAGAACACGAGTTGGGACACATATATCCCCGGACATGGTATGCTGATTTGGCACATCGATTATGCTCCGTCGATATGGGAAGCAAATAAAGTTAACAATACACCCGAACATCAATACGTCGACATCGAAGAAGCCGACGGAACACAGACTGCCGGCAGCCGCGACGGCGATGCCTTCCCGGGAACCGCCAATGTCAACTCATTTACCGACGACACTACGCCGTCAATGGTCACCTGGACAGGTCTACGCCTTGGACTCCCTATAACCGACATTAAAGAGTCAGCTTCCGGCGTAATCACATTTGACGTGGCCGGTGGTCGCCCGGAATTTCCGCCTGTTACCGTCAGTCCGCCTTCCGACATTACTCCGGAAAGCTTCACTGCATCATGGAGCGAATCAGAACACGCATGTTCCTATCAGCTGACGGTATATACGACGACCGAATCTGAGGACATAAGGAGATTCGTCTTAGACCATGAAGACGTAGGATTGGCTACCTCATATTCAGTCACCGAGCTTGAGGCAGAAACCACCTACTATTATTATGTAAATGTAGTCGACTTTGTCGGTCCGTGTGACGATTCACAGACCATGGAAGCAACAACTGCCCCAATGTCATTTGAATACTCCACCCCTTCAGCAACAGAGCCTACCGACATTGACGGCACATCATTTACAGCCAACTGGGAGGCTTTGGATGAAGCCGACAATTATCTCCTTGACGTATATACGAAACAGTCCACTGAACCCAAATCAGACATTTGTGATTTTACAGGAGGCCTTGACGCTCTCCCTAATGGCTGGTCGACTAACGTGACAAGCACCGACGGACGCGCATCATACTCCGGCAAATCGGCACCTTCGCTACGAATGTCGACTGACGGTGCTTATATTCAGTCGCCCGAATACATTGCCGACATTGTATCGTTCAGCTTTTGGCATCGAGGTGCCAACGTTACTGAAGAGAACTCTATAAAGATTGAGATTAAAGTTAGCTCGGAATGGCTGACTCTGGCTACTATTCAAATTACGAATGACGCCGGCGGCAAAACTACCGAATTAACCAGTCTGCCGGAATGCACCCGTGCCATAAGAATATCTTTCACTCGTCCTTCGGCATCAGGAACTTTAGCTCTCGACGATATTGAAGTCCTTTATGACATGGTCTACGACAAAGTTCCTTGCGCTGACTACACCGACAAATCTTGTGGAGCGTCTACATCTTGCCACGTCGAGGGTCTTAATCCACTTACTGACTATTATTATACCATAACAGCCATGTCAGGGACACGGAAAAGCAAGATTTCAAATGAGATAAAAGCCACCACTTTAGAACACTCGGGAGTCGACACCGCATTGGGCGACTCACTGTCAGTCAATATCTCCGGCCAACATATATACGTCACCGCACCTGCCGACACCGATGTTAAAGTATATGATTTAACGGGTCGGCTCATGGGATTCGGCAGGGGCACCTGCTCTATCAGTATCCCCGCTGCAGGCATATATATAATCAAAGCCGGCGGATTCAACACTGATAAAATAATCATCAAATAACTAATTCTTTTATTTATTAACCACATTCATTATGCGAAAACATTTCTACACGCTATCCGTAGCAATGTTGGCACTGACGCTTGTGTCGCCGGTCTGTTCGCTTGCGGGCGGTCCGGTTAAGGGCACAATTTCTGGCAATGTCAATCAAGTAGCTACCGAAGCGCAAAAGGGGTTTGTCCCGATGAGAGTAAAGACACATTCGGCTTATACTTTTACAGGCCCATTGACCCAGGCTTACCAGAATGTAGAACCGTTGTCAGTACCCCGGTACTCCAATAGCGAGACCGGCAATCTGCCGACAATCTACGGCAATGTCATCTACTCTGAGCTTGAATCGTTCCAGACAAACGCTATGTACAAAATTCCTCTTACGGCAACCGGAAACTTAGTTTATGTCGGAGGCGAAGGCATAGATGCCAACTTTGGAGGAGTCGAAGTCGGCAACCGTTTTATGGAACATCATGCAGAGACCAATAGTTTAGGCGAGGTCACAAGCCAATATGTCAGGAAACTTGACACAACTTTCTGGGAACAAAAAGCAAAGAGTTCTACAGTGAAAGTCGGCACTATGGCCTCAGACTTAGCTCTTGACCCAACTACCGACAAGGTTTATGGTTGCTTCTTCAATGATACTCAGACCGGCTACGTATTCGGTACAATGGACTATTCCGGCTATAAACGTACGGCCATTGCCGATCTCACGGTTGGATGGAACGCCTGCGCCATCAACGCCGAGGGTGAAATGTACGCCATTGACTATAAAGGCAATCTCGTCAAGGTAAATAAAGAGACCGGAGAAGTGACCACCATCGGTTCCACAGGAGTCACACCCAGATACATGTCTTCAGCATGCATCGATCCCGCAAGCGGACGCATGTTCTGGGCTGCAAGTGCCGCCGACGAAACAGGAAAGTTGTACGAGATTGACTTAAATACCGGTGCGGCAACTTTGGTTTGTCATTTCCCCGGAAATGAGGAAATCGTCGGCATGTATGTTCCGACTCCACTTGCTGATGACAAAGCGCCTGCCGCGGTTGACAATCTTACCGCAGAATTCATCGACGGCTCACTTGTCGGAAATATCATTTTCGACGCTCCGACCACATCTTTTGACGGAGAAGAGCTGACCGGCGAACTATCCTACACCATTCTTAATAAGACTTCGAAAATCGCTGAAGGAACCACAACCTGCGGAGCCAACACCTCTGTGGAAATCACTATAGCCAAGGCCGCTAAATGTGAATTTTATGTCACAGTCGCCAACTCTGTCGGGTCAAGCCCGCAACAGAGGGTGATTATGTACGTCGGCAAAGACACTCCTCTGACTCCGGAAGTCAGCGCAGTTTATGCCGACGGCAAGTTCACAGTCAGCTGGGAAGCCATTACGGCAGGCGTCAACGGAGGCTACGTGAATGCCGATGCAATGACTTACAAGGTGATTCGCTATCCTGACAAAACGGTTATTGCAGAAGCCACTACCGAGACTTCGATAACAGATGAAGTAGCCGCTTCTGACACTGAGTATATTCCATACTACTATACCGTGACAGCGACATACGACGGCACTTCTTCTTCGGCCGGCCAGTCAAATACTATCTGTCTCGGACAAATGGCGCCACCTTATCTTGAAGAGTTCCCCAATTCAGCCGCCCTGTCAACGTTCACCATCATCGACGGCAACAATGACGGAAAAGTATGGGGCTACAATTCCGGAAAAGCTCGAATCCGAGAAAATTCGTCAATAGCCATGGACGATTGGTTGATTACGCCTCCATTGAAACTTGAAAAAGATAACATCTACAAGTTCTCTATGGATCTTACTACGTCAAACAGCTATACCGAATGTTTTGAGGCCCGCTATGGAAATGCGAACACCGTAGCCGGCATGACCGAACAACTATTTGAAATTCAGGAAGTCAATGCAGGTGCCGGCCGTAAATTTGTTGGGTATGTTAAAGCCAAAGAAGATGGTCTCTACTATATCGGCATTCACGGTATGAGCCGAAAGAATCAATTCTATATCGACGTAGACAATCTTACACTCGAAGAAGGAACCACTGCCCTCATTCCCGATGCCCCTACAGGATTAGCCATCGCTCCCGACCAAAACGGTGCTTTATCGGCAGTGATTACCTTAAATGCACCCGATAAGAATCTTCTCGGCGATGCTCTTGCATCTCTCGAAAAGGTTGAAATAATTCGCGACGGCAGCGTAATTGAGACTAAGAACGAGCCTGCCGTAGGAGCGGCTTTGACATTTACCGATGAGACCGCCACCGCCGGAAAGCACATCTACGCCGTAGTCGGCTACAATGAGCATGGTCGCGGTTGGGAAGCTGTTGATTCTGCATACGTGGGCATCAATACTCCGGCCGCCGCCACTAACGTAGTCGCTAAAGAGACTGCAAATATCGGCGAAGTTACTGTAACTTGGGCCAGCCCGACAACAGACATTGACGGATTCAACATCAATACGGCTTTGGTAAAATATGATGTTATTAGCGTATGCGGCGAGACCACTTCAATTGTCGCTGAAAATCTCGAGACTAACACATTCACATACCGTGCCGTAGAAGCCGACACTCCCCAAGAGTTCTACTACTATCAGGTAAATGCCAAGACCGCAACAGGCTATTCTCCCGCACTCTCGGCAAGCATTCCTGTAGGTAAAGCTGATACCGCTCCATTTATCGAATCGTTTGCCAACGGCGTTCTGTCACATGCCATGGACGGTGCTCCTGTGGTAGGTAACACCACTTGGTCATTATATACCGACACTAATACTCTCGGTGTTACTTCGGCAGATAATGACAATGGCTTTGCCGCCTCTCTTGGCGAATACGGCAACGATGCCGCCGCTCTCTTCACTGGCAAGATCGATCTGTCGGCACTGACTTCACCGATTCTGACCTTCTACGCATATAACATTCCGTCCTCTACCGGATCACTTACCGACCGCAACAAGATCGAAGTTATCGTCAGCGAAGGCGGTGTAGAAGAATCAATTGGCGAATATCAGATTAACGAACTTGGCGATGTAGCCGGATGGCTTAAAGTTAACGTCAAACTTCCGAAATATGCAGGAAAGACCGTGCAGATTAAACTTGTATCTAAAATTGCATCGTATAAGTACACTCCGATTGACAATATCCGCCTGACAGAGTATTACGACTATAACCTTGCCGCAACAGCAATCTCAGCTCCGAAAAAGTCATCGATAAACACAGACTTTAACGTAGCAGTGACCGTTGAGAACATCGGGGCTAAGAAAGTCAGCGACTATAGCGTAGAGCTTTACCGCGACAACGAACTTATAGCCACTCTTCCGGGTGAAGAAGTTGAGCCCGAATCGTCAGTCAACGTCTTGTTCACTACACAGGTTGACGCACTTTCTCCGGAATCGGTCAACTATCATGCAGTTGTTAAATATGACGCAGACATGGCTCTGACCGACAACACTTCGGAAGAAGTAACTATGAATGTAAAACTTCCCAATTATCCGGCGGCAACCAATCTGCGCGGCTCTTCCAATGCCCAAGACGCTATCGAGCTGGCATGGGACGAGCCTGAGACTGAGTCTGCTCCTGTAAGCATGACTGAAAGTTTTGAAGAAGCCGAATCGTTTGCCGTTAACGATGTTGACGAATGGACATTCCTTGATGTCGACGCGTCAAACACCTACGGTATAGGTGTTTCATTCCCCAACTCGGGAAGTCCGATGGCCTACATCGTATTCGACGCTTCTTTAGAAGGACTTGGAGGAGAGACCACCGATTATGTTCATACGGGTGTTAAGTCGCTTGCTTCGTTCTGCGCTACTTCAGGTCAAAATGACGACTGGGCCATCTCTCCGCGTCTGTATGGCATTGCACAGACAGTGTCATTCTATGCAATGACTTTCGACGACGAATACATTGAAAAGTTCGAGTTCTACTACTCAACTACCGGAACCGCAAAAGAAGACTTCGTTAAAGTAGGAAATACTACCGAAGTTCCAGCTGTTTGGACTAAATTTGAATTCGACATACCGGAAGGAAGCCGCTACTTCGCCATCCGGTGCGTTTCCGATGACAAATTCATCTTCCTGGTTGACGATGTGACATTCATTCCGGCCGCTCCGGGCGAAGGGCTGTCACTAATGGGCTACAATGTATATCGCGACGGCGTGAAGCTCAACGATAACGTAATCGACGAGCCGACCTATACCGACGCAACGGCTACCGGATACCATACCTATACCGTAACCGTGGTTTACGATAAGGGCGAGTCAGCCCCGTCAAACAGCGTGAGCGTAGCAACGTCCGGTATCGATGACGTAGAGCTGACAGCATCAAAAGTCAGCGTTGAAGGCCGCACTATCGTAGTCAGCGGAGCCGAAGGGCTGCCCGTCAGCATCGTATCGGTCGACGGCAAGATTCTCTACAACACTGCATCTGCTACCGACACAGTAAGATATGATGCTCTTCAAGGCATCTACGTAGTCTCAGTTGGTACCTCTGCCGAAAAAGTGATTGTTAAATAAGTCATAGCGATCCCCTACTCTATATTCCAGGGGGTGTGTCGTAATTTTGCGACACACCCCCTCTGATTTATGGTCAAGAGTGGGAGTGTTGATGCGGGCGTTGTTGCGGGGAGGCATTTTTACCACGGGGCTGTGTCAAAATAGAATTATCGCATCTGAAAGATGCATAAAATGAATAGCCGGGGA